>PSPR01000055.1 GCA_004195515.1 Methanobacteriota archaeon | reverse complement strand
GACCTGGCTTGCCATCTTCAACTGCACAACGAGGTGTCAAAGCCCTTTGGTTTTCAATGCGCTGGTCAACAACCATCGATGAAAACGTAAGTCGTCAGTCAATTCTGGATGGAAGGTAAGTGCCATTCTATTTGCATCGAGAAGTCCAACCGGTTCTGAATCAAAATATGCAATTTCTTCACATTCATTAGACTTGAAAGCCGGTGCTCGAATGAATACACCGGGGAATTCTCCATCACCAATAGTTGATTTGATCATCGTTTGAAATGAATGTAATTGACCTCCGTAAACATTTCTTTCGATGGTTGCGCGAATCAATTTATTTTGACACAATAGAATCGCACCGGCACACGTTGCCAAAATCGGTACATTTTTGGTTTCGACATAATGCCAAAGAGCCGATAATAAATCTTCAGATTGTGATGCAATTTTCATTGCGGTAGTTTCGCCACCGGGAAGGATAAGTCCATCGATTAGTCCAATCTCTTCTGATTTTCGTAAATTCCGAATCTCAACATCCAAATTCATTTCTTTCGCTGCATTAACTAGTGCCTTTGCATGCTCTTTTCGAGCACCTTGTAACATGACTAGGCCAATGGTCAGCACATTCAAAGCCAATGGCTACCACTTTTTCAGGACGACGGTTTGGCAACGGGTTATTGTACCGGTGCCCAGTCGCTTGTAACATGAGTCACGAAGGCGCCTGCTTTCTAGTTCCAGGTCCGGTAAGAATGGCACAAAATTGCTTGGATGCAATGGCAACACCGACCATCACAGCCCGTGGACCAGAATACCGAGATGTGATGGCTCGACTCAATAGTGGCTTGAGATGTGCTTTCAATATCTCGCCTTCAAAACCTGAGAAAAAAACCGGATCTTGGGCAGGTGAAGATGATTACAAAGTAATTGCAGTATCCGGCTCAGGAACCGCAGCGATGGAGATGGTCTTAGCGAACAGATTTCGTCCTAATGACCGAATATTGGTGCCGACAAACGGAAAATTCGGTGAGCGAGTCGCTCAGATGATCTCTCGATTTGCTATTGTAAAACACCTTGAATACGAATGGGGCCGAGCTTTTGACCTTGGCGAAATCGAGGAGCAATTGGCCCGTGGCAATTGGGAAGGTATGGCGATTTGTCATAATGAAACCTCTACTGGAATCACTCAAGATGCGGTTGAGATCGCAGAGATGTGTGGACGTCATGGTGTCAGCCTGATTTTAGATGCGATTACCAGCGTCGGTGGTCTGCCGGTGCACCCAGCAGAATGGAATGTTGAAGCGGTTGTCGTCGGTGCACAAAAGTGTACAGCAGGTCCTTCAGGTATTGCAGCTATCGCAGTTAACCAAAAATTCATTGACCGTTGTAAAGCAATCCGTCTTCAAGGTGACTCAAATCCTAATTATTACCTAGATATTTTACCTGCACTAAAGAAAGGTGAAGATGACCAAACCCCATGGACACCAGCCATCAACCTTGCAATGGGTTGGGCTGCAGCGCTTGAGAATCTAAAAAACGAAGGATTGGAAAGCCGCTGGTCACGTTGTGCAATGATGGCAAATGGTGTAAGAAATTTATTTACCGATTTAGGTTTTGAATTACTTGCTGATGAGTATTCTCGTTCTGACACAGTAACTGCAATTATGTATCCTGAAGGAATCGACGACTCTTGGCGAACGCGTCTCAATGAAGAATATCAAACTCAAGTTATTGGAGCACAAGACCACCTCAAAGGAAAAATGTTCCGAGTTGGTTCGATGGGTGAAACTCCTTTAGATGAGATGGTCGAGGGGTGCAAACGAATGATTTTGTGTTTCAATGACATGGGCTGCGATTTGCCCAATCTCGAAGTCGACCCTTATTTTGTGTGATGAAAATGTACATCGTTCTTGGCCGTTTCCAGCCGTTCCACAATGGCCATGTTCATCTTATTGAAACAGCAATGGAACTCGGTCCAACTACTATTGTAATCGGTAGTGCACAAGAATCATGGACTTTTGATAATCCATTTAGTGGCGATGAACGCAAAGATATGATCCAAGAATGGCTTGGCGATAAAGAGGCCAAAATCGTACAAATAGAGGATATTAACGATCCACCTAATTGGGTTGAGCATACAACAAAAATCCATGGAGAAGGCACTTTGGTCACAAGTGATGAATCAACTAAATTATTGTATGAACAAGCAGGATTTCCGGTAATTTGGGTTGAAATGAATAAGAGAGAATCTCTAGAGGGTTGGCGGGTTAGAACCACTTTAAAAATGCTCTCAACAGTCATGGATGATGAAGCTCAGAAGCAGATATTATCGCAATCTATTCCAGAAAGTGTCGTTGATTGGTTAATCGAAAACGATGCTTTGCACCGTTTTTACGAGTTGAGTCGCGACCTCAGTCATGCTGGTTAATTCTTTGGTGGCGACCAACCTCTTCTTTTCCTGTGAGGTCCCTCCGAAAAATGAAAGTGAAACCCCTTTGCGTAGGCGCAACTATCAATAAGGCCCTAGTTTAGTTGGTGTTGTGGGAATCCTAAAGCGGACCGGAATCCATCTCGCTGGAATCGGCATAGGTGGTAGCCTTGGTATCCTTTCCTCCATCCTTACGCTTTACCTCTTGGTCGATGCATCTGTGAATGGCGCAGAACAACCGGTTTGGCTAATGCTTTGTGTTTTAGTCGGTTTGGTAGTAGGCGGAATTTGTTACCGAATCGTGATTTGGGCCTCAAAAAACTCGACTTTTTTGAATTGATTAGGGACCATCCCACGCGAGGTTGATAACAAAGGGCAATCCGGTTGGTTTTGATGGGATTGAAGGACCGGTACGGGGTTGACCTTGGTGTCTTCAAGGAACCGTTGACTTGGAAGGCATTTGGTATCGCCATCGTTCTCTTCAGCATTATCGGATACTCGGGTCTATCCCTTTTCGATTTAGCATCTTCAAATTACGGCGTTGCTGATGATGTCAGACTGGCTCCAGATTTTGAAATCGAAACTCTCAATCGTTCGATTGAAGAAGGTGACCATGTAGATGAAAATGGTTGGTTCAAACTTTCAGATCATCGTGGTGAAATCGTAGTAATTGATTTCATGGCGGTAGATTGTGCCAATTGTCACTTGGTTCAGGAACATTTAGAGGCTCGTCAAAATGAATGGGATAATCTCGATGCAGAATATGATGTCTTGATAATATCGGTTGGATCTTGGTACCAAATTGTCGATGGTGAACCGATGGAAGGCCTAGAAAAATTGCGGGAATATTTTGGTGATTCCTCTAGTGATTCACATATGCCTTGGATAGTAGGTACTGGGGCAGGCGATTCTGTTTTGGCAGAAGAAATCCAGAGTTCTGGAAATTCATCTAGTGAAAATCTATCCTTAGACGACGGCGCTTATTGTGTTGAAGCATGGGTCGAGGATTTTGAATCCACGATTGCATGCATCGATATAGGAGGTAATTCAAGCCTAAACGACAAAGATTCAAACCCGGGTGGTATCACTATTGATCTGGATGAAAATTCATCACTAAATTTTACGATTACCTCTACTCTCGATGGTGAATTAAATTGGAATGTGATCTCATATTTCAAAGCTGATTTCGTCGAAACCTATCAAGCTCAAGCGATTCCAGTAGTGTTGGTTATCGACCATGAAGGTTTCATTGTAGCCAAAGAAAGTTCAGGAACCCCAACCAAAGGCTGGGGCGATTTTGATAGTGCTGTAGTAGCAGCAGCCAAAGGAGAATCAGAAGATCTTCGCTTCTCTTTAGCAAAGGTCGATAGATCGCCAGGTGCAATCTTTTCGATGGGTCTTTTACTCGGTGTTTTGGTTTATTTCTCACCATGTGCATTCCCAGTTCTCCCAGGTTATATCTCGTATTACATCGGCTTAGGTCAACGCGAAGACGAATTGATTGAATCTGGTAAACTTAGCAAAAAAATGCCACCACACTTTGTTTTGGGTGGGCTTGCAGCTTTAGGCCAACTAACATTTTTTACATTTATTGGAATAATTGTATTTGGCTTGGGTAGTGTGTTTGATCTAACTGGAGTATTGCATTATTTCGCCCTTGGCGTTGCGGTTTTACTGCTGATTCTCGGTGCGTTTATGCTCACTGGGGGGACCGCCCATCTTCTTGGATTCGTTCAAAAATTGGTCGATAAATATTCGACAACGGAAATGGATGATCGTTTCACCCCTCGTCGAAATATGTATCTTTGGGGAATTGGATATTCCGCTGCTTCAATCGACTGTACCGCGGCAGCGGTTATTCCTTTCATTGGCTATCTCGCAATCATTGGTGGTATTGCAACCTGGACCGGCTTAGCAGGTCTAATGCTTTCGGTCAGTATATTGATGATCACTGTGACTACAGTAGTGGGCATGGGCCAGCAACGATTCATTTCGATATTGAGACGGTCGACTGGACTAATAAAAGCGATCGGTGCGTGGATGATGATGATGGCTGGAGCAGGCCTAATATTCTATTTGACCCAGCCGGAAATAATAGCAAGTTTGTTTGCCTGATTAAGGAAAAAAGTACCAGATACCGGAAAGCCTATTTCCGTAATAATACAAACTCTAACACATGTGAGGGGATTAATTGATAACCTTCCTCGTTAATATCAATATGAGGAAGAAGTATGGTGCTGACAGCAAAATTGAATCGAGACGACCTGAAAATGAATGGGAAGGTGAGCCACGACCGTGGACGCTTGAGATTGGATGTTGAGGTGTCCAATCTGAGTTTGACACCGATTGAAAAAATTCGGGTTGAGCCAAGATATAATTCGGCGGATTTAACCAGCCATGACAAATCAAAAGATTGTCTGGCGTATTTGCTACCAGGGGATAAATGGCAAACCACTTTTTGGCTAGAACCTAGAGTCTCTATCGATGAGACCTTGATAGGCCTTCGCCTTAGAGCACAGGGATTTAGAGAGGATTTAGATTTAGGTATTATTTCAATCAATAAAAAAGGCCGCCCATATGCTGGTGCAGGCAAGATTCCAAGAATGTGAACATCAAGATTGAAATGTCTCGAGCCATTCTTGGTTAGATGCAGAAACGACAAGTGGTTTACACAAAAATTTCCAACTGATGATTCCGGTTATAATCCCGGTTGATAAATCCCAGAAAAAGTGTTGTTTTGTAGTCATTATCGAGATGCATAGTGCTATCCAGCACAACCAAACAAATACTTCCTTTGATCCAGTGATTACTTTCCAATGACGCAAAATAAGAACGATAAGTAACGACTGAACAACATGTAAACTCGGCCACGCATTATACGGGGAATCTAGATTGTGCATAAGGGTTGCAAAGAAGAACCCATATATCCCTTGCCCATCCAAAACCGATTGAGGCATTTGGTTTCTAATGTGAATCTCAACTGGAAGAACGATGAAAATCAAAAAGATGATCCATGTTGTGATGAATAATCCTTGATGAAAGGCAAACATCTCTCTGATTCTTTGATCATCTTTTCTTCCGAACCATGCTGCTGCAGGATAGTAGAGGTATAAGGTCATGTATATCCAAAATGACCAAGAGATAAAGGGGGTCCATTCATCTAATTGAATCATCGGATCAAAAGCGGAATAATCGATAATACCCATTATTCGATTGATTACGGCATATGGAATTGCTACCGCTATTACAAGAGTGAATATCATCCGAAAAAACAAGGTTTTTTCATTTCTTTGGCGCCAATGAGGTTGCCAAAGTTTCCAAGGTTTAGTTAACACTAAACCGGTGCAAGTCAATCTCCTTCTTCAGGCAATCGGTGAACCGCAACTAGGGCAAGCCTTCCAACCGGGTTGGAGGGCCACTCCACAGCCACAATTACTTGGTGTGGCGGCATTAGACGAATCAACAGCTTTTTGAGCGGTTTGTTGGCGCAAAAATTCAGCCATTACATCTGGAGTCAATGCGCCGTGGTCGGCTGCCATTTCCATCATTTTAGACTGGAGATCATTTTGAGCAGACATACGTTGATTTTGGAATTCTTGTTGGCTTTGAACTCGGTCGGCCTTTCGAGTTTGAACCTGTGCAAACATATCCATAGCCCTCTTAGCCTTTGCATCGGCTTCATCAACTCTGAGATTCATCTTGCCTCTATCACGGTTCAATTCGGCATCCCAGCGTGCTTCTTCGGCTCTAAGCCCTTTCAATTGACTCTCGAGTTCGACAGTAACTTGGCCCCGAGCATGTGCTCTTTTCACATTGTTCTCCATTTGAATTCGAGCAAGGGTAATCTCTTCGGTTTGAGTATAATGAGCGATTTGAGATTCGGTGTTTACCTGATTTCCAGCAGTTTGGGCTTCAACAGCCGCTCTATGACGCTGAACCAATTCCATGTCTGTTGGGTTGGTGATTGGGAATGCTTTGAGCAATGTAAAGCCGAGATTGGCTAGGAGATTTCTCATCT
The DNA here is from genome assembly GCA_004195515.1 of Methanobacteriota archaeon. Lineage (GTDB taxonomy): Archaea > Thermoplasmatota > Poseidoniia > Poseidoniales > Poseidoniaceae > MGIIa-K1. The sequence goes on along the minus strand of PSPR01000055.1, from coordinate 1,354 downwards.
CAATTTCAGCAGTCATCTCAAATTTTTCCATGAAATTAGCAGTTCTTAAATCCGCAGCGCTTGAACAAGATGCTAAACACGGAGTGACCACTCTAGCAATCACTTCATTTCTTATGATTTCGATTAGGCCATTGCGATCTAGAATTGGGGGATGGTTTGCAAAATAATTCAATAGTTTTGGAACATCTTCAACATTCATTTTTAGTCTTAGATTTGCAAAGCCCTTGGCATTTTCCCCATTGGTTAATTGTCCTTCGAAAGGAATCCAGTAATCCATTGGTCCACTCATTGCAAAAAGTAGTCTTCGGTCGGTTGCAGTAGCACCAATCTTGTCTCCAAGCCATCTGGAAAATCCACCAGCCATACTTTTTAGTAGTGTTTCTGTGAGTATGTCGCCAATCCTTCCATCGACAATTAAAGCACAAACCTCATTGGGTTTTAGCATTACTTGCTGAGTTGCAAATGTCTGAATATTATTCGCATTTACCAGCCTAGCAATTGTATCTGGGTCATCTCTCCATCTATAATTTGACATATCATCACTTCTTTTTTAATCCGGCTAACAGCGTTGCTCTTGCAGCAAAGAATCCTTTACAACTGGCAATTTTTTGAGTAGTTTGTAAGATATATTGTTTTGAATCATCTTCGCTTTTCGAGATTGAATCCTCGGCTTGATTAGCTAAATTTACCGCCTTTATTACCATATCAATCACATCGTGGTCATGTTTTATGAGGTTTTTTAAATCCCTATTTGAGGGCGATCGCTGGCCTGATAAAAAGGCGTGCTCCATCCCAGCTATTGACTTTCCAATATCCTCTGACAAATAATCACATTCCTCTATGCATTGCTTTGCAGCTCTTGCCAATGACATATTCCCTTCCTTGAATTGAATATCAAAAATGTTTTGCATGTGAGAACGAACCCTCGTAACTACACGGTTCAATTCAGCACGTACCATTTTATCGGTTTCGATTCTAATACCCTTAGCATAACCGCTATAACCGCTCATTATTAATTGAACGCCTCGGATATATGGCAGTACATCAATCGGGGTTCCAATCATCGTATTCCCTATGCTGGACAGGGATAGGGTCCTTATTGATGCTACCGCCTACGAGATTATCCTAGTTTTATTATTCGGTCTGCAAATTTCTCGGCTTGGTTTGAATTGTGGGTGACAAAAATAGCACCACATTTTCTTTGCTTAAGTAAATCTCTAACCTCATCGATTAGAATTTCACTCAAACGATGGTCTAATGCACTAAATGGTTCGTCCAAAAGCAAAATCTTCGGTTGAGCCAAAAGGGCTCTGGCCAAAGCAACTCGTTGAGCTTCTCCACCGGATAATTTGTC
>PSPR01000054.1 GCA_004195515.1 Methanobacteriota archaeon | reverse complement strand
ATGGTGTGTGCGACTTCCTTGACCCTGATATCGATGGTGATGGGCATCCTAACGATGATGACCACTATCCCTTAGATTCCAGTGAATGGGCAGACACTGACGGTGATGGAGTAGGTGATAACGCGGACGCGTTTCCAAGTAACCCAAATGAGTGGTCTGACACAGACGAAGACGGAGTCGGCGACAACTCAGATGCTTTTCCAAACGATTCTAATGAAACATTGGACACTGACGAGGATGGAGTGGGAGACAACGCTGACGCATTTCCTAGCGACCAAAACGAGTGGTCCGATACTGATGGCGACGGAATCGGCGACAACTCAGACGCGTTTCCAAACGAGGCAAACGAATGGAGTGACTTGGACGGGGATGGAGTGGGGGACAATACCGACACCTTCCCAACAAACCCCCTAGAGTGGATAGACACCGACGGGGATGGCTTCGGAGACAACTCAGATGCTTTTCCGATGGACGGAGGGGAGTGGCTGGACACAGACGGAGACGGTGTAGGTAACAATGCAGACGCCTATCCTCTTGATTCTTCTAAGTGGGAGGAAGACCCTGATTACGCTATGATTGGGGTGGTAGTGGCGCTGGCTATGATTGGTGTCCTAGCGTACACAAGACAACGACATGATTGAGTGCCTAGAGTGCTTTCGATAAACATGAACTGGGTCAGTCTAGTAGGAAAGGGATTGTTTAGCGGAGCCGTAATAGTGACAGCCAGCGAGATCGCAAAGAAGTCGGCGACCTTCGGAGCTCTAGTTGTCTCACTGCCGCTGGCGAGCATTATTGCCCTCACTTCCCTCTATCAAGAAACATCAGATGTTGAAAAAGTCGCAGATTTTGCTGAGGGAATTCTATGGCTGGTCTTGCCATCATTAATTTTATTTGTCACTTTGCCAATAATGTTGAGGAAAAATATTGAATTCGAAATTGCAATGGCAATTTCAATTATCTTAACAATTATCGCCTATGGTATCGGTATTTGGGCTGCACAAACTATTGGAAACATTTCTTGATTAATTATCATCAAATACTTCAATTTCGATATTACGTCGTATTAAATCAGTAAATTTTGACTTGTATTGTGTAGCTTTTACACTGTGATTATCAATCCAGTGGTAATTTCCTCCCCGTGGCTTTCCAAACAAAAGGGAATGAAATTTGAATCCTTTTTCATTAAGCCAAGCTTCGGTTACTTCTCTTGATGGTCTTCATCGTACCAGCGATTGATTGCTTCTAATGCATCTGGGTAGGCTTCAGCGGTCACCATTCTCTCGGGTTCTTCATTAGGAATGTCTTCACCTATCGTTCCATCTATATCGATGAGATAATTTTTTGTTTCTACAGAAAAAACAGGGCTCGCCCGCAATCCATTCTCATCCAATGCCTCTAAGAGCTCTTCCATAGATTATCGCGGACTGAGGCAATACATGAATAAGTAGGTTAGTGCATCTCTTTATCTGCTATTTCTGGATGCCAAGGCGTTTTCTAATATTCATAGCGGAAAATAATTTCCGGATTCCGAATAGTTATGAATGGGAGGGCGGACGGCGATTCATGCCTGGCACCTTCGATCGGAGTCGTCGGTCCGCAGTCACCCGACGCGTATCAAAAAATTTCGATCATGCGCTCTCTAAATATTTCGGTGTCAACACTCCCGATGCGAAAGCAGGACAAGGGGCTCATGATGCCTATGTGGCTGCACTTCGTGCGCACGGAACTGAGGTCACAGTCCTTCCAGGACTTGATAATCACCCAGATTGTTGTTTCGTCGAAGATGTTGCCGTGATGGTTTGCGACAAGGCAATTATTCCCAAATTAGGGCATGAGTCTCGTGAAGGAGAACAGATGGCAATAATCGAATACTTGAGAGGGGGTTCTGAAATTATCCACATGAATTCCAATTGCACTTTAGATGGTGGTGATGTTATTTTCTTGGATGATCGTTATCTAATTGGCATCTCAACACGAACTAATCGAGCTGGAGCTGAATTCCTAGCGAAATACGTCAAAGAGGCTGGCTTTGAAGTTGAATTAATTGAAATCCCAGACTCAACCTTGCATCTAACAACCGTCTGTTCTTCTCCACGCCCAGGGACTCTTGTCGCCGCAGAAGGGCATCTTAGTATCAATCAAATAGGACACCTTGCTGAAGAAATAATTTGGGTGCCTAATTCTGAGACTTATGCTGCGAATACAATTGGATATCCTGAGGATAAGGTCATTATAGCGGCAGGATATTCAGCAACTCGACAATTATTACTCGACGCTGGATTCAACGTCACAACAGTTGACATGGATGCGATTCGTGAAGCAGATGGGTCCCTAACTTGCTTATCACAGTTCAATGCGTGAGCCCGTCGCATTCAACAGCAGTGAATATCTCGGCAATTCATGGCTTCGCGGCGGATGTTAGCATCCAGCATGATAATTATCATGTTACTTGCAACGATAAGCGGTTGTTTTGGCGAAGAAAACGACACACCTCAAAATGGTGATTTATCTGTCGATGTCGAAATGATGACTGGGGGTGTTTTTCAAGACGTAGAATTCAAAGCAAAGGTTTCAATGTCGGTTTTCATTCCATATTTATTGATTGATCCTGTGACGGGGTTTGTACAAAATTCAACGGTTATTGATTTAAAATCCGGGGAACAGGAGACAATTTCAATCTTAGCGCCCCCAAGAGCCGATACAATGATTTTCATGTTCGGTGAAATGGAACGGCAAAATTGGCCGATACGCCATCAAGCGGAGTCTTGGGTGACATGGATGTCCAATGGAGGAGACAGTGGTGACTCAGACGATGCCGTTCAGAGAGTTGCTACCAATGAAAATTCAACTTATGATACGATGAACTACAGCACTGAAACCGGTGGTAAAGTTCTGATTAAATCTGCTTCAATTGTACGAGAAATGGCTATAGGAATCGATGAAGGCGGAGCTCACTCGACTGGAATAATGCATGGAAAAGTAGTCTATGATCGCCTCTTTGAAATCACCGATCCGGCGATTTCCCTATTCGATGTTGATGGCCGCGAAGGATATTACGATCGCTGGGCTGGTCAAGGAAACCCATCATACGAAGATGGGGCTGCTTATCTTGCAAACGAGTTGAGTTCCTTTGGTTTGGAGGTAAAAACCCATAGGTATGAGTTTACAGATATTTTAGGTTCACAAAATCCAGAAGCGTACAATGTCTGTGCTTACAAATGGGGAAGTGAAATGATCAATGAATGGTTAGTTTTCGGTGCTCACTTCGATATTGCGCCACCTGCTAATGCCGTACTACTCGACCCTCACGTCACAGGAACACGGAGTTATGGAACACGGGTCGGTGCTTACGACAATACGGCTGGAACATCAATGGTGCTCGAGACAGCACGAGTTTTGGCTGATTTTGAGTCGCGCCGAACAATGGTATTTTGCCTATGGTCTGGAGAAGAGGGAGGGAAGCGTGGTTCAGATTATTGGACCGAATATTATGTCGCAGAAGACCATCCTGAAGTCACCGTTACCAATTACATCAATCTCGACATGGCTGGTGTAAATTGGCCTGGAGGAGGAGGAGCGCCACACGGAGATCCTGATCCTCAAATTGACGAGGGGGGGTATCCAAAAGACGCCGAGGTTTGGCCTATGCGAGTTTACATTGGACCTTCCCTTGACCATGATGTCATCAATCAACCAGGCATGGTTGGCCTGTCAAATTGGATTGGCTCAGATGCTCTAGGTTTAGAAAATGAAATTGGTACATTAATTGGTGTAAACTATTCATCGGACACTTGGAAAACCGATTCATGGATTGATTCGGACCGGCCTGAAATTATCATCTATGAAGATACTACGGCAAGGAGTGATCACGCGAGTTTCCAAGATAACCTTGGGACTGTTACCGTCGGATTTGGTGGCTTAGTTGACGGATATTGGTGCTATCACCAGACTTGTGATACTCTCGAAGAAATGGAGGATTGGATGGATACCACTGGCAAGGATTACGGCGAAGAAAACACTGGTGTTGCAAACCTTGTCAACAGCCTAGACATGATTACTTGGTGGGCTCTGATGACCTTCTTCCACTGTGATGAAAAACCTGTGTTAAATGAATATCTTTGACTCATGCCGGCTTAATATTAATAGACATGGTTTGCTTATTTCCCTCTGCATCGCGGAATTCCTGTCACCTCATCTCTTGCCAGAGTTTGCTTCAATTATTTTCGTTTCTGCGATGCACCTAAATGCCCAGAATTACGAATATATTTCCAGTTAATGTATGATACGCAATACTTAGAATCGTCACAAAAGAAACCCAGAAAATAGGATCGGACCAGGCTTTGATTTTCTTTCCGTCCAACGGTCCAAATGGTAGCATATTAAATGCCGCTAAAATAGCGTTTCCCATCAACCATATCCCCAAAAAATCATCAAGGAATGGGCTGATTCCGTTTAATAAAAGGATCATTCCAACTCCAACGGCCCAAAGAGCGACATTTGTCAGGGGGCCTGCGATTGCGATTTTTCCGAACTGAGCCTTGGTTGTTTGACCAGCAACCATCACCGCACCTGGCGCCATAAAAACAAAACCGAAAGCTGCAGCAATAATTACACCCCATTTCAAACCGGTTGGAGATGCTCTAAACTCTGCCCAACAACCATATTTTCGTGCAACGATTTTGTGGGCGATTTCATGAAGTAAAAATGCTGGGCCAATTGCTGCTGCATAAAGAAAGCCGCCGATAAGAAATGCTAATGGATTTTGAATTGCTCCAAATAACCCACGAACCGACATAAAAGCAAGTGCTAACGAAAATGCAATCGTCGCTTGCGTCAAATGTTCGATTTCTATTTTCGAAAAATGCCAAATTGAACCGGTGTGTATCGTCGGCTGATGCCCATGCTGAGGTGCTCCAAATAATCTGAAAAAAGGTTGGCCTCCTTGATTAGAATGGATTACACGGACATGTGGTTTTCGCCAATTACCATCATCCCGGGCACGAGTGTGGGATTTCGATGTATTACCAAGTTGATCGAATGGATCTTCGTCCAGCCAGTGGGCACGAGGGTCGCGTTTCTCTGACATTTCAAACACCTGCAGAAACCATATCGTTTGAAGTCTCGTAACCTCAATCGTTGTCGAGAAGGTCGCCTACCTCTTCCAATAATTCTTCCCATGTAGGGATTTTTTGCTTTGGTTCACCAGCAATTTTTATGAGCAATTCTTCCCTTTCTTCAGCCCCTAATCTTTCTTCGCCCCATTTACGATTATTCGCAACATTTCGAATTAGGGATTTAGATTTCTTATTTTTCAAAGCCTCAAACTTAGCTTGGATTTCTTCCGTTGTTGTGGCAGGAGCAAGGCCGTGATGGGCATCGATTAGCATTTTATATTGAGTCATTACTCCTCCATGAAGTGGGTCATCAATATAATCAACTGGATTAGCAAGCATGGTAACAAATTCTCTAGAGAGCCGATCTGCTTTACTTTCAGCCGGGCCATCAGCAATCTTATCGCGAGTGCGAATATGTCCAGAAATACAAGATTTGCATCGAGGGGATCCCGCTACATCATCGGCATCGCAAGTGAGGCAACAAATGGCGAAACCCATCTGTTCCATCGCTCGCCTAGGAAGGGACATATTTCAAGGCGTAACGAAGAAGGAGATGAAGGCTACGAATTGATGATTGAAGAAAAAAATGATTATGTTTTTCTAAATTGTTAGTATTAAGATTGAAACATAACTAAGAAAGGTCTATTCGGATTGGGGGCACTCTAGTGTCTAAGGAGGATCATGCTATGGATGAAGAAATCGGAATCGCTGCCGATATTAAGAAAGAAAAGGGTATACTGGTAGTCGATGCAGAACTAACCAACAACGGCACCTTGCCATTGGAGGATATCAAAATGTGTGTAAGTTTTGACTCGTCAGAATTTGCCGCACGAGGAGGAAAATGCACAGACATGGGGTATTTATTTCCGGGTAATATGCAATCACACACATTTACCCTCGAGCCTCGTCATTTAGTAGAAGATTCACAATTGAAAGTACGTGTTCGAGGAAGGATCCTAGATTCTAGAATTTTTCAAGAAATAGATTTGGGCTATGTAAATATGAAAGTTGCAAAGAAAAGTTATCAACGCACACATATTGATTGGTTTGAATAAGATTGTTAATACTCCTATATTCTTATACAGCCCCTCTTTGGAACAAGTGTGGAAAGAGATGAATTAATCCATAGTCGTAGATGGATTATTCTTGGAATAATGAGTCTTAGCCTCATCATAGTGATGCTCAATAATGTGACTCTAAACGTTGCACTGCCTGAGTTATCAAAGGATCTACAAGCAGACAATACTGAACTTCAGTGGATGTTAGACGCCTATGCGCTAATTTTTGGTGGAACTCTCCTCGTGATGGGTGCTATTGGAGATAGATTCGGGAGAAAGGGGGCTTTACAACTTGGGCTGATTATGGTGGCAGGAGCATCTGCACTAACTGCGATGTATGCCTCAACGTCTAACGAAGTGATTGCTGCGAGAGCTGTTATGGGACTAGGAGCTGCTTTGGTGATGCCCGCAACTCTCTCTGTAGTTGTAGTAGTATTTCCTCCTGAAGAACGCGGCAAAGCTGTTGGTATCTGGGCGGCAATGGCGGGAGTTGGAGCCCCTATTGGCTTACTAGTAGGGGGATGGGCGGTTGAGAACTATGATTGGCAAATGGTTTTCTTGATTAATGTGCCAATTATTGCTCTAGCACTGCTACTTGGCTTATTCCTAGTTCCAAAAACTAAGGATGACCAAGAAAGGCCTCTAGATCCGGTTGGAGCCTTACTTTCTGTTGCGGCTCTTGGTTCAATTCTCTACGCCATTATCGAAGGACCGAGCGTTGGATGGGGATCCTCTGAAATTCTAGGAATGGGGGCATTGGGCATTGTTTTTTCTGCTATCTTCATCCGTTGGGAACGGCGAACAGAGTACCCTATGTTGCCCCTAGATTTCTTCAAAGATAGGGGGTTTACAATGGGTCTAGTGGCGATAATGCTCGCCTTTTATGTGATGTTTTCATTCATGTTCACCCAAATGTTGCACTTCCAATTAGTCCGTGGGCTCACTCCCCTTGGGGCGGCGTTCAAATTCTTGTGGCTCCCTGTAGGTCTGATGCCGGCCGCAGCCAATTCGGATCGTCTTGTAGAAAAATTTGGCAGCAACAATGTCATAGCAACCGGCCTTACTTTAGTTACAATAGGAATGTTGATTTTTACAACTGTTACTATCGATACCGATTATAGCAAACTTGCATTGATATTCTTCCTATTAGGGCTTGGGATGGGTCTTACAATGGCACCATCCACTACATTGGTCATGGATTCAATACCTGCGGGTAAGGCAGGAGTTGGAAGTGCCACGAATGACACCAGTAGAGAAGTAGGAGGGGCCCTCGGTATTGCCATTGGTGGTTCTGTTTTGAACGAATATTACCAAAGGAGCATGATTGTACCAGAGGGATTGGAGCATCTTGGGCAATTACCCTTTGATTCGTTTGCAGCAGCAATTAGAATTGGCAGTGATATGTCAGCAGGAGGAAATATCTTAGGGGCACAATTGATAGAAAATGCTCAATTGGCATTTGTTGAGGGTATGGTTGCTTCAGCCTTCGTGGGTGCTGTGATAGCTTTCATTGGAGCCATTCTAGTAAAACTGTTTATGCCATCTAGAATTATTCATCATGCTGAAGAATAATTTAACCTAATCGTCGATTCAATTCAGAAAGTAATTGCTTAGGAATTGGACTTTCAACGGCTTGCCGCGCACCGTTAGGATGATCAAATTCAAGCGAGGAGGCGTGAAGGCAAAGCCGATTGACGCTGGCTTTTCCAAATCCATGCCTAGTATCACCGACAACTGGCGTAGTCAAAGCGGCCATGTGAAGTCGGATTTGGGCTCTTCGCCCAGTGTCAATTTTGATTCTAACCAAACTATGAACTGGCCCTTCTTTCTCCAAACTCCAATGGGTGATTGCTTCCTTTCCAGCCCTACGTCCTGGAGATACAAGTCGAACCCGCTTATCTTTTGTTTCTTGGATACGAGTGGTTTCTGTACCTGATTCATTAGCGGGTTTACCGTGGATAACTGCGTGATAGATTCGTTCTATCGTTCGAAGTTTAAATTGGGATTGAAGAAAATCTCGAGTTTCAGCCGAGCGAGAAAATATCATACAACCAGATGTTTCCCTATCGAGTCGATGAACGAGGTAAGCGCGTGTTTTGCCGTTTTCCCACGCCCATTTCGCCATACGGTCAAACATTGTATCGAATTCGCCACGATCTGTAGCAACCGCGAGAAGGCCTGCGGGTTTGTCAGCAACAATAATTTCAGTATCTGAGAAAAGTATTGACGGTTCTGGCATTTCGAGTTTTTGATTTCGCTTTGGCGTATCTCCATCCGCTGTCGAAAGAATAGTAACTTTGACCCCTGCAGAGATTTTTGCATTTGCTCGAGTTGCTCGTTCCTGACCTACTCTGACTCTTCCATGATCTACCATTCGGCGAAGAGTATTTCGTTTAGCTGTAGGATGAAGGGATGCCAGAACTTCAAGGAGAATTGTGTCCTCTGTGGTTTCGACTGAAGGGTCCGGCATGTACTTGCCAACAGGTGCTAGTCATCAAACTGACCGTTACTTCCACCATTCGAGGACTTCGCGATTAACGCCAAATCTCTCCTTCCAAACCATGCGAGCCGAGGTGCGCATATTGAAGGGCATAGTTTTCATTAGATTATTGTAAATAGATTCGGCTCTTGCTCGAGACTCGCCCTTGTCATGGGGATCTATTATTGAAAGAATTAAGTCAATAAGTTCGGTTAACTCATCCATAGTATTCGGCTCTTTTTTGTCTAAAATCGCCAATGCTAACTTGTCCGTCACACCCTCTGGGTCGAGGTTGTTGTTTGATTCAAATTCCATCAAGGCTGCTTTTGTTTGAGAGCCAAAATTACCATCCACGGCAAAATTATGATTGG
>PSPR01000053.1 GCA_004195515.1 Methanobacteriota archaeon | reverse complement strand
TAAACACCGGCTCTCTATGATAGTGAAATTGAATTATGCACAATAATTCAAAATCCCAAGAGGCAACTGTAAGCCTAAGCAGTAGGTAGCGATGCGAAGGACGCACTGAAAGCCCTTTGATTCAACCTCATTTATTCACAAATTTTGAACACATGGGTTTGGGCATAGATGTCAATATTTTATAGCAAGTGAGAGGAAAAGGTATCAAGCCTGTGACTCCCACAGGCGAATGTGGAAAACAGCAACATCAAGCCGTTCCTTATTGGAATTGTCATCTGCTCCCTTGGTGCTTTTCTTCCAGTCGAGATGCTGGACAGCACGTCATGGACGACGTACTCCTCCTCAACCACCGAAGAATCCTACGATGACGGTATGGAGATGGTGATTGAGACCGATACTGAGATGGAAATTGGCTTGCATGAAATCGCCTTAGTACTAAGGTCAGAGTACTGTTTTCCATCAGAAGGCGACTGTTTGGCACCTGTTGCCGGTGAATGGGAGGTTCCGATTTTGGAAAACCCATTCCTCGAAAATGATGCCATCAATTGTAAAACCACTAAAAACGTCGATGAAATTGAGGCGTGTGATGTGGAGTCTGCTGGCTCCATCGGACATTCGATAATCCTCGGAGGATTGGGACTGCTTGCATTCACTTTTGTCCTCGCGTGCATTAGCGTGATGGGTTATCTCCCCGGATGGGTGCTCAAACTGTTCAGTTCACTAGCAGCCATTGCAATCTTCGTCGGGCCTATTGCATGGTTTGTGATGTTACCAGATCTCAACAGCGATATGGGGCCTGGAGATGATAAATGGGGCTTGGCCAATGCGTTCTACCTGACCCTTGCCAGTGCCCCGGTGATTTTTGTCGGCGGCTTTGTATTCGGCAGTATGGAAGCTTTTGCTTTCGAAGAGGACGATGACTGGGACGACGACGAACAAGATTTTGATGAGGTTGATGATGAATATTCATCATTTACGACTTCCATGTCTCCCCCAGTTCACACAGAATATGAACAGCCAGGCCGGGTTGATGTCAATTCGCAGGGCGTGTGGGGCGACGACGGCTATGAGTGGATTGAACATCCCGAAGGCAGCGAGATTTGGTATTGGCGCGATCAAGATACAGGACAGTGGGTTCGCCATTAGTGATTGGTGGCCGGTGAACACAAGGGCCCCCCTTTGAAACGACGGGGTTCGTAGGGTAGCCAATGTTCCCGGAAAAAAACGTGTTAAAATCCCGGGTTTAGACGCACAAACGTCATCATAGATTACCTTCGGCCACGACCCTTACTCGCCTTGTAGGCCGCAAACTCACTATCGGAGATATCTCCATCACCGTCGAAGTCTAATTCTTCCCACTTCTCACTGGCATACTCGTGCGACTTCAATCGCTTCTTCAGTTTCCTGATTCTGAATGGTGCGTACAGCAGTAGAATCAAAACAATCGCTGCTATGATACCCGGAATAATGTACTCGATGCGCAAATAGTCATCGTCCTCAATGGTTTCGTCATCTTCAGTATTACCTTCGTCTAAACTACCACCATTATCATTTCCGTTTTCATTTCCGCTTTCATTTTCGCTTTCTTCCGAACCAGTATCGTTTTCAGTTGTTTGCAAGAAATCTGCTATTCCATCTCCGTTGGCATCGATGCATCCTTGTATTCCATCCGCGGTTGAATTTCCGGCTTCAGTTGGGCAGTAATCAGACATTGAAGCGCCTTCGATGAACTCCCCCGGCCAATCAAGTGAGCGTGAATCATTCCAACTCGAATTTCCCCAATTGTCTCCATATCCATCATCATCTGTATCGTTCCACTGCGATGTATCGGAGGGTAGCATATCGGAATTGTCGCCGAAACCATCTTCATCGGTGTCATTCCATTCGGTTTCATCATTGGGGAAAACATCGATTTCGTCATTGAACGTATCATTGTCAGAATCCAATTGGTTCAATGCACATCCAACTGGATTAACCGCCATCAGAGACATTGTCGCGGGGCACAAGTCTGAATTGTCCCCAACTCCATCAACATCAGTGTCGTTTGATTCTGAACTGTCATTCGGAAAAGCATCCTGATCGTTCGATATACCATCTCTATCGATGTCAACACTCAAGCGACCAGGCATTTGGGTGCCAAAGAAGCCGTACATCACACTGTAGGTGCTGAATGAATCTCCTCCATCCCTACGTAGATGAACCACATGGGCATTGTCGCTCTCATCAATTACCATTGAAGGGTACTTCCCCACAGAACTTCCCCCTTGGACAGATGTGCTAGTGCTAATCACTTCTGCCTGATACCATCCTCCATCATCCCAAGATGCTTGATGCAGCTTGCCACCATTCCAGAATGTGATATGGGGTTGATTTGCGCTGTCCAACTTGAAGTCCATTCTGTTATCACCACCACCACTATTATTGGACATGTTAGAGGCTTCCCAAGTTCCAGTTGTCATGTTTCGAACCACATATCGGTATGTATTGGGGTCGCTACTGACTAATTTGGCGTGAGATACTATGTGTGGCACATCATCAGTACCAACTTGAATCGTTATGTCATCTCCAAGATCGTAACTCTCGTTCTCAATTACTTCGACAGTCCAAGAAAGAAGGACATTGGCCTTGGCATACATCGTCTGCGTTGGACGATACACACCCCCGACGCTAAAGACTACATTCGGATTATTGCTGGAATCCAAATCGATTGAAATAGAATGGACTTGTCCTAATGATCCTCCAAGTTTTTCATGAACCTGCATTGTGGACATCACGCCCGTTCCATAATCATACTGAGCATACCAGATGTTATTACTCATCGCGTAAACGAAATGTACTCTTCCCAGATCATCGACTACAAGATCGTTGAGATGCATGTTGGCCCCTTGCCCACTCACATTTGCAAGTGCCCAACCTGTTGCCGATTCTATCTCAAGTGTGGCGTTGTTTCCTTTAACAGCATAGATTATGCCACTCATCTCTTCACCCGGACTGCTTCCAACATTCTCCCGATACCATAGAGAGATATGTACGACATCATCCTCATCGACTACGATCTTTGGATCGTGCCCTCTCGGTTGATGATATGATGCTCCAGTCGTGACAGTCTCAGAGTTCCAAGTACCATTGTAATGCATGTAAATCAAATTGCCATTACTGTGGTCAACATAGGTAATATGCGGATTACCCTTCGAATCAAGAGCGATGTCGGGGGGGCTGGCACTATCCGTGTTTGTACCGACTCCCAAGGCTATTATTTCTGAGATTATTCCAGTTGAGAAGTAGTATTTTAGGTCATCATTGGTATAATCGTGGTATGCTACATGTACACCACCATCCGGTCCTACTGCCATCGATGAATACTGGCCCACATCTCCGTTGTCATCGGTGATTTTAGATTCCCATTCAGTTCCATTATGGAATATATAGCCAAGAGATGTGGTTGAAGCATCATAATAGGTGATATGCGGGTCATTAAGGAGCCCCAATGCTATCGAAGTACGGCCATGAGTGGAAGCTGTATGGACACCTACCTGTGCCAGTGAAGTGATGTTCCAAACCCCTCCTTCAGCAGCATTGTTAGCATATTTTAGTTGTTGAGCTGTCACATCAACGAATGAGATGTGTGAATTGCCATTGGAATCAATAACCATTGAGACCTGATGGCCGGTGCTATTTTCCGTTTCCAACTCTGTAATGTTCCAAGTGGTACCGTTGTGATAGGCATATTCCAAATCGTCGTCCACCGCTTCATGGAAGGCGATGTGTGGGTTGTCCTCGTTATCTAGGACGATAGAAGAGTAGGTACCGTTCACTCCATCATCACCAACATCCATCACCGTCCAAATTCCATCATCGAGGTAGGTGTACTTCAAGCGCACACGGGTAATGTCGAGATATGATATGTGGGGATCACCTTCTGAATCCAGTGCAACCGATGCATATGCACCAACATCACCATCGCTGTCCAAGGTGGTGGTGGTCCAATTGTCACCATCCCATGTCGCATACTTCAAAGCAGCCTCGGTGGTCGAATAATAGGCGATACTGGGGATGTCGGTTTCATTCAGCGCCAAGGCCGAGGATTCCCCAGTGTCCCCGGAGGTGTCGACGGCAATAGTCTGCCAACCCGAACCATCGAAGAATGAGTACATCAAATCATAAGAGATCGTGTTGTAGTAGGATACATGGGCATGGCCGTAACGGTCGACTGCGGTGGAAACACCAGTTCCGCCTGATTCATCGATCAGTAGTTGATTGTTAGAGAGTCGGTTGTAAGATTCTTGAGAGAATAATGGCACCACAACCCCATCACTCAATTCTAGTGGTTCGTACTCACTTAGAAACGGAGAGGTACTGACTAGTAACATTATTACTGCCGCCAAGGGGGCAAAGCGTTTAACACCGGACAATCGCATCAGCCGTTCATTCGGGTGATTGTTATAATATTATCTGTTCAATCCCATCTCAGTCAATCTGGCATTGAGAGGAAGCACAAGCGTCAAACTACGACTGATGTTGTCGCATCGTTGCGGGCCCAGGGCCTCTTTTTCCCCAGAATGCCGATGCGAGTCTCCGGCATGGTTTAAACTAAAATTCATCATTGATAATATAGGTGCATATGCTAACATGTTGAACCATTGCATATCCATTGAAATAGGTGAAAAAACGCACTGATTCAAGTAATACGAACCAGGGGCTACCTACTGTATTACCAACGGCTACAAATCACGAGCCACACATCATACAATCGTCTGGAGTATCGAGACTACAAGCGATGGCTTCGATACTTGTGGCATCGTCTGCTCTGGCAGCAAGTCCATCGACTGTTTCGTCTTTTGCCTTTGCTTCGACGGTGAACTGGATTGCGTCTGCAGCTGCTTTGGTGCGCAGATAGTACATTCCGGTCTTCAGCCCTTTTTCCCAGCCATAGAAATGCATCGAGGTAACCTTTGCTGGATTAGCATCGGTCATGTGGATGTTAAGAGACTGACTCTGATCGATATATGCGCCACGGTCTGCAGCCATATCTATCACATATCTTTGCTTGATTTCCCAAGTGGTTTTGTAAAGGATTTTCAGGTCTTCTGGAATTCCTTCGATAGCCTGAACACTACCTTTGTGCCTTAGGATTTCATCCTTCATCTCCAAGGACCATAATCCGCGCTCGATAAGATCGCCAACCAAGTGCTTGTTGAGTACAATGAATTCACCCGAAAGAGTTCTTCTGACGTACAAATTGGAGGTGAAAGCCTCAAAGCATTCGTTATTTGAAAGAATTTGACTGGTCGAAGCGGTCGGCATCGGTGCGACTAGCAGAGAATTACGCATTCCATTCTCGACGATGCTCGCCTTGAGTGTTTCCCAATCCCAACGACCCGAGTGAGAGGTAACTCCCCATAGGTCGGGTTGAAGCAATCCCTGACTTGCAGGTGAGCCCTCAAAAGTGGAGTAAGGGCCTTCTTCAATTGCAGCATCCCGGCTTGCAGAACAAGCAGCGAAGTAAATGGTTTCGAAAATTTCACGGTTTAATGTCTGAGCCTGGTCGGACTCGAATGGTAGATTCAGCATTGCAAAACAATCTGCCAATCCTTGTACCCCTAATCCAATCGGACGGTGACGCATATTGGAGTTTCGTGCTTCTTCGACCGGGTAATAGTTGACATCGATGACCCGGTTTAAATTTCCGGTCGCATGGTAGGTCACATCGTATAATTTTTGATGGTCAAAACTCATCGATTCTTTAACGATGAACTTTGGCAGAGCAATCGATGCTAAGTTACAGACTGCAACCTCATCTGGAGCGGTATATTCGATGATCTCGGTACAGAGATTCGACGAACGAATTGTCCCCAGGTTCTTTTGATTGGATTTCTCATTGCAAGCATCCTTGTACAGCATGTATGGAGTTCCAGTCTCGATTTGAGACTGGGTAATTGCATCCCACAAATCTCGAGCTTTGATGACTTTGCGAGCGCGGCCTTCGGATTCGTACTTTGCATATAGAGCGCGGAACTCGTCCCCGTATGTATCGTGAAGACCCGCACATTCGTTTGGACAGAATAATGACCATTCGCCGTTTGCTTTGACCCTTTCCATGAATAGGTCTGGAGTCCAAAGTGCGTAGAATAGATCCCGGGCTCTCATCTCTTCCTTACCGTGGTTTTTCCTCAAGTCTAAGAAGTCGAAGATATCCGGGTGCCATGGTTCGAGATAAATTGCGATCGAACCTTTACGCTTACCGCCGCCTTGGTCGACATAGCGAGCTGTGTCATTGAATACACGAAGCATTGGTACAAGTCCGTTGGAGTGTCCATTCGTCCCTTTAATGTAGGATCCTTTGCCTCTGATTTGATGGACCGATAACCCAATTCCGCCTGCGGATTTTGAGATTCGAGCGCATTGCTTTAGGGTATCATATATTCCGTCCAAGGAATCATCTTGCATGGTTAACAAGAAGCAGGACGACATTTGAGGAGTTGGAGTTCCTGAATTGAATAGGGTAGGAGTTGCGTGAGTAAACCAGCCCTCACTCATCAGGTCGTAGGTCTCTAAAGCCTTCTCGATATTTTCATGATGAATTCCTACAGCGACACGCATCAACATGTGTTGGGGTCGCTCTGCAATCTCACCGTTTAGCCGAAGCAAGTAGGAGCGTTCCAAGGTTTTGAAACCGAAATAATCGTAGTTATTATCACGGTTATAATCGATGTGAGCATCGAGAATTTCCTTGTTATTCATGATGATCTCATAAACTTCTTCAGAGATGAGTGGTGCGTGTTTCCCCGATTCAGGATCGATGAATGTTCTGAGGTCTTCGACGACTTCGCTGAATGCCGATTTGGTAGAGCGGTGCAAGTTGTCGACACAGATACGAGCTGCCATCAAGGAATAGTCTGGATGGTGAGAAGCAAGAGATGCTGCGGTCTCTGCTGCGAGTTCGTCCAATTCGGTGGTGGTTACGCCATCGTAAAGGCCTTCGATAACCAATTTGGCGACATAACCTGCATCGACCCAATCCGGGTTCAAGTCGGCCGAGAGACGGTTTAGTTTTTCTTGAATCGCATCGAAACGTACGTCTTCTTTTTCACCATTTCTCTTTACAACTTGTAATCCCATTTTGCTGGCCTCCTAGATTTCTGGTTCATGTTGATTGCGCGAAGTAACCCTCTTCCACCGCGGACGGTTTAGAAGTCTTCCTCCATCGAGAAGCGTTGTTGTACCGCTCCAAGACCTGATGAGTCCATCACGCCGGCTTTCTGGTATTCGCCAACCCTCTTTTCAAAGAAGTTGGTTTTACCTTGCATTGAGATCATCTCCATCCATGGGAATGGGTTCTCTGCATTGTAGAGTTTAGTCGCACCTAAAGAGATGAGGAGTCTGTCGGCGACGAATTCGATATATTGTCTCATCAAATCCGCGTTCATCCCTATCAAGGAAACCGGTAAAGCGTTGGTGACGAATTCGATCTCGATCTCGACAGCATCTGAAATGATGTGGTGAATCTGTTGTTCTCCAGCACCTCGGACCAATTTGTTGTGCAGCAAACAAGCGAAATCACAGTGAAGACCCTCATCTCGGCTGATGAGTTCGTTAGAGAAGGTTAGCCCTGGCATTAAACCGCGCTTTTTGAGCCAAAATATCGCACAGAACGAACCGGAGAAAAATATCCCTTCAACCGCGGCGAATGCAACCAATCGGTCAGCGAATGAACCGCGCTTGCGGTCGAGCCAACGCATAGCCCAATCGCCCTTCTTTTTGACCGATGGAACGGTCTCGAGAGCTTTGAACAAGTGCTCCTTCTCATTCGGGTCTTTGATGTAGGTATCGATGAGAAGAGAATATGTTTCAGCGTGGATATTTTCCATCATGATTTGGAAGCCATAAAACGCTCTTGCTTCAGCCCATTGAACCTCGTTGGAGAAATTCATAACCAAGTTCTCATTGACGATTCCATCGCTAGCTGCAAAGAATGCCAAAACGTGCTTTAAGAAATGTTGTTCATCTGCACTCAGGCTAGCCCAATCTTTTGCATCCTCGGCCAAATCGATCTCTTCAGCGGTCCAAAAAGATGCAGCGTGTTGCTTGTACATCTCCCAAATATCGGAATGGATGATTGGGAATAGAACGAAGCGGTCAAGATTCTCTTTGAGCATAGGTTCGACATGCTCCGCACTCAGGTCTAGATCGAATCCATCTTGGTCCTGAGTTTGTGGCTGCATCGTCATCTCTCCGGGTATTCTCACGCGCTGGATTTTATTGGCCGTCCAAAGTAGCCTATAAGGTTGATAGATGACCTCCCATCTCCAAGTGTGGATTTGGATACGGAAAGCCAAAAGGTCAACTCCTGACCTACCTCCGAAGAAGGCTTATGAAGCCTTTGTTACTGACTTAATAAATAACCAATTGTGAAAGTTTCCTTACATGCATCATTGAACACAATCGGTGTGATTGAATACCTTGATTACCTCGCCCACACCATGGCAGGCGAGAAGGTCGAAGTTCGATTTGCAAAGCTCGATTCCAAAGCACAAGCACCAACCCAAGGAAGTTCTGCCGCCGCAGGCTGGGATTTACGCGCTTTGGAGGAAACTACAGTTATCAAAGGCCAGAGTTCGAAGATTCGCACCGGCCTAGCTGTCGCGATTCCGCCCGGCTGGGAAGGCCAAATTCGTTCCCGCTCCTCTTTGGGGGCAAAAGGGATGATCATGCCGAATGGGGTCGGGACAATTGATTCCGATTATCGCGGCGAATTGATGGTTTTAGCAACATGGATCGGCCAAGGTAATTCTATCACTTTAGCCAAAGGAGAGCGAATCGCTCAGATGTTACTCGCACCGGTTCCGACCACCACCTTCACCGAGGTTTCTTTCGAACAATTATCGACCACCGAGCGCGGCGAAGGTGGATTCGGCTCAAGTGGTAGATTCTAAGGTGAGCCGATGCGCAAAGTTCATTTTACCGAAATCGGCTTGGTATCACACGCCGATATCGATGTGATGATGCGTATAATGCAAGCCAAGAGAATCGACGATGAAATCGAAGATACCATCCTCATCTGTGAGCATCCAGAGATAGTTACCGTTGGACCAAGGGCAAAAAATGATGGGATTTTACCACCAAAAGGATTCGATTCAACCTATGTTGACCGCGGCGGTGGATTGACTTGGCATGGGCCTGGACAATTGATTTTATATCCGATAATTAAGTGGGATCTAGATGGCGAATCAAACGTAAAAGCGGTCATCAATCTGTTGGAGGAGTGGGTCATTATCGCACTAGAGCGATTTGGTATTGAAGCAAAAAGAGATTCGAGAATGCAAGGTGTTTGGGTTAACGAGAACAAAATTTGTTCCATTGGTCTGTCTTTTTTACGGTGGACCAGTCGTCATGGATTGACCGTTAACTGTAAGACACCCGCTGGCAGGGTCGAATTGGTGAGCGGTTGCGGATTGGGTCAAGATATAATTACCAGTTTGGACGCTTTAGGTTATGATGTCGATGTGGTGTCGATGAAACGAACTCTAATCGAAACGGTTGAGACGATCTCAAGAATTGGTATATCTCAGCAATGAAACGGTATATTTTCTATTGTTATTAATATAGTATCTAGGCTAAGTATACTAACATGAAGAGCAGAACCGCACTCATCGCCTTAGTTTTGACCGCCTTGATGTTAATACCGACTTCCCTAGCCCAAGCACCATCGCCTCAAGCCGATGAAACAGTTGAAAAAACCGATCTATCAGTAGATGTCGACCAAGTGAATGGAACGATTGAAATCATGATGGGGGCATCAAAGATGCAATTGAGACATGGTACAGATTCTAATCCTGGACCAATTACATTACGAACCACTCAAGTCGTTCATTTAGGGGTAGCAGATGTTCAAATCGAAGGCAAAATGGGGTCGAAGAGAGTAGGAATACCCGCTGCGACTATGTTTTACCAACAGATGAATGGCATTGCAGAATATGTAGATATGAATGATGACGGCTTGTTAAATGTCGTCAGCAATGGAAATGCTGGCGATTTCGATGAACTTCTAAAAGCGAAGAAACATCATGAGCCGGTCTTAAAATGGATCGATTTCAAAGATGTATCATGGCAGGTTAGCACCATGGATTCATCATGTGAAGGTAAAAATTGCAGTTTGGTATTTTCACTATCTTCGACCAACCTAACCTATGGAGGTCATGGTCAAAATGAATCACTTGAGTCGATCACATTTATCTTTAGACTGACAACCCAAGAAAAAAATGTAGTTTTGGAATCGGTTCCACTCTATGAAGTTCGAGCAAATGCAGCTGAAGAAATCGTAGAGAGTAGAGATAAAACCCCACTTACTATCGATGTGACCGGATTAAATTCAATTTGGAAATACGATATGGAAATCGAAGGCTGGGATGTTGCTACCGATGAAAATGGTAGCGAATTGAATGATACTCGTCTCATGGCATTCGTCGAATTTGGACATGCGTCCTACATCAAAGATAAAGTTGCCAAATGGGCTGAAAAGCAATTCAAAGAAATGCCGGCACCAAAAGTGATTACTGGTGAATTCACCCCCGGGTCTGGCCCAACACACGATGATTTCGGTAACCCGTTGAAATGTGGTGTTGGATACGAAATGCGTGGCCATGGGAAAATGGATGATAAAATGAAAGAATATCATAATACAAATTGTGTCGAAGAGGGTAAGGTAATCGATGATAACCGAGTACACAACTCTACTGTATTACGTTCAGGCGCATTGCATTTTGATGAAGATGGACAGAGAATGGGCTCGATTCGTTGGGTCTCTAATGCGACTGTAGATGGTAATGAAACCGAAGTTTTATTCCAAATCCACGGCTATAGACCAATTCTGGCTAAGGATATACTTAACGAACCACTCGGTCATTATCGAGGTGCACGTTTGGTTGCTGGCTATAATATTGAAATCGGTGATTCAATAGTTCACGACCCCGAATTTGAGACCGATGTGGTCGACATGGAAACCATGTCATATGATACGATCATCGTTGACCAAGCAGGTAAAGTTAATCTAAAAAGAATCGTTCTTTTAGCATCTGGATTCGCATTTTTAGTATTAGCATCTTCAGTTCTGATCGTCAGGTCAAAGGCTGCAGGTCGAAGCAAACAAGCTCCAATGCCTAAACCTCAAGAATGGGCAGGAGCAACAACTTGGACCCAATCGACCGATTGGCAAACACCTCCACCAAAATAATCAATCCGAGATATTCAAGGATGAGATAGAGGTAAGACCTTACTATGCGTGTGACTCAATCCGAGCGCTTCCTCCTCTCGTTAGAAGGAGCAATCGAGCACTCACAAGCATACGAGGTGCCGTTGAGGTTTTCTCAAAACGGTCTTTGCGACCGGCTAGGAATGGCTCAATCTCATATTTCCCGTGCTTCAAAATCTTTGCTCGAAGAAGGATTGATCGTCCGTGAAAGGCGAAGAGTCGTCGATGAAAACAGGCGGGTTCTGACCTATATTCCAACCGAAAAGGGCATCATCAAGATGATCGACTTGGACCAACGAATCAATCATCAAAGGGTACTCTCCCCCGGTGATGATGGATTATTAGTAGAATTTGAGTTCATCGAATTGCTTGAAATATGGCGATTGGAGAACCATCCGATCCCACGGGATATGTTATGCCGAGCAGATATGTTGAGAATTGCACCAAGCCATGATGAATTGCCCTTATTGGAGAGAGAAAATGCTCTTTTTGAGATCAGATTGGATTCTGAAAACGCCGATATCGCTAGTGAAGCGGTTGGGCTATTATTGGAATTAGCCAATATTAAGAAGGATTTGGGCCTCATCGAAGAAGCGGTGCAACACTTGACAAGAGCGGCACAATTGCACCGCCAAAGAGGCAGCCCCTCGGGCGAGGCCACCTGTTTATTGGCTGCATTCAAGTTGAATGGCGAAGTCGATCAAAGGCTGGGCCACATCGATATCAGACCTGAAAATCTCGACGCGGATTGGTGGCAAGTAATGGCCGATGCATTGGAAGATAAAAACCGGCTCAAATGGCTCAAAGAGATTTGGAATCTCGAGCCAGGTTTGCCAATCGCCGGCCATGTTGGATTTGCTTTGCACTCGATGGGACATGAGGTTTTAGATGATTTATTTGAATTATTCAAAGCCGCTTACGATGTAAGGGGAATGAAGGCAGTCGAATTGTTGAGAGAGTGATGAGGATGGATTATTTCCCAAAAGTAGGACCCGCAGCCAGAGGAGATGATATTCCAGCTGTAGATTACCTCAAGTGGTATATCCCGCGATTAAAACAACAACGACCTCATAATTTGTCATTCTCGGGTTTGCAATTTCCGTGGGTGCTCGAGGGAATCGAAGATGTTTGGCGGGACCATCGAAGGCCTGGATATGATGATAGGTCATTAATTGCTAAAAGATATGGCGTAAAAGAAAATATGGT
>PSPR01000052.1:10171-18922 GCA_004195515.1 Methanobacteriota archaeon | reverse complement strand
ACGATTGTAGGGTGGGTTTCAAGCCGAGAAAACCATTCATCGACGAATGGCCGGCCGTTGTCATTATGTTGAAATTCCGACATGAACATCCAATTTTCTCCGTCCATTGAAACTGTCAGCAAGTGCTCGGAAGGGTCCTCGCCCGCATCCAATAATTCTTGGCGCACCCCATCGATATATGATACGAAATCTGTCACAGCATCTTCCGGGCTCATCGAACCGTAATTCCAAGCGACTCGGTCTGAAATTACGCGATCACGGAATACCACCGCAACCTCGCCGCCGTCTTCGCCGGTTGCAACCCAAGGCATTGCGAGGTTGGCCGCATCCGAAACATCGACAAAGTCCCCGTTCATATCGGTGGATTTACTCAACAATTCTTCATCTGAAACAGGTTGAACCATTGCCGGGCTAATAGCCTCTTCAGAGGGCCACATTCCGACCGGTCGGAAGCCCATCTCTTGTTCGAATAGATTCATGCCGTTGGTCAGGTGGGTTTGCACATCTTCAGGCCAAGCATCTTTGCTGACCCTGATGCCATCTTCCATCTGCCAGCCGGGCATCATCAATAATGGCATAATCGGGTGATAATATGGTGTTGTAGTCAACTCGACTTGGCTTTGGTTGGCCAAGTCGCTATACATCGGCAGCACATCGGCCATGGCAGCATGCTGAGCGTCGATTACATACATCAAATCCGAATGGGTATAATTCCCATTCTGTTGAAATAATGCGACCAAACCATCGTCGCGATGGTTTGGATCATAATTTCCTAAGACATATTCTGGCGAAAATTGGTAGAGATACCACAATACCTGAAGATCTAAAAATTCTTGAGGAGCCAATAGGTCGTCATCCATTATCGAATCTGGTTTGAGATTGTGGCGAGTATTATCGAATAGGTAAGAATAACGCTTGCTCGATTCGATGACCCATCCATTTGGGTCATCGGCACTAACATTGTAGATCCATCCACTATTCCAAAAAGACTGAAATTGCATCACGTGAAGTTCGCGCACGGTCGCATTAGGATAATCACCTTCTGGCCAAGGTCGTTTGGCGATATCGGTATGAACATCGAGGGTTTCATTGCGATTATAATCGAGCATTTGCTCCATCAGCGAAGGAACGAGATTGTAGGTGACCTTGGTGCCTGGATACCGGGCGAGGATTCCGGGGGAATCGACATATTCGGTCATGGCGTGAACCCTTACCCATGGCATTTCATACATATTGGTCAATTTGTTTTTGTAATATGGTTGATGTTGGTGGAAGATAATCGCTAAATTTAGGGCATCATCAACCTTTTCAGGAGCCACTCTTTGAATAACCGAAATGTCCGATGGTCCGGAATTAGACAAATTTCCTAGATGATAATAATGACTGAATTGTGAGAATGAGTTGTTCAAGGGAAAAGCGGTCCAGACATTTCCAGCATCTTGCCATTGAGCCCAAACCATGGTATCGATGCTGGTTGGGTTACCAAGTGATGCGAGCGGAATAGATAATTCGGTCACCTTATTATCGGCCCAGCCGGTATAATTGGAAATCGCTCCAGCATCTTGCCAAGCGGTGCCATCATAAGCGATTAAGCGAATATAGGTCGAATCCTCGAGCACAATTCCATAATCGGCTTCAAACGGTAAGATTTTCACTCCATTCCAATCTTTAGAGCTTATCGACCCACCTAAACTTGTGTTGAAGTAAACGAATAGATCTGCGCCTTCGCTAGTGCTGGCCCAATCGGTTCCATTCCAGCCGATATAGAGGTTATCTGTATCCCAATTGAGGTGTAGCGCTACATCGTTTTCATCTTCACCCATCAAAGAATCCTCACTCCATTCGACCAATGAACCATCGATAGTAGCGGTGAATGCCGACCATTGTGGCAGAAGAAAAATCAATACGAGGAGTATAGCACTTCGGCGCATCAGCCATTGCTAATCAGTCGCAAGGTCAAAGGTTTTCGGCGGCGCGCCCTGTAATCGATGGCGCGGTATTGGGGGGTTTTATGCCATGTCACATCGTTGCCAAGCGGTGATTTGGACGATGCTGAGCGTTTCATCGATTTAATCGCTGATTTTGGTGCGAATTCTTGGCAAATGTTACCGATTACTCCACCGGACCAACACGGCTCACCCTATGCTTCACCCTCGGCTTTTGCCGCATGGGAAAAATTAGGTCAAGCCACTGCAATTGATATGAGTGAAGAATTATATTGGCTTGAAGATTGGCAAATGTTTGAAGCCATAAAAAAACAACAAGGCGGCGCTCCATGGACCGATTGGCCGGTTGAATTGAGAGATAGACACCCCGAAGCATTAGCCAATATCAACATCGTCGACCAAAGCCAGTCACGGTTTATGGGTCGGTGGAATCAAATCAAATCCCATGCAAAACACAAGCAAATCGCTCTAATCGGTGATTTACCGATTTTCGTCGCCCACGATTCAGCAGATGTTTGGGCTCATCGTGAGTTATTCTTGCTCGAACCCGATGGTCATCCAAGCGTAGTTGCCGGAGTCCCCCCTGATTATTTCAGTGAAGATGGGCAAAAATGGGGTACAGTTCTCTATGATTGGCCAGCTCACCGAGCGCAAGGTTGGGAATGGTGGAAACAAAGAATGGCTCGGATGATGCGGTTATTTGATATCGTTCGCATCGATCATTTCAGAGGTTTCCATTCGGCTTGGGCTATACCTACCAAAGATGAAAACGCAAAAAATGGCATTTGGATCCCCGGGCCTGGCGATGATTTGGTAGCAAAATTAGTAGCGGTTGCAGGTAGTCCCAAATGCATAATTGCTGAAGATCTCGGCATTATTCCAGCCGAGGTAATCGAACTTAGAAAACGACACAAATTGGAAGGGATGGCAGTACTTCAATTTGGGTTTGATGATGAAAATCCCGATAATCCTAATCATCCAAAAAATATCAATTCCGATCAAGTAGTTTACACCGGTACCCACGATAACAATACCACTATCGGGTGGTGGAAGGATTCACCACAATGGCGAAAAGACCGAATAAAAATTGAGGGCGATATCTGTGATACCCTAATCGAGATGGCATTAAATTCGCCAGCCGGAATGGCGATAATCCCCTTACAAGATCTTCTGAAACTTGGAAGCGAAGCCCGAATGAATACTCCAGGGACAACCGTTGGAAATTGGAATTGGCGATTTGATTGGGATCAAATCGAAAATGTCCAAATTGATCTTAATCAAGCCGCGTTGTAAATCCGCTTACCGGTTGAGCTGTCGAGTTGGTAATCAACATCACTTTTCAGATAGCGCGGAATGAAAAACCCGACCTTACGAGTTGTAAGCCCGTGATTTCTCATTCTTTTTTCGTTCGATAGATAAGCTACGATATCGGCTGCAGAGCAGCCGGGGTGGTTCGAGACGTACTCGATGATCTCCATTTTCAACCGCTCGAGTCGAGCCGCCTTCTGGGTACCTGTTCCATTCATCAATATGCCTTGTAAAGCCCTCGGTATATCATAAAACGAAGGGCTCGCTCTGGGGACCCGTAGGCTGAATGAGTGAAACGAATGAAGCCGAGGGTCCAGCGTGAACTGTACAGTACTAAGCAAAACGACCGTTCACGCGTAAGGCCCCATTAGAAATCAGCAGGATATAGCACAGCCAAGATGATAACCTTCGCGTTCAAGCCACCCTTTGAATGGGAGTCATCGGCTACTTCACCGCGGAGATAGGCCTTTGGTCTGAACTTCATACCTACTCGGGTGGACTTGGAGTATTGGCCGGTGACCATGTCAAGAGTGCAGCCGATGCAGGTCTGCCTTTGGTGGGGGTTACGCTGCTCTATCGCGAAGGCTACGGCCGTCAGCATTTGGATGAGGATGGCAACCAATCCGAATCCTATGCTCCCATCGATCCGGCTAACCATTTGGTCGATACTGGAATCGACCTTTCATTACCTTTGGATGGCACGAATCTGTTATCGCGAGTTTGGCGAGCCGATATTACTGGAGTTAGTGGCCACGTGGTTCCTGTCTACTTTTTGGATACCCAACATCCTCAAAATTCACCCGAGCACCAAGCGCTTGGAAGCAGGCTTTACGGTGGTGATGATTCGGTAAGAATTAGGCAAGAATATCTGCTTGGAATCGGTGGTATTAGATTGTTATCACTTTTACAAAAAGAAATCATTGGGCTTCACCTAAACGAAGGGCATTGCACTTTCGCCTTGCTTGAAATGTTGAAGCGAGGTTGGAGCCGAGAACAATTGGCTAAGCGGGTTCTATTCACCACCCATACCCCTGTTCCAGCGGGGCATGATCGCTTTGAATGGGCCGCTGTCGAGCAAGTGCTCGGAGACCTTCTTCCCGCTGATGCTAGAGTTTTGGTCGAGGGAGCAGGCGATCCAGAAAAAGGCCGACGTCTCTCGATGTCTCATTTGGCAGTAGCCCTTTCAGGGCCGGTAAATGCGGTTAGCAATCTCAATGCTTGGGTTGCTTCAAGTATGTTTGCCGACCAACATATCGCACCGATAACCAATGGGGTTCACCATCTAACTTGGACCGCACCCGCTCTTGCTAATCTTTTTGACATCCATCTTGATGGTTGGAGAAACGACCCGACGATATTGGCACACGCTGGGAGAATCCCAAATGGTGATCTCGAGCAAGCCCGAGATAAATCAAGAGCAGTTCTACGAGATTTGGTCAAAGCATCAACCGGTGTCACACTCGAAAAGGACCGACTCACAATAGGATTTGCTCGAAGATTTGCGACCTATAAGCGAGCAAATCTTGTATTCAGTAATCTTGAGAGATTGCGAAAAATCGGTGCAGGAAAAATTCAATTCATCTTTGCAGGAAAAGCTCATTCAAGAGATGAAGGCGGAAAAGATCTCATTCGCAGTATTTTTGGCTCGGCCAAACAATTAGTCGATGATATTCCAGTAGTTTTCTTAGAAGATTACTCGATGGCAACCGGATTAGCGATGACTAGTGGAGTAGATATTTGGCTCAACAATCCAATCAGACCTCTAGAGGCATCAGGGACCTCAGGAATGAAGGCTGCCATGAATGGAGTACCAAATTGCAGTATCCTCGATGGCTGGTGGCCTGAGGCTTGTGAGCACGGGGTCAATGGTTGGGCTATCGGCGGAGCCGATGACCAGCGAGATGACCAGCGCGATGCCATGCGAGTACTCGATACAATAGAAAACGAAGTCCTACCCTCTTGGCAAGAAGGCGGTCAGCGTTGGAATGAATTGATGCGAGCATCAATCTCAACCTCTGCTCGGTTTACCGGGGCGAGGATGATCAGCGATTACCGGCAGTTTTACGATTCATTCCAATGAAGATGACTAAACTAATCGCAACTAATACTGCTAAGATATTTCTAATTGATTCAAGGCTAGACCAACTAGTTTTAGCCTTAATGACGACATCATTAGTGTTGTTGTCGTCATCGGTGCTATTGATGTCGTCAATAGTATTGTTATTTCCAGCATTACTGTTGTTTTCAGGAGTGTTATTGTCGTCAATAGTGTTGTTGTCGTCAATAGTGTTGTTGTCGTCAATAGTGGTATTGGCCTTGATGAGAATTGTAACCGAATTAGCTGGAATATTTAGAATTGAATTATTTTGGGTTGTTTGCCCGAATAAAACATTATCATAATCACTAGAGATTGTGGTTTGTTGACCGCGATTCAAAATTACCAATGTGCTATCATCTGCGGTTGTCATTTCGAATGCTAATAGGTTTTCTTCGACTTGGTAAGTCGAATATACACCACGTCTTAGGGCTTCATTTTCAAGCCTAATATTGGCTAAATCCTTGGTGAAATTGAGAAGGCCTGATTGATTTTTATCTAAGATTGAACTAAACATTCGCCGATTATCGGGGTCGGCTCCACCAGCTTGGCCATATTCATCTCCCATGTAGATCATCGGCGCCCCAGGCGTGGTCAAAAGCCAAGCAATAGCTTGTTTGGCCTTGTCATAGGCGGCTGGTTGTGGGGCTCCAGGAAGTGATTGTTCTGCCCATTGATTCCATTGGTCACCGGAATTATCGGCCCTTGAAATGAATCTTGAACTATCGTGACTACCGATATATGGTACCATTATCGCACCATCCACATACTGGTCTTGGCTACGATTTGTCCAATAATCGAGATGACCGTAATCCATATTTCCGCTTGTTAGGACATTATCAACCACCGCATGATAAAGGACAAAATCCGCTTGTCCGTCCAATCCGTCTTGGCCGATATAGCGATTGATAGTTGCGTATTGTTCGGCATTTGCCGCTAGGTCATGTCCTGACCAACCCATCGCAGTCTCTCCTTTTAGGTAGATGTCAGTTCCGGTTTGCTCGAATCTTTCATTTATTTGAATCGCAAGATTCGTGATGGCTAAATCATCGACGTGCTTGACCGCATCTACTCGAAGTCCATCGAGGTCGAATCTTTCGATCCACCACAGAGCATCAGAGATAATCTGTTCGCTAGCGTTGCGGTTTTTCCAATCTAAATCGGGAAGATAATCCATGAATAAACAATCGAGTCGCCTCTCGGTCCAATCGCAAGCATCGGTACCGCAAAGGCAGCCTTGATTGAACCAATCCGGGTTTTCTTGTGCATAGGTATGGTCCTCGTGAACGTGGTTGACCACAAAGTCAGCCATCACTCTAATTCCGGCTTGGTGGGCTGCTTCTACCATCTCTTCCAATGCTTGTTCGCCGCCAAATCGAGGGTCGACTTGGCGCGGTTGGACCGGCCAATATCCGTGATATCCAGAAACGTTGTGAACTCCATCGCCGGCGATATATGAGCCGGTAGGATTGGTATTTGCAGGCGAGATCCAAAGTGCGTTAATGCCTAGGTCTGTAAAATAACCGTCCTCGATTTTTTGTTTGACGCCTTCAAAATCACCACCCATCCAATCGGCCTCGGTTTCGGCTCCTGTAGCAGGGCCATCATTGGATTGATTGCCATTGACGAATCGGTCGGTCATCACCATGTAAATCAGTGCGTCTTCCCATTGAAACTCGGCTTGTGGGCCGGTCCAAAATACCGCGAGGCTCGACTGAGAGGTGCTGGATTGTAATTCTATAGTATGCTTGCCTACGGGTAGATTGCTAATGTTTAATTGCCAGTTATTTTCATCTTGTACGAAGTTATAATTTTCGTTAGGTGATGAGGTTGCACCGCTGATTATTAGATAATTTTCTTCTATTTTTTGGGTTAGTTTTGGTGCTGAATCAACTCTCATTATCGAATTTTCAAGCCCTCCACAATAGCCTCGATATGAGTTGGTTGGATCGAAAATATATTCACCATCCACGATGAATTTATAACAATACATCCCAGGTTCTAAATCGACATATGTTGACCAAATACCATTGTTTTCAGTCATGGATATATTTGTGTTCCAATCCCATTCGCCGCTCAATTCAACCATGGTCGCTTGGCCGGACCAAGCGAATAATTCTCCGGTTTCACTTTCTCCAGTCACTGTTGGCAAAGCTAGTGCCAAGAGTAAAAAAGCAAGGAAAAAGGCTCGGCGCATAACGGTTTTACTCCTTGAATAATGAGTCTGCAGTGGCCTTGATATCATTGAGATGTTTGACCAAGAACCCTTCGACGAATTCATTTGCCGGATTATGATAAGCTTCCATCGGCGGACAATGTTGTTGTAAAACCCCTTTGTCTAAAATCGCGATTCTATCTGCCAAGGTCATCGCTTCGATTTGGTCGTGGGTCACATAGATTGTAGTAGTCCCCAATTCTTCGTGCAGTCGGCGGATTTCGATGCGCATTTGATGGCGTAATTCGGCATCGAGATTGGATAAAGGTTCATCCATCAGCAATACCTTTGGTTGTTTGATAAGAGCTCGGCCCAAGGCTACACGTTGACGCTGTCCCCCGGAGAGTTCTTTGGGTTGTTTGGTTAATTCTTCACTTAGTCCTAACATTTCGGCCATCTGTTTTACCCGGGTTTTTATTTCGGCTGGATCGATTTTTTTATCTCCTTTCAATCTCTTCAAACCGAAAGAAAGATTGTCTTTGATATTCATGTGAGGATATAATGCGTAAGATTGGAAAACCATACCTAGGCCACGTGCACCAGCCGGAAGGTCATTTATTCGCACCCCATCGATTTTAATCTCACCCTCACTGATATCTTCCAAACCGGCAAGCATTCTCAAAGTGGTAGATTTACCGCAACCTGAAGGTCCTAAAAGGACCAAAAATTCACCGTCTTTAACCTCTAAATCTAAGTTGATTACAGCTTCTGTACCGTCTTCATATCTCTTTGTTACCTGTTCAAATTTTACGCTTACCATAAGATCACCCTTTGACTCCACCTGCGGAAAGTCCCTCGACGAGGAACTTTTGGAATAGGATAAAGAGAATTACAACCGGAAGACTGACCAAAAGACTAGCCGCGGCAAAATCGCCCCAAGATTGACCGGTTGCTGAAATCATCGAGGCCAAGCCGACCGGTAGGGTATACATGTCATTGGAGGTATTGAATGTTAAAGCGAGTAAAAACTCATTCCAAGCCGCCAAGAAGCTGAATAATGCGGTTACCGCGATCGCCGGAAGAGATAGCGGCAGAATAATTCTGCTGAAAATCTCGAATCTGCTACAGCCATCTAGCATTGCAGCCTCTTCTAATTCACGTGGGACCGTATCGAAGAATCCTTTGAGCATCCAGACGCAAAGTGGGAGGGCGGTCACCGAGTAAGCGAGTATTAACCCGAGGTGAGA
>PSPR01000052.1:0-10162 GCA_004195515.1 Methanobacteriota archaeon | reverse complement strand
ATTCCAGGGAACATTTGCACCAATAAAAAGGAGAACATAGATTGGTCGCGGCCGCTGAATTTGAATCTTGAAAAGGCGTAAGCGGCCGGCACAGCCAAAAATAATCCGGCAATTGTTGTGCCCAAAGAAACGATGACCGAATTGCCCAACCAAGTCCAGAACTCTTGGCCATCGAGGATTTTGGCAAAGTGTTCGGTTGTTAATTCCCCGCCAAATTCGCCTCCTAGGGCATTGCCTGGAGAGAATGCGATATCGATGATCCAAGCTACAGGTAATAGCACGATGAAGGCAAAATGAGCGAGAATTATATGTTTACCAATCCTTTCGTATTTTGATGATAGCAAAGCGTTTCGGCCAAGTCCTTTCTCGATACCATCAATTGTCATTTCTATTTTATTCCATTTGCTAACATGCGGTGCAGAAAGCCAATAAAGGCTGAGCGCAGCTGGTGCTATTAACCAAGATTCTAACCAAAGGTCAAACCATGAAGGCTTAGAGAGTAATGAGATGATTCCAATCACCAATACCAAGCCTGATAATACCAAAGACAGATCTCTTTTCAATGCCGATTTTCCATCTGGTAAACAGAATGCCAGTAGTGAAAGACCAAATATTCCCGCAAGCGAATAGAGTATTCCATCATCGCGCAATATATCGAAAACCAGTAAACAAATATTGATGACGATTACCGGCTTGAGCCAAAGTCTGAGCGTATATACTTCCAAAGGGGTATACCAATCACGCATCGCTTGTTCACCGCTCATCAGACCGCCTCCGTAGCATTTGTGCGTTTCATATAATACCAAGAGAATGCCAATAGCATCGCGAAGATTACCACCGACCAAGCCGCGGCTATTCCGTATTGGCCTTCGATGAATGCAACATCGTAAACATAGGTGATCAAAATATCGGTAGAACCGGGACCATAACCAAGATTAGGCCCGCCAGCAGTCATCAGATAGATGACATTGAACATATTGAATGTCCAGATAAATCCGAGTAGCGAAAGGGGTACTAAGGCACTTTTGAGATTTGGCATAGTCAAAAATTTAAACTGGTCCCAACGACTGACCCCGTCAACTTCTGCCGCTTCGAACATATCTCTTGGGATCGATTGGAGAGCGCCTGATAAGGACATCATCATGAATGGAACCCCGAGCCAAATATTGACCAAGATCACCACGATTTGCGCTCCGGTAGGATCAGCTAATAGATTCAAATCTGTGCCGAGCAAATCGTTTAACAGCCCATCGGGCTGAAAGATACCTCGCCATATCAGGACCGAAATATATGATGGAATCGCCCAAGGTAACAACATAATCGTACGATAGGCAACCCGGCCGCGGATTTTTTTATCATTGAGGAGAATTGCCAAAAACAAACCGATCGATATATGGGCGATTACATTGGTTATGGTCCAAACCAGAGTAAAAATGGTCACTCTGAGAAAACCATCAGATGAAAAAACCGTCCAAAAGTTGGCCAATCCAATAAATGCTTCATCGCCCAGATGGGTTTGACTCGCATCGGTAAGGGAAAGCCAGAAGCCATAGAATACCGGGTAAAAGGTCAAAACGGCTAATGCGAGCAAGGCTGGGGCGATGTAGAGGTGGCTTCCTCGTGCAGAATGTCGGCCCTTTCTCTTGTCACTCCATGCGCCATATGAGAGTAGTGCAATCAATGATATTATTATTGAACCAATGGCGAATAAAACCCCTGAGGTTCCTTTACCTTCAGGGATGATATCCTCGGTCAAAGAGGTAGCTTTGAATTGAGTGATGATACCGGAATCATCACTTATCGTGATGAGGTGCTCTTGGTTTGGAATCATTCCAGTCAGGCTACAGATGTAGGTTTTCTCAACATTATAAGATGCGATACAACCACTATATGGATCTATTTTCGACTTATTTGATTCGGCGATTACCGTATGGGTTTTCCCATCGGATTCGATTGAATGAACCCCGTCCCCAAACTCGAATTCAACATCTATAGTTCGATAACCTTCAATGATATTTACCGGTTGAGCCGCCTCGATTTCAGCAAGCATTCGCTCAAGTTCATCATCGGCCATAGCCAATGCATCATCGGCGCTTGAAGTCCCGGTATAGACCTGTTCAAACGCCGGTGCCAGCGCGGTATATACCATCGCCATCCCACGGGTAGTAGGAGCCGGTGTTCCAACTTCTGCTTGAGCGATGAATCGGATTTCAAAGATTTTGAGGTCGGCATGGTATAGGTGTTTAATGCGAATTCTTTTTGCACATCATCGGAGGATAAGAACAGTGCAAGTTGGCTTGCAGCTTCCTTTTGAGTGCTTTGTTTGGAAACCGCCCAGCCTTTGTACGTCACCAATGGCGATAGATGATCACCATCGATTGAAACCTTTGGCAATAGTGTTTGGCCAGCATCGATCAAGCCTTTTTCATAACGAGCCCAATTCCAAGGTCCATCGATTATCATACCGGTATCGTAATTCTCAAATGAATTCTCCATGCTAATTTTCTGGGTTCCCTGCGGCACTATTCCGTGTTCTAATTCGAGAGCCATCATCCATTCAAGCGATTCTGCTGAGCCGTTCACATCCAATGTTGGTACACCGTTTTGGTCGAATAATTCACCGCCGTATCCGCCTAAAAATGGGAACCACCAGTAAGCGTTTTTGACCGGGAATTCCAAGCCGACGGTTTGGGCAGCATTGACCAAATCATCTAGGGTCCAGTTTTCATTCGGCTCTTCGATTCCGTCAAATAATGCTTTATTGTAAATTAATGACAAACAATCAAAGCTGGCAGGAACCGCATAAAGGGAATCGCCATAACGCATCGATTGTAATGCGACTGGGTCAAATTGTGCTCTTTCTTGAGGGGTGAGATGTGGTCTTAAATCCTCGAAAATTGGCTGGCTATCTATTCTAATCTCACCGAATTTACCTAATGAATCCGAAGAGATTCGTATCAGATCAGGGGCTTCGCCGCCTTGGGCTGCAGTGATGTATAATTGATCGGCGTCGCCATATGAGACTCTATTAGCCTCGACTTTCACTGCTGTTTCCAGCGAGAAATCAGCGATTGCACCAAGGAAAACCTCCTCTTCTAATGATTCGGCAGCAAAGGTATACCAGACCTCGATAGAGATTTGGTCATCACCTACTGTCTCACTTGAGTCGGTCGTACCCAAACAACCGGGGAGAGTCAAAAGTAGGATAGCCAACAGAATGCGAATGCGCACAAACCCGACACAGCGTACGACCATTTGAATGCTTCACACGAACCTCATCATTAACTTAGAAACCGCGCTCAACATTATCATGGTCATGAACGAGGCTAGAGCGTACTTTCCCCAAGGGCGTTTTTTCCTTGGCGCTGGAAAGGGGTTTATTCCCATCTCAACAGCGGTTGCCAGCATCTCCAAGTCCTCTTCGATAGTGACCATATCAGCCTCCAAGCGGGGTGATGGCTTGAAACCATGCTTGTGGTGGCACCAGTTATGAGCGAGATACCAAGGGGGATGAATCTCGATGCTTTGCAGCGCAAGCCACCTCGCCCATCTGCAACTTTGATGATCACCAGAGATGGTGCTGATGGAGTCGAGGTCTTGCTTGGACACAGAGCCGAAACCATGCCATCTTTTCCTGGCTATTGGGCGTTTCCCGGTGGCGGTATAAGCCGGGTCGACAAGGCCGCTAGTGATTCTTTAGGGATAAGTGTCCAGCATTGTGCGATCTTGCGTGAAGTGGTTGAGGAATTGGGTTTAGCGCCTTCAAATGGAAAATTAATCACAGTTGATGATGATTTCAGGTCGATGGTAGTCGACGATAAAGCGAATTGGTTTCCATTGGCTTTAGATGGTGATATTTCTGCCGATATTACTGGGATGAGAATCATCTCGATGCGCACGACTCCGCCCTTTGGACCGATGCGATTCGAGAATACTTTCCTTCATATTCATGCAACTGACCACGACGATTTCTCTTTGGTTGGTCAAACAGAATTCATCGAGGCAAAATGGTCTAGACCTATTGACATCATAACAGAATGGAAAAATAATCAGATAAAAGTCGCACCACCTGTTATTACTCTATTGATGGAAGTGGTTCGATGCTTGGATAGATTTGATGGAGACATGAATACCGTTGCAATCGATTTAGAAAAGCGTAAACCAGGGCGGCGCTCGGTCCTTTTTGCCCATGGCGTCGAAGTCGTACCGGTTCCGACCGCGACCCTGCCACCTGCTGACCATACCAATTGCTATTTGGTCGGTGACCCAAATGGTGATTTTATCTTGGTCGATCCCGCTTTTCACAACCGCGAAGGAATGGAAGATGTCGCAGCAGCAGTCGACCGCCATAATGGTGATTTGGTTGCAGTTTTCTTCACCCATAGCCATAGTGATCACATGCCCGATATGGGCCTATTGCGAGAAGCCTTCGACCAACCGATTTGGTCGGCATCCCCAAGTGCCGATAGGGTATTACAAGATGGTGAAATCCTGGGTCTTGGAAATCAATCTTGGACTGTGCTTCACACCCCGGGCCACCATCCTGAACACCTTTGCTTGATCTCGGATTCCGGCTTGATAGCTGGCGATATGGTCGCTGGTTTCGGTACGATTCTCATCCCTTCGACCGAGGGCGACATGATGCAATATATCGAACAATTAGAACGGCTTAGAGATTTGGAACCTCATCTGATATTCCCCTCTCACGGCCCAGTGATTCCTTTGCCTGAAAATAAATTGAATTACTATATTCGCCATCGTTCAATCAGACACGATCGGGTTCTTCAAGCGGTTGAACAATTCTCGACAATTGAAGAAATTTCTAAGTTTGCTTACGAGGATTCACCCGAAGCGAATGCCTTCCTTGCCAAGGACCAAACCTTGTCTCATCTGCTTTCTCACCAAAGGGCCGGAAATGTCCTAAGGGTTGAAGGTAGATGGCAGATTACAGGCTGAACATAGGGAGGGTTGTAAAGTGAAAGATGCGATGAGTGCCCTCGATTTGCGAGCGATGGTCGCAGAATTATCTTCATTGGTCGGTTCTCATTGTAAAAAATGCTATATGCCGCATTACGAACAAATTGTTCTGAGGTTAAGAGTTAAAGAAGGCGGCAATCACGACCTTGTCATCGTTCGAGGTAAGCGGCTTTACACCAGTGTTCGCGATCGGCCGATGCCACAAAATCCGGTTCAATTCGCGATGATTTTGCGAAAATACCTCTCCAATTCTAGATTCATAGCAATCGAACAACTCGGATTCGATCGAGTGCTAAAACTCACCTTTGAAACCAGCCACGGAAAATACCACCTTTATGTGGAGGTTTTCCGCGATGGAAATATCATTCTCACCAATGGTGATGACATTATCATCCAACCGTTAACCCATGCGACCTATGCTGAAAGAACTCTAAAAAAAGGCATCGAATATGTGCCTCCACCGGCAGCTCTCGACCCATATAGCCTCGATTTCGAACAATTCTCTCAACTGATGTTAGATTCGGATCGCAACCTCGGTCGAACTCTCGGCGGAGTTGTGAACCTCGGTGGTGCTTTGGCCACCGCGGTCTGTGTTGATGCATCAATCGATCCGACCACCGAGATGGCCGATGTAGATCTTCAAAAGATATGGGATTCACTCAATGCATTATTGCATGGCGACTGGAAGGGTTATCTTTTCCTCAAAGATGGCGAAGTAAAAGAAGCATGGCCATTGATCTTAGCCACTTTAAGAGATTCTGAATATAAAGAGTTCGACAAGCTATCGGTTGCGGTAGACGAATGGATGGGGCCTCATGATGCTCAAGCTCTCGCCCGACGCGAAGCTGAACAACTCGATATCGCCGCACCCGGCCGTGGTCATTCGACCGATGTCGAAAGACTAGAGCGCCGATTGTCTCAACAGGAAAAAGCACTATCTGGTTTTGGTGTGAAAGTCGAGAAGCAACAAGCACTCGGTCATGCGATTCAAGAGAATTGGACCCATGTTGAACAATTGCTTGGCCAAATGACTGAAGCGGTTGAATCCCAAGGCTGGAGCCAAGTAAAAAAATCGATAAAGAAAATTCCTTGGATTCAATCTATCAATGCAGCAGAAGGTACCTTCATCGCCTTCCTCCCTGATGAGGATGGTAATCCTTCCAAACAAGTAAGTTTGACCTTGGATGAGAGTGTTCACCAGAATGCCCAGAGATACTTTGGTGCAGGCCGTAAACAAAAGGACAAATCCGCGGGGGCGATTCAAGCATTACAGGATACCAAGGACGAATTAGCCCGAGCCCAAAAGAAGGAAGCCAAACGCGAGGCGAGCGGTCAAGTTGCAAAGGTTAGGCGAGCCAAAAGATTGTGGTTTGAGAATCACCGCTGGACAATGCTATCTGGCGGCCATCTGATGATAGGCGGACGTGACGCAAAAGGCAATGATGGTATCGTCAAAAAACATATGAGCTTGGGCGATAGATATCTCCATGCCGACCTTCATGGGGCTCCATCTTGTAGCCTTCGCAATAATCAGGGTTTCATCACCGATGAAAACCCTTCACCTCATATCGCTAACGATATGCCTGCATTCAGATTAGCCGATAAAGTCGAATCTGAATTGGATGAAAAGATCACCCAAGAAGCGGCAGTTCTTGCTTTATCGTGGTCCAGAGCATGGAATAGCGGCGGAGCCCATGGTACCGTGTTCTGGGTAAAACCCGGGCAGGTTTCCAAATCGGCAGAAACCGGTGAATATGTTGGAAAGGGTGCCTTTGTAATCAGGGGCAAGCGAACTTGGTACAAGGATATCGATCTTAGATTAGGAATGGGCCTAGTGGCGATAAACGGGGTCCCATTATTGATGGGTGGAACTCCAGAAATAATCGCGCAACATTGTAATCGCTACATCATCATCACCCCGGGCCGGGAGAAAAAAGATGCGTTAGCCAACCGAATTTATCGGGCGACCGGTCTTTCGGTCGATGATATTTTACCGGTTCTTCCGGGTAATAGTGAGGTGGTCGAGGACCACGGCTTGATCAAATTTGACAAGGAGGAAGAATCTTGACAAATGTGAAATTTGGCGCAGATGCTTGGGACCAAAGATTCTCTGGCCACACTTATGCTTATGGTGAACTTCCAAACCAATGGCTAGAACAATGCATTGGTCCCATGAAACCTGGATTGGCATCGTTTCCTGCTGATGGTGAAGGGCGCAATGCGGTTTGGGCTGCTACCAAAGGTTGGACTGCAGAGGTATTCGACCTATCGACTGTCGGTAAAGAAAAGTGTGAAAAATTGGCCAAAAAACATGGTGTTTCTGTCGATTACGATGTTGATGATTTGGAATTGAGAACCTTCAAACCCAATCGATACGATTTGATCGCCTGTTCTTGGTTTCATGTGCCTTGGTCGATTTTTGTCGAGCATTATCCTCGGATGTTAAGCTCGTTAAAACCGGGCGGTGAATTCGTCTGTGAGGGCTATCATACCAGCCAAATGGAGATGACCAGCGGTGGGCCAAAGAGTTTAGATCTTCTGTGGGAACTCGATGAGGTTCTAGAGGTGATCGGGAACGGATTTGAGATAATCCATGCTAAAGTTGAGCAAGTGGAACTTGATGAATCGGATTTACATCGCGGTGTGGCAAATGTTGTTAGACTGCATCTCCACAAGCAAAACTAGATGAAGCCTGCGATTGCACTAACAGTTGTGTTACTGTTTTCGGTCGAATTAGCACTTGCTAATCCTTCCACTCAATCGATTAATCGATTTGAGGACCCAATTAATGAAAATGTAACCATCGAAGTCAATCCATGGTTTGGCGAAACATTAGATCTTACCTATCATTGTGAAATCCGGGGCGATGAGGGATCATCACCGACCGTTGAATGGTTTTTGATCAAAGGGAGAATGGAAATAGATTCCTCCGACCAGGCAAGTCCTA
Organism: Methanobacteriota archaeon; assembly: GCA_004195515.1. Taxonomy (GTDB): domain Archaea; phylum Thermoplasmatota; class Poseidoniia; order Poseidoniales; family Poseidoniaceae; genus MGIIa-K1. The sequence continues at coordinate 2,238 of PSPR01000052.1, read as the reverse complement.
CTTCTAAATGTGATATCGAATGGACATTAGAACAAGGTAATTATTATCTCACCACTTACAAAACCGATAATATTCGCTATGAACAAAGCATTGAGTTCCATCAATTGGACCCAATTTCAATTGAATTAAGATTTTTTTGTGTGATTGCTGGCTTGATTTTATGGTGGAGGAATTCAGGCAAAACAAAAATGAAGGCTTGATGTGGAACAAGGGCTCACTAGCCTGTGTGCAGCAACTATAGAGCCCTTATTTCCAACCACTAACCGAATTTGTCAAGGCGTCCAAAAAGTGACCTTATTATTAATAATAGTAATTATCGGCAACTTATCATGGAAGCAATGACCCAAGCCCTAATCTTGGCTGGTGTCGCACTTTTCACCGCATTGGTCGCCGGTGGAATTCCTATCATGCGCGGCGCCCAAAGCGAAGAACGTCAAAAGATGATGACCGGAGTCGCAGCAGGTGTGCTGCTCGCATCCGCTTTACTAGTAGCATTACCAGAAGGATTCGCCCTAACTTTATCAGCCAATCCCAACATCGATTCTCTATGGATGGGAGGGGCAATTATAGCAGGTTTCATTCTAATGCTAATTCTCGAAGCATATGGATTCGGCCATGATATTCACGAAGAACATCACGACCACGAACACGACCATGGCCACGGACATGTCCATCATCCAACAAATGCTCGTAGCGTGGTCTTAGGCCTTTCAATTCATGCGCTAACCGATGGTTTAGCAATTGGTGCAGCGGTTGCCAGCGGCGAGGTTTCAATCGCTTTGGCCGTAGCTGTAGGAGTAATTGCTCACAAGATACCAGCCGCGTTCAGCATTGGAATATTTTCGATGCACGAAAGGAACGATACAAAAGCGGCTTGGAAGGATTTGATGCTATTTTCAATAGCAGCTCCAATCACGATTATGCTTGCGTTTATTCTCTTAGGAGATGTGAGTGAACAATGGATTGGTCTGGCCATCCTATTCAGTGGTGGAACATTCCTTTATGTTGCAACCGTCGATGTATTACCAGATGTTCATCATGCAGATACTGGGAAAAAAGCCTTATTGCATGTGATAATTGGTGTTGCCATCATGATGATAGTCCTGATTGGATTGGACTTAAGTGGGCTGATCAGTCATGCCCATTGAAAGCCATAATTTTCCTTAACAAATATCGCTATTTGTTTAAGGGATACCACCTTTGAATAGTTATATTAAAACTCGCAGCAGATAAAAGGGGCCAAGAAATGAGGCGAGTCGTATACACAAAGCGTGGCGGAATGAATGCGATTGAAATCTTAGAATCACCTACACCTAGCCCCGGGGAGGGCGAGGTTCTAATCGAGGTGCACAGAGCCGGAATTAACTTCGCCGATCTAATGATGCGTCAAGGACTGTATTCACCGGTTCCGCCATTTCCTTTCACTCCAGGATACGAAATTTCTGGCGTGGTTAGAAAACTAGGTGAAGGTGTTGAAGGTACAGGTCTAGTCATTGGTGATCGTGTAGTCTCACTATGCGGGATGGGTGGATATTCCGAGCAAATTGTTGCTCTAGCCGAGCGCTGTTTTAAACTGCCAGAATCGATATCATTCGATCAAGGCGCAGCCCTTCCTGTCATCTACTTAACCGCACACCATATGTTGGCATATCTAGGTAATTTCCAGCGAGGCGATACAATTCTTGTTCACCATGCTGCTGGAGGGGTTGGAACCGCGACCGCTCAACTGGCAATTGCACTAGGTGCATCAAAAGTATTCGGTACAGCTTCGGCTAATAAAGCCGAATTTGTCAACTCACTCGGGATGCGCTTCATCAACCGGGAGTCCGAAGACTTCGTTGAGGTCTGCAAGCGCGAGACCGACGGATTAGGAGTTCACCACGCTCTGGATCCTGTTGGAGGCAAACACATGATGCGGTCTTACAAGGCTCTTCGTTCAGGCGGTCGTCTGTATGCGTTTGGTGGTTCAGCCGCTGTAAAAGGTAGTAAGAGGTCGATTGTGACTGCATTAAGAATGGTGTTGACCACTCCTAAATTCAATCCATTCAAGATGATGACTTCAAACAAAGCGGTTTTTGGAGTTCATATGGGGACTTTCAAAGATGAAAATGTATTGAAAAATCAGATATTCTCATTGTTGAAGATGCTTGATGAGGGGTCGATTTCTCCTGTAGTCGACAAGGTATTTCGGTTTGAGGAAGTAGCAGCCGCTCAGCAGTATATTCACGACCGAAAGAA
>PSPR01000051.1 GCA_004195515.1 Methanobacteriota archaeon | reverse complement strand
TTGAACTAATTTACAACGATAGAGTATTAGTAATTAAAAACTCCACCTGCGCGCTACATTGATTATTTGCGTTTTTGAATTGGATATTTCAACGCTTTACCATCTATCGAAGCTTGTCTTCTGGCCTCAAATTCCGGTGCGAGTTTTTTATCGCCTTGAATGATTAATACCGAGAATACGATAAATGCCGGGATTCCCAACAATACCGCCCAAACCGATACCGATAAATTGAGGATAAAAAATTCTTCAAATAGTTCTGCTATGAAAATAGTCATTATTACGATTGCAATTCTTAGCAAGACCAACCAAGTTCGGATAGAATGCCAGATCTCTTGTTCATCACTCTTTGAATCGGGGGCAGCGATTCTCTCTCGAAAACTCGCGGCCATAATATGACCCCGGCCTCATAACTCGCTTGAGCCTTGCTCATGCTGTGCGTACTCTATCATCGATTTGAGCACCTTCACCAGCACGACCACCGGTCTTACGGATTTCAGCCCAAGCCTTGTTTACTCCGGCTCCATAAGCCCAGTGGGCTAAAAATACGAATAGAGGGGCGAAGAACACAGTTCCAATCGACCGATGGGGGCTGGTTCCTATCGCAGCACCGAGCCATGCTAAACAAATATAGAAAATCGCTAAACCACCAGGTATATGGATCATCAAATAGTACAAAATATTCTCTTGATTCCACATATCAAACCCATTTAGATAAAGACCACCAATCACTGATAGTAAGGCTGCGACTATCAACCACGGGAAGAATCCAATTGCAGTATGGGATTTTTCTGAAATTTCAGGCCAGCGTTTATTGGCGACCATTCGTGTATAGCCATAGTTTCGCATTTGTTTCATGTACGGCTTGAAGGGTCTGCGCCTGCGGTGCGGCATGATGTTGTTGGGATCGATGAAGATCTTGTGGCCCGCACGTTGTATTTTCGCATCGAGAACAACATCTTCTGCACCGATACAACCTGGCTCAAAGAAATTAACCTCGCGTAAATTCGCCATGCGATGAGCACAATTGACCCCGGGGTTATGATGGATGGGAACCAATGTCCCTTTTGGCTTAGCCCCGTACCTAGTTCCCGCTGTCATGAATTTGGTACAGAATGCAACATCGGCGCATTTTGCCCCAAACGGGTCTTCGTCAGGAGCGAAATTTGGACCGCCGACGGCGCCGACTTCAGGATCTGAAAACCATCTGACCAGTTTCTCAACCCAATCGAGCGGAGGAATAGTGTCGTCGTCGGTGAAGAGGACCAAATCGTGGTCCATCATGTTAAGAGCATAATTGCAAGCATCAGCCCGATTCCTCGAAGGGTCCTCAATCCAAGTAGCTCCATGTTTGAGAGCGACCTCTTTGGTATGGTCTTGAGATTTAGAATCAGCAATGATGATTTCGAATTCCGGATAAGTCTGTTTTGTCAGTCTTTCGAGAACAATATCGAGTTCGTCAGCGTTATTGATAGATGGAATCAGAATTCCGACTTTGTAAGGAGTGCCGTCCTCCTTCAAAACTTGCTCAACTTCGCCCATGGTTGCTCGATTGGACACACCTTCATGAAACCATCTAAAGGCCATGCGCGGAAAACAACGTTTAGTCTAAGGACCGCGCAAAGGGAAGCAATGCGATTAGAAGGTTCATAAGCCTCCCAATAGGCAAGGTTAGTTCAGGGATGCTCTCATGCTGAACGTCACAGCCCGACAAGATCTCATGCGAATGATCGTCGAAACACTAGGAGTCGTGGTCGAAGAGGCCCGTTTAGACTTCTCTGAAGATGGATTAATCGTTCGTGTAGTTGACCCATCTCACGTCGCTATGATCAAGATGGAAGTCGATAGTGCTGTCTTCGACACCTGGGAGGTCGATGAGACAAATCTCGGCCTTGAAATGAGGAAGCTGAAGGAATTTTTAACCTTAGGTTCAGCTGATGACATGGTTGAAATGAAATATGATGATGCAAGTGGTCAAGCCACCGTTCATCTAGGTCGAATCGATTTGAATCTTCGCCCGCTCGACAATTCGACACTTAATCCACCAAATGTGCCATCCTTGGACCTACCATGCGGTGTAACCATCTCTGGGGCTGATTTGTCACAGGCTTTGCGAGCGGCCCGGCAAGTAGGAGATTTGGTAAACTTCTCATTAGATGAAAACGTATTCTCTGTAAATGTACAAGGATCAACCGATTCGGTCAATGTTCAATTCACAAAAGACGAATTGGTCGCAATCGATTGCAACTCACCGGCTCGATCTCAATATTCATTGACTTATCTAATTCCAATGACCAAAATATTCTCTGGAATGGAAAATGTAAATCTCCGCTTCGGTGAGAACTTTCCACTAAAGTTGAATTTTGACTTTGCAGATGGCGCAGGACATGTCGAGTATTTCCTCGCACCTCGTGTCGAAGGCGATTATTAATCCAATAATAAGCGCATTTCTTCAATAGAACGAAGTTCTGTTAGGTAGATTTGTTCTACCGTATCATAAAGTTCACCATCACCGGCTTCCTTGAGCAATGGTAATAATTCACCATAAACTCTTGCCGCGGTGGTTTCAGTCTTGAAAGACTCCTCCAACATTTGCCGATAATTGCTTGAATGTACGATGTTTTCCGAATTACGATCTGTTGTGCAAACCCCGCCAAGTTTAACGATAGCATTACGAATAGTATCAGCATGAACCATCGATTCAGCGACCTCTTGCTTGAATAATGGTGTCAATTGAATTCGATTTATACCTTTGATATTGGCAGCATAATGAGCGTACATATTTACCGCTCTTAATTCCCATCCAAGCGCTTCATTCAATTTGCCAACAAGTTGTTCGTCGTCCATATTTCCCATCTCTGATTTAGGTTCCACGAAATTTAATCTCTCGTTTTCCCCACCTAAAGCGAACAAGGCAGCACTACTAAAAGTGTTGTATCCCCAATAATGTTTTTTTTTCCTATTGTTATTGTTGACAAGAAGGACACCAAAATGTCGAACGCCCACCTTGGGCGAATCTTTCGACAATTCCTCCGCATTCACAATCGCTTCCTTCCTTATCGTAAACCTTGAATTGATGAGGGAAATATCCGAGAGTCCCATCAACCCCGGCGAAATCCTTGAGGGTTGAGCCGCCGGCTTGAATCGCTTCAGCTAAGATTTTCCGAATTTCAATAACCAAGGATTGACATTCTTTAATCGAGATTTCATTACTAGGCCTGGTCGGGGAAATATTACACCGATTCAATGCTTCACAAACGTAAATATTCCCAACTCCAACAACGACCTTTTGGTCAAGAATCGCTATTTTAATTGCGGTCTTCCGTTTGGATAATTTTGCTTTCAAGTCTTCAGGACCCCATTCTTCCAATGGTTCAGGTCCAAGATGATCGAGTAATTTATGAGAGTCTCCTGTGAACAAATCCAGAACTCCAAACCTCCTCGGATCATTATAGACCGAGATTGAGCCATCGTCCAAATACAATACTACATGGTCGTGTTTTCCATTCGAATCAGTTGCATCTATGGTCCACTTGCCGCTCATCCCAAGATGGGAGAGCATTATCTGACCATCGTCGAGATCGATGAGCAAATATTTTGCTCGTCGCCGAATATCGATAATAGTTCTACCAACCAAATCCTTCTCCAAATTCACAGGAAAGGGAAAGCGAAGATTTGGGCGCCGAAGATCAACACCTTCGATTCTTTTACCAATCCAAGATCGGCTCAAGCCGGCCTTGACGGTTTCTACCTCTGGTAACTCCGGCATATTGTTCGACATGCTATTGATGTCAATAGTGTTGATGTTGTCACTAACGGCAACCGATTCCGTGAGAATTTGTTTCAAATTGCTAGAACGGTTCTGAGATCTTCCAAAAATAGGTCGACCGGGAAATCATAATCTGACCAAACCACTCGGCCCTTTAGATCTGAATCGAGAATGTAGGTCGGACTGGTATGGGCAACAGTATAGCCTTCATTAGAATCGTCACCCTGTTCTATTGGACCCGCTCCATAGGTGTCGTACACCATTTCGAGGGCTTCTTGTGTTCCGGTTAAATGTGGCCAATCATAGCCTCTATCCTCGGACCAATTCTCGAGTTTCGATGGTGAATCATTCCTCCAGTCTACAGTAACTGAAACGAATGAAACCTGCTCAAGTTCGGCCTCGGACAGTTGTGATTTAACCCAATTGACATTTTGGCTGGTCACAGGGCAAGTATCATCGCATCTTGTAAACATGAACACAAGAACCACTACTTTGCCGCGCTGGTCTTCTAGGCTCCATAATTCGCCATCATGGGATTCTAAGGTGAATTTGTAAGTTTGAGACTCGTCAAGGTCTCTACCATTGAATTTAATTTGCTCTTCACTAACACAGCCTGGGAGTAGAATCAGAATTGCTGCTAGAATTATCTCTAGTCGCATATTAACAAATCCGCTTTAGTATTCTCGCCAGCCATGATTGCAATCCTTGCAGGTTAGCATTCGAGTCTCTGGTTCATCAGAAGCACGAGTTTGTTCGAGATAAGAGTAGACTGCCATACATTCGCATTTGGGACATAGATAAGCTTCGGTCGTCAGTACGCCTTTTAATTCATCAGAATCTTTGATAACCTCGTACTTTCGAGTTTCGGCTTTGGTCGAAGAAGTGGACTTTGAAAGGTCGACCATCTTGCCATCAGCGCCTTTTACTTTGACATTTGCAGGTCCAGAATAACCACATTTGTAATTGGTGCAACTTATGTCACCGGAAGGAGAAGGGAAAGCCAGAGTACCGCATTCGGGGCAGAACATGCCCAACAGGTGAAATGGACTAGCATATGAAGTAATTGGAGAACCAACCCTGACAGATGGTTCTTGAAGGGGTACCTTTTGGACTCTCATATGTGGCTCTGGTATGACTGGAGAGCGGCGGCTGTCGCCGACGATAGAGGCAATATTTTAGATATTGATGAATGGTCCGGTTGGGGTGATTTAGATCGCCTTTGTGCAAGGCTCGATATGGTGTCTCATCAAGCGATTACGCCCGAAGTGGAGGTTTTACTCAGCCGATTCCCTGATGCCCAGGTTAGAATCCACGGCGATCCAGATTTGCCAGACGCAGATTGGCCATTACCGAGCATAGAGGCCCTTCAATGCTTGGATAAGGCTGCAATTTTAATTTCAAAGCGAGGTGTTGATGCTGCTGCGGGCGACCCAGACCGCAGACTTGAACATATTTTGCGAGCAAGCGATGAATTGCGTGCTGCATATATCACAATCGAAGGCCGTCTGGTCGAGTGGGTTGGATTATTCTTACCAGAAGCGAGGTTTGAGCAAGACCGAGCCGGTCTAGCCGCTAGTGTTGTCGATTCGAATAACCTTGAGGAGTTAGCTCAAGTTTTGGAAATCGGTATGCCAGAAAGAGGTCCAACCGACATGGAATGGGATTCCTTAGCCGATTGGGCAACTAGCGTTTGTGAGATTAAAAACCGTTTGGAAACTATGGAAGAGGTGGTTAGAGAACTCGGTGCAAACCACCTGCCTTCGCTCTCGGCCCTTTTGGGTCCGATTTTGGCTTCAAGGCTTTGTGTCGAAGCACATGGTCGAGCACGATTAGCGCGATTACCGGCTGGAACTATGCAGATTCTCGGCGCAGAAAAAGCATTTTTCAACCATTTGAAAACCGGGGCGCCACCACCAAAACACGGACATATTTTCATGCATCCTTGGGTTTCCCGTTCCCCAAGGTGGATCAGAGGAAAAATTTCGAGAATGTTAGCGGCAAAAGCCACCATTGCGGTTCGATGCGATGAATTTGGCGGCCAATTATGGGACGAGGAAGCGATTGCAGTGATCGCCGACAAGGTCGAATTTATCCGTGAAGAATATCCATATCCCCCACAAAGGTGAGATCTAAATGGGCAGAAAACGTCGTCTTAGTTGGGCTGTATTAGTCGACGGGCGAAGCATTTGGACTCGTAACGCTTGCCCGAAGGTATCACAATATGGCGAAAGTTTGCGCCGGTTCCAAGGTGTAGAACATCGGCGCTGGGATCCGACCCGGTCTAAATTAGGAGCGGCATTAGCAAGGGCTCGACATACCCAATACGACTTGTTGCCAGATGAGGGTTCAACCTGTCTTTACCTAGGTGCTGGTCACGGAACTTCGCTTTCCCACATCCACGACCAAGTCTGTGGGACTGATAACCAATTGGCGGGGAGAATCATTGCGGTTGATCTATCCCCTAGATGCCTGAGGGACCTAATCCATATGGCAAAAATCCGACCAGGATTAGTACCGATTTTAGGTGATGCAAGAAAATTTTCAACTTGGGGTGTAATGGTTTCAACCAAAGTAGATTGGTTATTCCAAGATGTGAGTCAAGCCGGCCAAGCGGAAATATTCATCGATGCGGCGAACCGTTTTCTCAAACCAGGTGGCAAAGGCTTGCTTTCCCTTAAAGCTGCCAGTGAACGCTGGTCAGGTGAAGGCGAGAGGGTTGTATTCGAGGGGGTAGCTCAACAATTATTGGATGCTGGTTTCACTATTGAAGAGCAGATTAATCTCCATGGCCTTGAAGATAATCATTGTCTCTTTTACATCACCAATTGATTGTAGAGAAGAGTTGCCAGAATACCCAGAGAGCTAGAGAGATCATTACCAATCCTGTTATTTGATTGAATCTGATTTGGTTATTTTTTAACCTTTCAAAGAATCCACCATTTGTAAGTAATACTGCGACGATGATATACCAGGTTGCATCTATGGTCATGCCCAATAATGCTAAGATCCATTTTGTTGCTTCGTTCATTTCTGCGTCGAGAACCGAAGCGAGAACCGCGAGCATGAATACGGCGATTTTTGGGTTTAAAAATGCGATTAAGAATCCTTCTGTAAATCCCTCCCTCTTCGATTCTTGATGTTTTATCTCCTCGGCTTTGGCTTTGAATAGGGAGACTCCCATCCTGATAAGAAATAGTGCACCGCCTATTTGCAAAATAGTGAATAGAGTTGGACTTTCCTTCATCAAAATGACTAATCCAAACACTACGGCTGCAGCATAAAATCCAAAACCTAAACCATGACCTAAAGCACAAGCAATGCCTCTGCTTCGACCACCTTTGATGGTATTTGCTATTACCACCGCTAAGGAAGGTCCGGGCGAGGTTGCACCAAGGGTGAACAACACCGCAGCAGCGGTGACGGCAGCCCATTCAATCTCCATCGATTTTGGGCTGAAGAACTAGAGTCATAGTCGTATTGACGTCTAGGATGAATAAACCATATTTCGTCCGCCCAATCGCATCGATGTTTCAATCGATGCACGGTTGAGATGTTTCTGGATGATCACTTGGTCGAGTACCATTACGGTAGCGTTGACCAATGACTCTCCTGCAGTCGGGCGTTGGTTTTTGGGCTCTTGTGCCATATTAAGTGCTGATTATAATCTAAGACTATGAATGTATCCATGAATGCATCAAGGTTGCTTCAAAGGGTTAAATTGATGTTTTAAGGTAATTGTTTGAGTAAAAAGGGCGGAAAACCAGCACAGAGGATTTTGAAACCCCCTGTGCTGGATCTCCTAAATTGACATGCTGTGAATTTACTTCACTGCTCTTTGCCTTGTTGACCACGAGCCTTTCGGTGTGACTTTTCAGGCATTTCTCCATTTTCGATCTTCTCTAATTTTTCATCGATTCGGTCAAGAGCTTGTTGTAGTTTCTCGGTGTCGACATCACAGTCTGGGTTTTCCAGGCAGGATTGGACCAACTCTTTCTTGCGGTCAAGATTTTCTTGAGCTTTGTCGAGTTTTTCTTCGTCACTCAATTGGTCACGCATCTCTTTTCGAGCGTCGTGCATTGCTTTACGAGCCTTTTTCGAAGGCTTTTCACAATTATCACGGTCTTCTTTGCAAGTTTCCATCTTATCGGCTTTTTCTTGAAGACGCTCAGACTTGTTTTCTAACCAATCTTGATCAACCGTACAGTTCTCCATATCCAAACAAGAATTTACTATTTCTAATTTGATTGAGACCCGCTCGGCCATTTTTTCCATCTTTTCTCCGGACTCGCTAGATTGACTCCAGCTTTCCATCTCCATTTCTTCTAAGGCTACTGCTCCAGTCGCTCCTGAGAGAGCGATTGAGAACACTGCCACCATTGTGCTAATATCCCACATGTATCCAATAATTAGGTTTGAATGGTATATGAAGCATCTTCGCTCGATTACCGGAATTAGCGAAAATATACCATCTCACATATTTCGACGATATTGGCCACCGACAGCAAATAATGCATCGGTGATTTGTCCGAGGCTTGCAACCTTGGTGGTTTCCATTAATTCCTCGAAGACATTTCCGCCTTCACGTGCAACTTTTTGCAGGTTTGCAAGAGCTTCTTGGTCGATTGGAACCGCCTGAACCCGGTCGAGACAAGCCTGCTTTTCTTCAGGGGTTGCACGAGCCAATTCCATTTCGAATTCATCTGCGTTCGAGGCATCGAATTCTTTGGCATTTGGATTTAGGAATGTGTTGACACCGATGATTGGAAGGGTGCCATCGTGCTTTAGATGCTCATAATACATCGATTCATCTTGGATTTTTCCACGTT
>PSPR01000050.1 GCA_004195515.1 Methanobacteriota archaeon | reverse complement strand
GTTTTAGGACGGGTGATAAAAAATAAAGCCCGAGACGATGAAGAGTTAGCCGGCAACCTAATCAAGGGAAACATACCCATCATGGCAGAGGTATATTTGTCTCAAGTAATAGTTACCAGCCTTGCAGTATTGGTAGTTTGCCTCTTGATTATTACAGCATTCTTTTTCCCAGTAATTGGTGTTATTGATTTTTATGAAACTCTCCCCGATGAGACCACGGCGGAGGATTGCTATTTGTGGGAGTACTGGAATCCAGATTTAATAGACTCAACAAAAGTAGCAAATGGCTGTCCATATTTCAAATATCAAGTATTTCCAGGATGGGCGACAGGATTAATTCCAGGCCTATTTGGTTTCTTGATTCCTTTCGGGACATACAAATACCTCAAAGGTGGGGCGGGGAGAGCAAAGAAAACTCGTGGAGCGACTTTAGAGAAATTTCTTCCTTATGCTGCTTCTTATACCGCGGCTATGGCAGCTGCAAATTCAACACCTACGAATATTTTCAGGTCTCTGGCGATCAATGAAGATATTTATGGTGAGATCGCTTATGATGCTTCGATGATTTACCGGGATGTAACTTTACTCGGTTATGATTTGATCACCGCAATGAAATTATCAGTTGATCGTGCTGCCTCACCTTGGATGGTGGAGTTTTTCCAAGGAATGGTTGGAACTTTGACTGCGGGCGGCTCACTAAAATTATATTTCCTAAATCGCGCTGAACATTATATGCGTGAAAACCGAACTCGTTTACATGATTTCTTAGAAGGATTAGCAATGCTTGCCGAATCCTATATTGTCGTTGCTGTTGCAATGCCTCTTTTCTTAATCGTAATGCTGGTAATCATGTTTTGGGTGAGCGGTAAAGGTGCTCAGATTTCAACCACAACAATGTATGGGGTTGTTTTGGTAGCATTACCAGTTATTCATTCAATGTTTATTTTCTTGGTTTGGTCATCTAGCGAAGAAAACAAGATGTGATTATAGGAGGTGAGATAATAGCGAAAAAGAAGAAAGAAAAAATCATCGTCAAACTAGATTTGCCAAAAGCAGATTCGACAATGACAAAGCTATATGCTATCCTTGCAATTAGTTTCTTATTTGGCATGGCAAGTTTTGCCTTCTGGATTACAAATTCTCATTTTTTAACCGCCGCCAATAAGCAACCCATGTTTGTCAATCTTGCTTGTGGATACGATCCAAATGTTGAGCCTACCTATTTGGATAATGAATCATGTCCATTGATGAAAGATGAGGCTGATATTGTTGTCTTTGAGAATGAACCTTGGGTCGAATTTAGGCAATTAGGTCAGATGTTTGATGTTCCTGGTTACAATACTACGGGATTAGGATTCGAGTCACCGCCCCAAAAATTCTATGGCACCTGTGATATTGATAGTCCTCTGCCATCAAATTACACATTCGAGATAAAAGATCCAGATGGAAGGTCAATGAAAAAATATTCTGGAAATACTCATGCGAAGGGCGATAAATGCGAAGTACATATAGAGAATATGGAAATGGCCGAAATGTATTCGGTTGTCATTTATTCAGAAGAAACCGTTACAGAAGCAACATTCCATCTCGAAATGGAATATTTTGATGGAGTTCCAAAGTATATGAATAACAAATCGATTTGGGTTGGACCTGAAGTTCTTCTTGGAGGCATGAGTCTTCATCCAACTATTTTCCTCAATTTCTTCGGTTTGGCTTTCTTTTTGAGTTTTTGGCCGGCTTCGTTTTACTGGGATAGAGTGAAAGAATCGACCAATAAAAAAGAAGAAAAATTCCCCGATTTCTTACGTGATTTAGCCGAATATTGGAAAGGTGGTCTTTCGATGACAGTAGCGGTTCAAACCTTAGCGAAAAGCGAATATGGCGCCTTGAATTTTGAAGTTAAAAAAATGTCTGATCAACTAAGTTGGGGTGTAGCATTTGGTGATGTCATCGACCTGTTCGCAGAACGGGTAAATACACCTTTGGTAAAGAGAGCAATCTCCTTGATTGGCGAAGCAAATCGCGCAGGTGGAAAAATCTCCGATATTTTGGTGACTGCGGCCAACGACAGTAGAGAGATTAAATTCCTAGAGCGTGAGCGGAAACGTTCGATCGCTTCGTACATCTCGGTTATTTGGACCTCCTATGGGGTTTTCCTTGGAGTTATCGTCGTACTAGCAAAGGTTTTCATTCCTGCGATTGCAGGTTCTAATTCTGAACCTAGCAAAGATGGTGAGGATAGTGGAGGCCAAGAATTAGGTAACATGGTAATTAGAAATATCGATCCACTATTCTTCCTGACAATTTTCTATTACGGAGTTACAATGCAAGCTCTTGGCAATGGCTTGATGGCTGGATTGATGGCAACAGGTCGATTCAGTAGCGGTTTCAAGCATTCTGGTATGATGATGATTATGGCATTGCTATGCTTCAATTTCATCGCATTTTCACCAGATTTAATCGGCATTTCGGATCTACCAGCACTCAAGCCTTCAGCAGGGACATTCAAGCCGTGAAGGTGATCATTGATGAAAAACGATGATTACGCCCAAATTCATATTTTAGAGATGTTAACTCTATTTTGGTTATTTTTCATGAGCGCAGCCTTCTTGATTCAAATTCAAGTTCCGGACGCACCATCTGTTGGAATTTCAGCCGATATGGAATTTGCTGGCCAAGATGCCGTTAGATACGGTTTGGGAACGCCTTCTGTTGATGGAGATTACGATTCCCGCCTTGCGGAATTGCTAGCTGCTAATGAATTCGATGAAGCTTGTGAACTGGTCCAAGATGCACTTGCTAACGGAATTGAAGGAAATTGTTGGCTTGCAAAGAATTCTGGAACCTCCGCACCCCATGGCGAAATAGCAACCCCTAGTGGAAGAACAGTAACCGTTCACACACTAGTGGGAGTAGATGAGAATCTTTGGACCGTAACCCTAGATGTTTGGACTCGTGGAGGTGGTGATTGATGAACAATCCAGAACACGATGACCGAGCGCAAATGCTTCTTGCCACCGGAGTAGTCTTGATGATGTCCTTACTATCGATGGCGATTTATGGTGTAAAGATGGCAGGCTTGAATTTTCACGATGATTCAACTGGAAATGCTACATTAACTGCATCAAAGGAAGTGGTTGATGCCCTTCCAACACTCTGCCGTGAAAGGTCACTAATTTGGTATGGTGAAGGTATTTCGGAAGTCGAAAGCGTAGAATTGGCAATGGATTCACTTCACGATGATGTATTGCATCATGGTGAGATCAGAGGTGTCGAATTGAAATTATTAGACATTTCAGTCACAGACAATAATGGAACAATTCAAGTTTCAGCGCAATTAGGTTCAGCCGATAGAAGTACAATGATGAGCCAATTGATTACGTTTAACTTAGATTTAGACCAAATCTGACACATCTCTTTTTTTAGATATATGGTAGCCCTTATTAGTTCAATTTGCGCCAATTATTCCATTCCAAATCTAGCCAGTGACCAATCCTTTCCAACGAATCTTTAACTCTAGTCGGGTCCAAAGTATTCCAATCAGCAATTCTTGCTTTATCCAAAAGCGCATCCTGAATTGATCGAATTTGCGGCAAGGCCGAGATATATCTATCCGCATTCCTAAATGAATGACTCTCTCTTTGTTTGAGGAAGGATTCGTGTTTTTGTTGATCCCCGACATGCATTACTATTCCAAGTGCGATTCCACCCGACTCGGTCCAAGTTCGCAACAGTCTTTTACTCGGTTCGAGATGCACCCCTTCAAGAATCAAATCAATCCCTTCTCGACGTGCTCTCTCAATCGTCGCTAAAATTCCTGCTTCAACCGCTTTACAGGTATCTAACCAATCCAAAACAGCATCGCCAGTCTCTCCTTTACTGAATGAAGACCGGTGCAAAGCACCGGAGCCTTCCTTGTCGACCACCCGCATTACCTCTCTTATAGCATCGGTTGAAAGTAACCTTGAAAATTCTCGGTTATGGGCGACTTTGACTGCAGTAGTTGACTTGCCAACCCCGGTTGCACCGGCGATGAGAACTAGGACCGGTGGTCTTCCTGTAACAGTAGTAGTGGTCGATTGGGCAATCCCAATTCTCTTCGCCATAGTTTAGGGGCTATGGTCGGACTCTATTCAACCTTATTTCACATGGGAGAGGCTTTGAGTGAGTTCTGCTTCGCCCACGGTATGGGCAGAGAGCAGATGTTGATAGACGGCGGTTGGATAGATGCAGAAGATGGTTCTACCAGCGAGGTACTGAATCCAGCAACTGGTGAGGTGATTGCAACAGTTCCAAAAGCGACTTTAGCCGATGTCGAGCGGTGCGTCGCGGCTTCTCGTGCAGCATTAGCATCCAAAGAATGGGCGTTGATGGACCCAGCTCAGCGTGGCCGAATTCTCAACAAGATGGCTGCTGCGACCTATGCGAATGCAAAATCTCTCGCCGCATTAGAATCTCAAAACAACGGTAAAACTTTCAGAGAAGCTCTTTCTGAAATCAGGTACGGCGCTTGGACTCTAGAATATTTCGCAGGTTTCTCCGATAAGATCGAAGGCAGTACAATCCCAGTTCCAGGAAACCGTCTCAATTACACTTTACGCCAACCTCTTGGAGTAACCGCTCATATCGTGCCATGGAATTTTCCATTACAATTAGCGATTCGTTCGATCGCCCCGGCTCTAGCAGCCGGCTGCACCGTCATCGCCAAGCCAGCCTCTTGGACCCCTCTGTCTTTGTTGGCTTGGGCCAAAGCGATGGAAGAGGCTGAAGTAGGCCTACCGGCCAATGTTCTTCAGGTGATCACAGGATCTGGTGGCCTTATCGGAGACGCATTAGCAGGTCATGCAGGCGTAGATGGAGTCGTCTTAACAGGCGGCGTTCCTACCGGACAAGCGGTAATGGCAAAAGCTAGTGAAAACCTGACGCCGGTCACCCTAGAATTAGGAGGTAAGGGAGCAAATGTCGTATTTTCAGATGCGAATCTCGCCCACTGTGCAAAGGCAATTTGTTTTGGAATTTTCATGAATGCTGGCCAAATGTGTTGGGCGGGCTCAAGGCTAATTGTTCACGAAGATGTTCACGATCAATTGGTCGATGCAGTCGTTGCTGAAGTTGGCAAATGGCCAGTCGGTCCAGGAATGGAAGAAGGTGTGAGAATGGGGTCTATGGTTCATATATCTCACCGGGATGAAGTATTACAAATGCTAGAAAAGGGCTTAGCCCAAGGTGGAAAGGTCGTATGTGGCGGAAATGCAATAGACCGAGAAGGTGCTTTCATGGAAGCGACTGTTGTAACCGGTATTTCTAGCGATAATCTACTTTTCCAAGAGGAATTATTCGGTCCGGTTTTAGCGGTCACCAAATTCAGCGATGATAAGCAAGCTCTCGCATTAGCGAATGATACCCCATTCGGTTTATTGAATGGCATCTGGACCAATAATTTGAGCCGTGCTCATAAATTCGCCAGAGATGTTCAATCGGGAATGGTTTCGATCAACGAATATCCAATAACTTTCCCACAGACTGCTTTCACCGGGTGGAAACAATCCGGAATAGGGGTAGAACAGTCAAAAGACGCACTCAATTTCTATACAAAATTGAAAAACGTCAACGTTAAACTTTGAGGTGATTCTTTTGTTGGTTACCAAGGATAATGGAGTTACGATTATCCAATTTACCGGTGAATCAACTACAAAAGCATTCAGCCGTGAATTTTTGCCAAAAATTAGAGATGTGATTCTGGAGAATATCGGCTGCAAAGCGATTGTTCTTACCGGTGAAGGTAACTTTTTCTCAGCAGGTGCTGATATCAATGCCTTCAAGGAATCGATAGATGCGAGGGATAGTGTAGAGTTAATCAGAGAATTAACCGGAATCCTCCACCCTCTTTTACTCAAAATGAGAACCTCTTCAACGATTTTTGTTGCCGCCTTAAATGGCGCTTCGGCAGGAGGTGGCCTCGGCCTTGCTCTTGCATGCGATATTAGAATCGCATCACCGAATGGGAAAATGGCAGCATCGTACGCTGGAATGGGCCTATCACCAGATGGTGGAACAACCTGGCTATTACCAAGGCTTGTCGGTGAACAGAAATCCCGTCGTTTCTTCTTAGAGAATCAGGTTTGGACCGCAGAAGAGGCTTGCTATAACGGAGCGATCGACGAGGTTGTCGCCGCAGACAAATTAATTTCCAGAGCGGTACAAATCGCGAAGAGATGGTCCCGATGGGGTGAGCATACCAAAGAGGCTACCAAACACTTGTTATTGGTCCAAAATGATAACGACTTTGAAACCCATCTCAAACATGAGCGAACTCTGATCGAGGCTGCTGGTACAACCAAGGAGTTTGCTGAAGGGGTTAATGCTTTTTTAGAAAAGCGTCAGCCTGATTTTTCTTAATTATTTTTTCCGAGTAAAAAGTCGGCTCAAGCCATTCCAAATTCCTCGTAAAAGTCCTGATAATAATAGGGTTGAGAGTGCGATTGCAGCGGTCCATCCCCACACATTTTGAAGAGCGATTTGTTGCTCTTTCATCAAAATTATGGACATAGCGGTAACCAAACCGATACCGATTGCGGTCTGAATCCTCATTCCGCTCGGCATTCCCAAAAAGGTCCGTGCTTTTTTCAAGCGCCACAATACGAATAAAGACCAAGCGCCAGTTCCAATAGACCAAGTGATAATTTGTAAAGTCGCATCAGGTAATAACGGCGTAGAAATGAAATAATTCAGGCCGGTTAATCCGGTTAGCCAAAGTACGGTAACCCCGAGTAACATCATGGTTTCTTGAAGAGATTTACTTACTTCTGAAGTGAGTTTAATCGGCTCGACATCAGTTTTCAAGTCACGCCTTTCTCCACTTTTGCTAATCAATGACCAGCCTTTGTTGGTCTGCTCGACTTGAACCTCGGAACTAACCGCTTCAAGACTGACGATTTGCAGCAATAATTCAGAGGTTCTTTCCTGTTCCAGTTGTAATTGTTCAACAGCCAAATTCATTCGCTCGTATTCTTCTACCGAAACCAAAACCTTTCCTTCACTAATCGCCATTTCCTCGATTGGTGGTACGATGATATCGGAAGAAATAATTCCGTGAACAATTTCCAGATTATCGAATTTTTTCTTTGGACGGTTTCTCCTTTGCTCGAGTGAATCTTTTGCTTTTGCAGTCAATTCTCTACTTTTATCAGCGGTGATCTTTGCTGCGCCGACGGTTTTCTCTTTGGCGGCATTCCAACTCTTATCGGCTACATTGCCAATAGTGGCCAAATATTCTTTCAGGGAAACCTTCACGCCTTCGCTCAAACCGACTACCAATTCACACGGAGGTGTAGTAATTTATCAATTTAGGGGCTACAAAGCCCTATTCGCGTTGGACTCCAGCTCAAATTGTAATCGCTGTGATAACAATTCTCAAGGAAGTTCAGATTCCTCGGCTGACCCAGATGACCAATCATAGATGCCCTTACCCGACTTTTTACCAAGTCGGCCCGCTGCTACGAGTCTTTCTAGCAATGGGTGTGGCGTATAACAATCATCTCCAAAGGAATTTTTGAGATTCAACAAGATATCTCTGCGTACATCGAGGCCAACCAAATCGCTCAGAGCCAATGGCCCCATTGGATGTTTGTAACCCAACACCATTGCGGTATCGATATCTTTTGCAGATGCAACGCCGTCTGCAAGCATCTTAATCGCTTCGTTTCCGAGAACTACTCCCAGCCTAGATGTTGCAAATCCAGGAACGTCCTTTACCAAAATTGTGGTTTTACCCATTGTTTTACCAACCTCTTTAGCAATCGAAATCGTCCGTTCAGAGCAATCATCGTGCTCAACTAATTCTAGTAATTTCATTATTGGGACCGGATTAAAGAAATGCATTCCAATGACATTCTCTGGTCTACCAGATGCTTGAGCGATTTCTTTGATCGAAAGAGATGAGGTATTGGTACCCAGAATACAACTTTCCTTGGTTAACTTGCCGAGATCTGCGAAGATTGAATGTTTGAGAGCAGGGATTTCAGGCACAGCTTCGATAACCAAATCGACCTCTGAAACCGCCTGAGCCATTTCACTATGAAAAGATAATTTTGAGTTCCAAAGTTTTTTTTGTTCAACAGTTGTTTTCCCTCGTGCAATTCCTTTGTCCCAAAAAGCATCAATGGCTTTCATCCCACGCTCTAGCCCTTCAGGAAAAGCGTCGAACAGATTTGTTTTCCAACCCGTCTGAGCACAAACTTGAGCGATGCCCGCACCCATAGTTCCAGCGCCAATAACGGCCACACTTCGAATCTCCATAGCAAAGGCGAACAACTACTTCTTCATCAAATGAAGGGTGAGACGAGACATCTATTGTGACAAGTATTGTCGTTTATTAGAATCTATGATATAATGTTGACATGAAATACAAACATCCTCAAGAATCTATATCATTAGGATTTTGTTGTGCTAACATTACACCAATAAATATCAATGCAAATGACGCAACCAGAGACCAGCCTAATTTTTCATCGAGGATAACCCATCCCCCGAGAATCCCGAATGGAGCGACTAAGTAGACATATAGCGCAGTTTTTCCAGCGCCAAGAATAGCGATTCCATTACAATATTGCTAAGAATAGAATTGCCAACCAGCCATCAACACTTGGTTGAGGAATACCGTGGATGAATGATTCATAAGCAGCCCATGGAGTCAGAATTATCAATCCAATGAGTGAAGCCCAGACCGTAAGATGTAGGGGTGAGAGAGGGGTTTGGGAATCGATAGCGGTAGAGGTCATTGCTTTCTTTTGTAATATTGAAGATGATGCCCAGGCCAATGCAGCACCAGCGATCATCAGATCACCCTTCATTCGAATATCAAATGGAATATCTGTATTCGGTGAGTAAAGGAATAAAATGAGAACTCCACCTAATCCACAAAACAATCCCGTTGCCAATCGCCAATTCATCTTTTCATCTAAGAAGGGAATTGCTAGTAATGCAGTGAAGATT
>PSPR01000049.1 GCA_004195515.1 Methanobacteriota archaeon | reverse complement strand
GGTCGCCGGTAATTCATCGATTGGAACATTGAATGTTTCGGCACTGGCTCGGAGTATGTTTTCTTGGGTTCGTGCATGGTTTATCGCCGCTTGGCCAGCGACGATGTGGAGGCGTTCCACACCATCTTGTACCGCGTTTGAACGGATGATTCGAATTTGTCCGATTCGCCCAGGCTCATCGTGGTGAGTACCTCCACATGCCTGAATATCATGGTCGGCAATGCGCAGAATTCTGATGTCATTGCCCTTCGGTGCACCTCCTTGGTAGAGGTCGAATCCGTATTTCCGGTCGGCATCCTTTCGGTTTAGAGAGATTTTTTCTGTTCGTTGGACATTTTGTACAATTTCGTTTGCTAGCGCTTCGATCTCATCGAGGTCGGCTCGGCTCAACCGCTTGTGATGGGTAATATCGAGCCTGGCACTTTGTTCAGATTTGTTAGCACCTGCTTGGTAAATATGTGGGCCGAGCAGTTTTCTTGCAGCCCCACCGACGATGTGAACCGCGGTATGGTGGTCCATCATTTGCCGGCGGCGAGCCCAATCGAGTTCACCATGAACCATATCGCCAACCTCGAACTCTCCTTGTGAGAGGTGGACTACATACGGACCAACAATACGAGTATCGAGTATATCGTGGGCTGCAGAATCACAACTCATGGAACCATGATCACCTTCTTGGCCGCCGCCTTCTGGATAGAAGCATGTTCTATCGAGAATTATTCCATGGGTGGCGCCATCGGGGATGTCTTCTCCAATCAATGGGAGGCAAGCTAGAACACTTGCTTCAAATTCCCTCTGGTTTACATCTTCGTAGTACATAGGAACGGTTCTAGGGAGGTT
This sequence comes from Methanobacteriota archaeon, assembly GCA_004195515.1. Lineage (GTDB taxonomy): Archaea > Thermoplasmatota > Poseidoniia > Poseidoniales > Poseidoniaceae > MGIIa-K1. The sequence goes on along the minus strand of PSPR01000049.1, from coordinate 10,441 downwards.
GGGAATATTTTCGACCAATGGTTTTGGTGCGACCGCTGTAGCAGCCGCTTTTGCTTGAGCAGAATGCCTTTCAGCCATCTCTGCATTGAAGCCGGTGCGTAAAATAACCGAGGTCCAGCCGAGTTCATTAGCGATTTTTATCACCAAGTCAGGAGATATTCCATGGCTATCATTGATGGTGAATAGAATTGAATCCGGCAGGGATACCGCATCTTTTGCAATGTCTTTGATCGCGGTTTTCACCACTTGGTTGCCTTTGCGTAACATTTCATTATAACGCGCTTCTTCCCCTTTGAGAATGGTAAATAATCCATCTTTGGTCTGCTTCATTTTTTCAGCAGAATAATTGACTTCCAAATGATGATTTGCAAGTTGTGCCAAGTCGATATCAAGGAATAATTCGTCACGCATTCTAAGCACTCTTCGAGCCATCATTCGTGCGAGATAACCTGCTTTTGCATTCGACGGAACCAAGCCATCACCAAGCATGTTTACCAATGCGTGCATATGATCTGGAATCGCGTAAATTTTTGAAAGAGGTTCGGTTATTCGGGTGAATAATTCAGATGAAATGTGGTGACCTCTTGCTTCCAAACGTTGTAAGAATAATGCCTCCATCCTTGCTCCATCACTACCGGCCTCGATATTCATAATTCCGAAGAGGCGGCTCATTTCTCCGAGAAGAGAATCCAATTGTGCTTGAGACATATCGAATGACTCGGCGCTGAATCCGGCTTGCTGTTTTAACCATTCAACCGATTCAGGATAAATCGCCTCATAGATGGTCGGGGTACCCGCTGCAGCCCAACAGAATCGTTCTAACCCGTATCCGGTATCGATAATTTGAAGTGGCATTTTTGAATATTTGATGCCTTTAATTTCGACATCGCCTTCAACGTCTTCGGCCATATCCATGAATACCAATGTTGCCAATTCAAGTCCACCGACGATGACTTCAACCGCTGCACCTGCGTTTCCACCACCGGACCATGGATTTTCGACATAGGTAATCTCTTCTACGGCTATTCCAAAAGTGCTGCAAAGTAAATCATGACAACTATCCAATAATACTCCCGCCCCTCGTCGGGTCGATTGAAGACGTGATGAGCCATCATTTCAAATGTGGTCAAATGCCGACCCGAACGGCCAACAGCGTCGACATCGGTGAGTCTGATGCACGGTTGGCTAATCGCCAGTGGGTTAGCCGGAGGTTCAACCTCACCTGAGGTGATATGGGGTTGGAAGTCTGCTATGCTTGCAATGGTGAGGTGGATATCGTCTCGCCAACGAGCTAAGACCGGATACGGCGAAATTATTGTGTGATCCCTTTGTTCTAAGAAACCCAAAAAAGCCTCCCTCATGCTATTTTTTAGTTCTCGGCCTCGCTGGTCAAAGCCTGAAATAATCGGGTTCACTATCACCACAAGTATCCCGCTTAGGATCTGTGGCCCAAAACCACAGGTTGGTAACCCTGCATTGACGGCGAGTGAATCCATTATCATGGAAGACTTTGAGATCGATGGCACCAAAGCTCAATCAAAACACCTGCCCTATGGGCAGACCTAGGCACAAGCCGATTAGACTTCAATCCATCCCCCCTTTCAGCCCAAGAAGTGAAGAGATAGATGCCTTAGCCCAATCGTGGCCGAACAAACATGGCAGGACCATCTGGTCACAGAATCAGATGGATTAATGCGGATCAAACGCCACGGTAAAATGGCCGTAGACGCCATGCTGGTTGCCGATGAACAGCATCTAGCACAATCTAGCGACGATAGAAGTCTCAATCAATTGGTCAATATTGCCAGTATGCCGGGCGTTGTCGGGGAAGCCTGGGCTATGGCAGATTGGCATTTCGGCTATGGATTCCCAATCGGAGGGGTCCTTGCAACCGATACCGAGTGGGGTGAACAAGGTGGAGCGGTTTCTCCAGGTGGTGTCGGCTTCGACATCAATTGTGGAGTTCGTTCGCTCGCACTCAATATTTCGGTTGATGATATCCCCTCTAGGGAGAGGTTAGGTCGGCGATTAAACGGTCGAATTCCATCTGGAGGATCTGGAAAAGGAGGGGTCGAATTAGATGAAACAATGCTCGATGAAATAATTCTGAGAGGTGCGAGCGCCGCGGTCGATTTTGGTTTAGCCTACGGGGAAGATTTGGACAATATCGAATCGGGTGGTTGCTTGGAAACCGAGGGATCGGTTTCACAAAGAGCCAAGAATCGCGGTATGAAAGCACTTGGAACCCTTGGTTCGGGAAACCATTTTTTGGAACTCCAAGTAGTCGAAAAAATTGTCGATAGCAATCCTCACAATTTATTTGAAGGCCAAGTGATGGTAATGATTCACTCGGGAAGCCGAGGCTTCGGACATCAGGTCTGTACCGATCACGTACGTTCACTAGAGAGTAAGTATCATTCAAGGGATGGCGCGTGGTATAATGAGGAATGGGACTTCGAAATTCCGGACCGACAATTAGCTGCTGCTCCCATTCACAGCAAGGATGGCGAATCTTACATTGACGCGATGAATTCAGCTGCAAATTATGGATTCGCCAATCGCTGTGCTCTAACCCATAGGTTGCGGAAAACTTTTCAAGTTGAAATGGGGGATGATGTCGAAGCGAAATTGGTTTACGATGTTAGTCACAATATTGCCAAGATTGAAAACCATGTAATCGATGGTAAAAACTGCACCTGCTGTGTCCACCGTAAAGGTGCAACCAGGGCGTTTGAGGGCCAGACGGTTTTGGTCCCAGGCGATATGGGAACTGGCTCATGGATGCTAGAGGGTCTAGCGGGCAATCGTGCATTTGGCTCGTCGTGCCATGGAGCCGGGCGATTATTATCTCGGTCTGAAGCCAAGAAACGAATCGATGGAATTGAACTGAAGCAAAGGCTTGAGCAAGAAGGAATAATGATTCATGCAAATACTCCGAATATTCTTGCTGAAGAGGCCCCAGATGCGTACAAAGATGTCGATGAAGTAATCGGCTTAACTTCGAAAGCCGGTCTTGCCAAGGCTATCGCTCGATTGAAACCGGTTTTGGTAATCAAAGGATAGTCTATTTTCACATGCAATAATTCAGTTGCGGTTGGCCATAAGAGGGCGCAGCACCACTAGCAACACCATCAGGTTCTTCGCATATTACCGAAAGAAGAGTATTAACCAACTCTTTGAGATCTTCCACTTGCAGTTGTAATTCTTTGACTTTTTTGGCCGTATCGCTTCGGCTATCGCTAGTTGTTGTCATGCTAATCCCATCCGTAGAGAACTGGCCTCTACTATTCCGCATTCACCAAAACAGGCTTTAATGGATTTCGGTCAATCGGTGGTCCCAAACGCGCGTTTGAAGAGTTTCACTCTTCCTCCGAATGGTCAATATTGTCCCAAGGATCGTCCTCGATTTCTACTTCAGCAGTTTCCTCAATGGCTAACTCTTCAATAGGTGGCTCAGTTTTTCCCCCAGACATTGGGGGCTTGATAGGTGGTAAAATAGGTGTGGTTTTTTCTGCTTGGTACTTATCCAAATACTGATCTTCTTCACTTTCATCCCATTCATCGTCATAAAAGACTGAAGAATCGCCGTCTTTACGTTTTAGTACAACTACTAAAGCAACCCCCATTCCAGCAACAATTAGTCCTAAGATGATCATGATCATAGAAGACCCACTAGTTCCACTTTGAGCCTCCTCGCTCGAAATTACACTTGGCATATCGGTTTCGACATTCAAATCACATGAGGCATTACCTGCAAAACCAGAACAATGAGGTAACATAACATTGTCTATCCATCGATTCATTCCAGTCAAATTAATTACGAGGTTCTGTGGGCCGGACCCATGAGTTTCAAACAATAATACTTCAAGGGGTAAAGTTTGACCAGGAGTTAATGTTATTTCAACTACATTTTGTGCTAGCCAATTTCGATCACTCTTCAAATCCTCCATTAACGAAACAGAAACCGTACCTGATTTGGTTCCAAGATTTCGAACATATACAATCACGCCAATTTCGGTCCCTTCAACAACTTGATTGCCACGTGGTGTAGATCCATTAGCGAGTGAAATCTCGATATTGGTTACAGTAAGGTCAAAAGAAAGAACTGTGAATTTTGGGCCCATCGGATCCAGTTTGGATAGCCCAGTACCCGTTGGTGAATTTCCTGCTTTGTCAATAACATCTATCCACCAAATTAGAGAATCACCTTCTTCAAGACTGACATTTACCCCTTCGGTAAAGTCGAGAGAACCGACATAGGACCACATTCCGGCCCCATCTGAAATATACGGCAATTGAGCACTCGATTCTCCGTCCGGTAAAATGAGTCCATTCCTCAGGAAAGCCCAGTGGACGGTTAAATCTCCCTCCGGCATTCCACCAGATTCTTCCACAGAAATGGTAAATGGCATTAATATTAATTCTTCATCGGTAACTGCAAGGGGTACTGAAGAATACACTACTATCGGAATTGTATCATCAACTACAATATTGGTCTGCAGGGTGGTTGCATCAAATCCTGGTGAGACGACCCCCTCTATTTCAAATTCCAAATCCAATAATCCTTCGATTAAAGACCTCGATGGTAATATGAGACTTATTGACCAAGTCCCATCTGGATTCAGCATACTAAGACCTTCCAGTTCTTCAGAACCATACATCGTGTTAGCATAAACATTCAATCCTTGAGGAGGTAAAGTTTCAATCTTCAATCCTGATCCAACAAATTCTACCCAGCCGTTAACGGTTATGTCATCGCCCGGCTGAACAAAGATTATTTCGCTATCAGATTGTGAAATTGGAGGGGTATTATCGCTCATTTGTGCGACAACTACCCGTAGATTATTATCGATCCTCCAGCGCAATTCTCCAATATTTGTCAATAGAGCAACCGGGTTCAAATCATCATCATCGTAAACGATAATCGAGGGTAGTGAATATTCGTCGAGTAAACTTATATCGAAATCCCAATCGAGGACAAAGTTGAATTCAACCAAATAAGATTGTTCACCCTCGGTTATATCAACCGAATTTAATGACAATTGACTTCCTGAAGGACTGTACATTGCACCATTCCTAGGCTCCCATACCATCACTCCAACTTTTTCTTCCTCCGAACCGAGCATTTGAATGACGACCATGTCGATAGACTCAACCCCATTTTCATCACTTATTTCAATTGAAAGTGTGTGGTTTTGCCCAACCAATAAGTAATCATTATGGGTATCAAGACCAAGGGTATTAGAATCGATTTCAGTAGGTTCATTAACCGCAATAATCATCGTTGCCATATCGTTATCGACGCCTTCAGAACCACCATACATCAGAGGAAGACCTGCGTAATCAACTGCCGAAAACCATAACGAAAGTTGGCCGTTAACCGCCATCCCATCCAAATTAAATCCGGTGAATATTAGTGTTCTTTCACCGCTAACACCATCTGGAGTTGAGCGGTTCGTGGTTTGATAATTTCCTTCGTCATCAATACCCTCACGCCAATAGTGCAAGGTTAGACTACTCCCGAGTGCTTGATTATCGGTGATTGTAACCTGAATGGAAAGAGGGTCGCTAGGATCCCAAGTATATCCATCTGCATCCAATAATCTTTGACCGTTATTAACCTGCAAATCTTTGACCCAAGGGGATTCACCATCGAGCAGAACCTGAACCGGATTCTGAATCGTTCTATCCTCTGCACCTGAAGCTCCTTCGATTGGTCCTACGCGCAGAACGCTTGGAACAAGGCTCGAATTAGTGCTGTTTAATGGTAGATTTACGAATCCAGACCAAGTACCGTCCGGAGTTGAACCCATTATGAATTGTTGGCCTGAAACACTAATTGCGACCACGTAATCACTTGACTGCGGTCTTAAATCAAGGGTGTTTTGGAATTTTACTGAACCTGAAATAAATACTTGAGATCCTGTTTTAGCCCAGAACGGGTAAGAAGGTGAAAATACATCGGATAAAGTGTGGCCGTATTCGTCAAGAACTTTCCAAGAGTCGACCATAAGATCATTCTCACTGGCTTGAGTACCGACACCGCCACTCATGGCCGATGCTGGAGACAATCCTTCCCCATCATGGTCGTAGGCTTGGGCGGTCCAAGCCATCGATGTCGAGTCATTCCAATCCCAATCTACCTCGAATTGCCAATCGATAACCCAGCGTCCATTCACCAAAGAGAGCGAGGTTGAATTATCGACTTTTAGCATCGCGAATCCACTTGATTGAGTGAAGGTTCCACCATTGGTAAGATCGGTTAGTACCACTCTAATTTCATCGCCACTTGAATCGATTCCAATCAGATGAACCTCAGCGATTTCATCATTATCCAAGAGATGATGATGAGAGGTTGTGAAGCCTTGTAATTCTCCAGTTGGATACCATGTTTCAGGCACAGTAAATGGATGGTTCGTAATCATATTCTCATGATATACCCCGCCATCTATGCCAACTCCACCTGCGCTCGCAGTCCAAGTCAAAGGCACATCGACAATTGAAACTTGGCCATTATTAGAATTCGCAACATGGTAGGATTTGACGATATTACCAAGGCCGCTCACATTCTCAAATAGCGTATATCCCATCGCAAAAGAACCAATATTGAACTCGGCATCTTTACCAACAAATACCAAATCTAAAGTAGACCAGTTACGACCAGTTGAATCGGTCAAACTATGAGTCAATGTTGGATTATTGAGATCATAGGAAATGGATGTTGCGGTCCAATTATCGGCAAAATTACTCAAGTAATTACTAGATTCAGATATGCTGAATCCCGCAGCAGCGGTTGGATTCAAACCGAGAACCAATGTATGGCCCAAGGCATCGGAAGGAATTAGAATCGAGAGAGTACTATTACCACTAATATCAACAGAATGAACACTAGATGTTCTATCCAGCTGGGTTTGCCAACCAAATGATCCGTATTTTGCCGCTCCACCAAATGCCCAATCCTCAACGCCATCATCTGCTAAATCGATTGAGGCATCGTGGGCAGGCTGAACAAATTCACCAGTAAATTGAACCGAATCGATGATACCGCCAGGCGAAAGGGTGATCTTTGGAATTAATGCACTTGCCATTCCACCCAAATCAAGAGTGGAATTAGTTGTGGTCGCACTATTCCAATTTCCAAGATTTGTCAGCAGTCCAACTGTTGCTTGAGAAAAATTCCCGGTAATATCAACCAATTTTAACGGCCTTGTACTAATACCTGAATAGCCGGTAATCGTCGTAGTAACCCCGCCGGTATTTACCCAAGAGCCTGTCGAATTCTGTTCTACTCCAGCCGGGATTGACCAGCCATTATCTGCACCGAAATATCTGGTTGCACCAACGCTCAACTTCTTGAATAAAGGAGTGAAATATTCATCATCGGTCCCCAAATCTATTCTGATACGAATACTAGAATATGTATCGAGGTCTATACTTGCCAAAGATAAGGGCAAGGTACGATTCTCATGGCCAGGAATCACTGAACCAGACATATCTAAGACCGAGATTCCGTACCAGGTATTATTCGGTAAAATCAGGTCTGCATCTACGAAACCATAACCGAGGTCATGGGGTGTAATCAATGGACTTATCCATTCGCCTTGAGTTTCGAACCAATCGACTTCTAAACCGATATTATCGATGTACCATCCCGGTTCTTGTACAGCACTATCCGAAGAAAATACAAATTTAAATGTAATATTATTACCCGAAAAATTCGAAACATCAAAAGCCATGTCTTGCCATGGGGTAAGACTAGTTGATGAACAAGAAAATATCTGATGATTTCTTCCATCCCAAACATCGGTATTGTATAATGATTGAGAACTACCTGACGTCATTACACCGTCGTACCAATTTGTCCCATTGGCATAATTGACATAGGCTTGAGTCCATGACCCGCCTCCGTTCAGAGAATAAAAGAGCGCACCTCCATCCCATGATTGCTCAGCGCACATCCAGTGTTTCCAGACGAACCTTGCACTTGCACCCAGTGGAACTGAGTAACTTGGAGTGATCAATTCATTATCAGAACTAGAATCATAATCGCCACATAGATTTGTCCCAAACCCAATATTTGGACTTGGGAAAGCGGATGGACCATCTGTGTAATTTGAACAAACCGCCCCGAATTGCCACCCGGTTTGGCCGATGACATTTGAAACGGTCCATCCACCAGGAGGAAGAGATTGAGAATCCTCGAAGCTATCGGTTCCGGTGAATCCACCAGCGCCTATCTGAATGAATTGCCAATCATCTGCACCACCAGCAGAACCAAAGTGCCAAGCACTTGAAGAATTATCGAAATTGTTCACATCTAAAACAGTTCCATTAGATGCGACAACCTTGACCCAATCAAGAGTTAATCCTTCTAAATTATCGACTGTTCCACCATTGGTTACCGAAGTATCGGTTTCCACATAATATTTGATTTTTCCATTTGATGCGCCTTGAGCTTGAGATGGTATTGAAAATTCAAGATTTACGAACATTCCACTTTCGTCTTGAAGTGTAGTTCCATTGCTCAAAGTATAACCACTTCCAGGAATTGCTCCGGTTCGACTTCTACAACCTGTTGATGTAGAACCACCGGTATTGGATGAAATGTCGTACCAAGTAGTTCCATTATCGGGTGATAACTCTACACAAAAATTATCGTAAGTAGAACCTTCTAAATCCCATTCTAGTCGAGTCTGAATCTTAGAACCATTCGAGGTGTTGGACAAATCGATGAATGAGATTAACATTCCATCTGCACTATTGGAATACCCACATGTACTCCCAACAGGAACTGAGCAGCCATGGTGCCAGAATCCAACCGAATTCCCAACATTTATCAATTCTAAATCATCAATGAACCAACCGGGTCGGGAGGTCGAATTAGAATCGGTCCAAATCTTGAATCTCATATCCATTGTAGTCGCATTCAAGATGCCGCTAACGTTATCCAAACTGAAGATCGAGGAAACCCAACCGCTATGGTTCTGGGCTGCGAATACAGGGAATCCACTTCCGTTAGCCCCATTTGGGACACTTGCATTAGTAGAAATTGTTGAAGGATAACCACCGACCGGTTCGATATAGGTCCATGCGCCGTTATCGAGTTTTATCTCGAACCAAGCACCATCTCCGCCGCCATTTAGGCCGGAATCAAGGTGATACCAATGTTCCATTGTGAAATTAAAATGATTGAGTGGAGAAGGCAACGGAATTGCACTGGTGCTCAAAGTACCAACGCTATTTGCAGGCAAGCCTTGACCTGCAAGGGTTGCTGCAACAACCCCACCATCTGCTGCTGCTGCAGGAATTACCCCATATGGCATAGTTTGAGATGGCCCACTTATTGTTCCGCCCAACCCAGACGGATTGGTAGCTCCCCAAATGTTACCTGTCGTGGACCAACCACCGGCTAACTGGAGAGTACCACTGGTAAAGGTCTCAACATTTGAGACTGAGGAATCTGGTGACAGCGAAAGTGAATCGGCAAATTTACCTTGGATTGTATCCTGAAATTGACCTGCCGAGAAGTTGCCAGGAACATCTTCGCCAGTCCAAGTTAATCCGGTGCCGTCAGATGTTGCTCCAGTCTCATCAACATGTAACCATGCATCGATTACAGTAGCATTTCCAGGTACTAGAAAGCCATCTGAAACCGAATCACTTGCACCTGAAACCGTGTTTGGACCACTCCAAACCGAAAGCCCTGCTGAAACGACTTGGCTCATCATCAGAAATGCCAAAAATGCCGCGAGACTCACTCTGCCACCGGATGCCATAGGACCCTACGGGTCCTCGGGTCGCTATCAATCCTCCCTCTTCAGTTCACTCAATTTCCATCAGCAAAAAGTGTGGAGCCACCAGCGAGAGGTGAGTACTGGACTGAGCGAAGCGAGGGAAGTGCGATGCTTAGCTGGTGGTGACTTGACGAGCATAGCGAGGAATGGAGCCACCAGCGAGAATTGAACTCGCGACCTCCTCATTACCAATGAGGTGCTATACCGCTAAGCCATGGTGGCGTGTTTCGGGCGTGTGGCCTTTTCGATATAACCGATTCGGAGTAAGAGGGCCATGTTAGTGGACCGTTTCGGTTAAACACTTGAGGCGTTTGGCCGCACTTGCTGCCGAGATCGCATAGCCTGGTATCGCGCTCGACTGGAAATCGAGTGGGTCCGTCCCGCGAGAGTTCAAATCTCTCTCTCGGCGCTTACAATCGTAGATTGTTGGCTAGGTTTCGAACACAATCAATACACAGCGCTTGTTCGAAACCGGCGCTTTGTAATGTTGCAATCTGTTCACAGCGCCTAATCAACTTCGTGATTATGCTAGGTTTATTGATAATAATAGCACAATGCCAAAGTTAGTATTATTAACACTTAGTTTTTGAAATATTATTATTATTTGTTTATTTTATTCGGCGATAAAATATACGGATTTTTAGATC
>PSPR01000048.1 GCA_004195515.1 Methanobacteriota archaeon | reverse complement strand
AGTACACGTTCGGTACCGTTGATGATGAAGTAGCCTCCAGGGTCTAGTGGATCTTCGCCCTTTTCACGGAGCAAATCTTCCCACAACTTATGGTCCTCTCCAGAGGATGTTGGGTGTAGGACTCGGTCACCAGCAACGTGGTTTGAGTGTAGGTTACAGCGGCGGCTTCGTACCATAATTGGCATGTTTCCGACCTGTACACCCTTCTCAGGTTGAGAAGGTACGCCGTTTCTCCAAATGGTGAAATCCATGCAAACAGGAGACATGTAAGTCAACTTTCGCAATCGGCATTCCATAGGGATGGAATTGTGATCCGAACCATCTGCTTCGCGAATGGTTGGTTCCCCGAGTTGAATATTCTTCACTCGGATTATAATATCTTGATCGATAACGTCGAGTTTGATCAAACCGCCATCTTCATCGACGACTTCCTCGTCGGTTCCGACACGACCATACGGGATAACGAGTTATCTCCGCTTGGTATGCAATCGTCGTAAGATGCGAGTTGGTGGTTGACCAAACTACGCTCACGGAAAAATGATTCAATAATTTCCTTCATGATAAAACACCTCCAGCGATCAGCTGCCCTCCACTATGAGTCGATAAGCAACGGCAACGCCGGCGGAAGGTGATCTGCGAACTACTTTGAGAACACGGTCTGCTAACCAACCTGCGGGTAGAGGCACATGATCTTCATCACCTTCTGCACCTGCGTTGGCTTGTTTTTCGACGGTTTCTTTGATGACCTGAATCACAGGGTCTGTGATCAAAATCTTTGGAAGTAATTCCTTTGCAAGACGTGGTTCACCAGTCTCGTCATCGGTAGTTAGGATCCCCCAGGGGGATAACACTGATTCTTCATCTTCAACCGGGACCAATTCCTGGTGGGGGACCAATATGTGGTTGAGGACATTGAATTTGTCACCCGCCATGACGACTAGAGATGGTAATCTTACGAGTACGTCGCTTTTTACGACGGTTTCCGAGTTCTGCCAATGCGTTCATCGCACCGATAAAAACATCATCTTCTTTCGAACAACCAAGAACTGCAGCGATTTCATCAGAGGTCAAAGACTTGATATCCGCCATGTTCCGATCGGTTGCAAGCTTGTGAGCATTCTCCTCAGCGATACCCATTTCCATAAGACGCTTCTTGGTTGCCGACTTTACTACCAATTCCAATTCACCCCGAGTGTTCCCAAATTACGTAGCGAACCTGTTCTTGGTCAGGCGGGCCTGACGGGGTTCGAACCCGCGACCGTCCGGTTAAAAGCCGGACGCTCTACCTGACTAAGCTACAGGCCCAATACGGCAACTTGGGCTTTCACGCCGACCATCATCCCCTTATTAAGGGCTTCGACGGCTAATTTAGGATGCAATACGCCTCCCAGCCGAAGCCGAGAAAGGAGGTCCACAGAGTGTCTCTCAAACACCCTTTTTCGCCAAGAGGCATAAAGGCTTCGGCCTGAACGGAGTGCTGGAGCCCATGACGGACGATGAGGTATTCTCGACCCGAGATGTCGAGAGGGAAATCGACTACCTGAACACCCATGCTAAAAGGGTCCTTTGGGCCCCCTCGAGCAGGCACGAATTCGAGCTGTTAATCCCGCCGACCGTGTACCCGCCACGGCAAGATTCCGACCTCTTAGCCCGCCGAATTTCGACCATAGGATCCGGTCGAGGCAAACGGCTATTGGAGATAGGATGTGGAGCAGGTCAAATCACAATTTTAGCCGCATCATTAGGATGGAAAGTCTCAGCTTGTGATATCAACCCTTTTGCGGTTGCTGCAACCAGAGGAAATCTGGACTCCTCTAGACTAAACGCAGAGGTGAGAGAAGGAGGAATTGGGCCTGACGTTTGGAATTTGCCATACATTACACTCGACGATGTCGGCGATGAGGTTCTCGGTCCAATGGAAGAGGCTGGTTTAATCGATACCGACCAAATAGGATTAATGAACAGATTGCTCAGCACAATAAAAAATAAGGATCTGCTGAGCCCAGGCGGTCGAATTCTCACATTGGCACGCAATGAAGGTAAAGGATTTGGTTTTGCTCACCGGGAATGGGACCGATTGAAATTTGAGAATGGCGAAGAGTTGGTTCTTACCTGTTTATGGCGACCTTGGGAAGGTTGCGATATTCTGTTTAAGGAAAATATTGAATCCACCAATGAATTCTTACTTTCTCATCGCGGAATTGGCTCATTCTTGAGAGCCGAAAATCAAAGTTCTGGCCGAGGTAGGCGAAATCGAAAGTGGGCAAATATCGAGGGTTGTTTCGCTGGTTCATGGATTGTCGAAGAAGGCAAGGATATCAATCCTGGTCACCTTCAACTTTCAGGTGGTCTAGCGGTGCTAAATTCGATAGAGGATTCTCGCCTAAAACTGAAATGGCCAAACGATATTTATCTCAACGGGAAAAAAACCTGCGGTATCTTAGCAGAAGGGCGAAATATAGAAAACGGAACCAGGGTGGTTTTAGGCATAGGAATCAATCTAAATACCACTGAGTACGATATCGATATTCCAATCGGATTCATCGATCAAATAAAAGAGATTTCGGCCGAAGAATTAGCACCGATTTTACATTGTGAATTATCATCTTTACTCGAAAAAAGATTAGATATTCCGAAGCCGAATCCGGAGCGGATCAGAGAATTAATTCTACTTGAAATGAAGCGATTCGGTAGACCAAAATTCGATGGCATTATCCATGATGAATTCGAACTGAATCAAAAAGGCGAATTAGTCCTTTCAGACGGAAGAATTATCGACGACGGGGAAGATATCGAGTGGGTTGATTCACTCTAATATAGCTTCCAGCGGTTCATCATCGTCAATAGCAGCTCGCTTCCACAAACCGAAGCCAAGGATTCCTGCCCCAATAATAAAGAGTACTAAAGATGCGATGATATCACTACCCATTTCAACGAAAATACTCGAATCTTCCACAGCGGTTATTGTCATCACGTGGATTCCGGATTCAGTAGTTTCGAGTAAGATGTCGGAAGATTGGTCGAAATGTTGGATTGTGTTACCGCTAGGTGTTTGCAAATCCACGTCAACTTTACCTTCTTTGACCTCGATAGAAATCTCCGCACCTTCGGATAAATCCTGTTCGACCGTGAATGATTCTCCGGCATCGAGAATTACAGGTGAAACCCAAAATTGAATGATAAAGGTGATCAAGATAATCGAAGCACCGACTAAAATCATCACATCTTCGCCTTTGACAGGAGGTGCTTCGCCTGCGCCCATGTACCCATCGACAAGGACCCGACATTTCAACGCTTGCGAGGTGGTCGGTCGATATTGAGGCGCTGCCGTACCAATCTGATTTTGCCACTTGAGGTTTGACTGATTACCCGTCCTTTGCTCAGCGATTGTTTGAGTTGCGAATAATCCTCTAACTTGACTTGGAGAATGCATTTTCCATCAACCATATCAAACAGCCGAATCGGTAAATCTTCTAGGTAAACCTTCAATTCGTTGCGGGAATTAAACCCTTCATGGAAGCAACCGACCCAGCGCCGTTTGCCTCGAAGAGCCTTGGTTAACTTTCGCCCCATAACCAACTGCTGGGAGCGTTTGCCTTAACATAGTAATGACACTAGGCTACATGAGGCTGTGCAATATGAGTGGGGAGGTCGAGTCTATCGGACTTATTGAATTGGTCAAAAGAATGTTGTCTAGGAGAACATTACCCCATATCGCTTTGGTAGCTTTAGTTTCAACCGGCTTGATGGTTCTCACCGGCATCGATGAAGGTTTGGCGGCAGTAATGGTTCTTTCATTCTCAATCGCCTATCTAGTGGTTGCTTTTTCATCGGGTTCTGAATTGATGGAAAAATTGACAACCTTACCGGAAGAAAAACAAGAGGGCGGTAAATTCATCCGGATGTTGAAGAGTTTCAAAATTACCACCGTACCAGTTTTGATCGCATTGGTTTTAACCGGTGTGTTATGGAGCGTTTTAGGTGATAATTCCGAATGGTTGGTTTTGGGCCTGGGCTTTTTGTTCATCGCTTGGTCTATCGCTCAAGCTGTTTCGTTTAGAAGCGGAATGGTCGAATGGTTATCGAATGGCTTAGGCGATGCTCAACTCAATAATTATCGAGAAAAATTATCAACTACTTTTCTTTTCATTGTCGTTCAAACATTCGCAATACTAATTATTTGGGCTGGCCAAATTATCTCCTCGGTCGAATCCCTAAGTTTCGGTGAAGCAATGAGGGATGGGGCTTTGTTTTTGGTAGCTTCAGTAGCAGTTCAAGCAGCGATAATGTGGTGGACAAAAGAAGAGCGAGAATTGGCTGGATCCGAAAAAGGATTATCTGCATTCTCGTTCAAATGGATGGTAATTTCACAAGTGTTTATCACTTGGCACGGGTTTTCAATCTACCGAAAAACCGTACTGAATGCAAGCCCAACTTCAAATTTGATCGAAGAGGGATTATTGATGGCGATCACGGTTCTATTCGCAGTTTGGGGATTGACTACCCACACTGTCAAAGATGGCGAAAGATTGGTCGGTGAAGATGCTGCACTTCCGCTCGGAATTGCATTTGGATATGCATATGCGGGCTCGGTCGCAATGCTCACAACAACATTTGAAAACATCACAACCGTAATGGTCATCGGCCATACATTGACAATAATTACCATCGTTTTCTTGATGAGAGGAACCCTGAGGAACCGCAGAGGAACTTCACAATTATCGCAATTGGCCCGGACGATTTCTATCGATTCAGAAGAGTGAATCGCTCACTTCATCCAAACCGGTGACCACCGCTACTACCCGCATGTGGCCTGCGAGGTCCTCGCTAACTCTCGCACCGAGAATTACTTGAGCATCGTCATCTAATTTTTCGGTAAAAGCATTCGTAACCGCTCCAACTTGACCAACGGTCATTCCGGGCCCGCCTTCGATTTGAATCAAACAAGCTTTTGCACCGGCTAAAGAAAAATCTGCTAATGGTGCGTTCATGGCATTTTCAAGAAGAGCGGAAGCATCATCGGGATCGCCTTGACCTACCAATAATGTCGAACCACCCTTATGACCAACAATAGTCTTGAGGTCCATCATATCCAAATTGATCAATCCCATTCTCATCAAGGTTCTGACCAATCCGTCAACGAATTCTTCGACCCAACTTGCACCCAATCTCCAATCGCTGCCGCGCTCTCGGGCTTGCCAAGCAAGACGATCTAATTCCAATCTAACACAAACATCGGTATTTGCCTCCAATCGACCCAATCCTTGTTTCGAAACTTTAATTCTGGCTTCTTGGTCTTTGAATGGAATCGCGGCAATGGCGATGACAATACTGCCTTGTAATCGCGCTTGTCTGGCGAATTCAGGGGCAGCTCCGGTTCCACAACCCCCTCCTAATCCGGTCATCAAAACCACCAGTTCCACCCCTTCCAAAAGGGTACGAGTCACCTCTGCTGCTTGGCGCATTCTTTGCTCCCCGAGCGGAGGTAAAGCTGCACAACCATTTGAATCGAGGTCCGCTCCCAATCGGATAATATGCGAATCCGAATCGTTAAAGCTCGATTCATCGGCATCGATCAGGACTAAATCTATGGATGCACCTGCTCTTTGGTGGGCTTTTTTTGCCCAAGCACAACCCAAGCCGCCAACGCCGGCGATCAGGATTTGTGCTCCATCCATATTGGTATTGAGTGAAAGGGGGTTAATCAATCTCTGCCGACATATCGCTGGTATCGACGGCGAGCATCACGAGCCCAAGCATTATCGGGCTCGAGTGCCAATACTTGATCATAATATTCTACCGCTTTTTCAAAATCTGAAAAATGACGACCATAGAGATGAGCGAGATTGTTGAGCACAGGTATACATTCTTCCTCTTGCTCGAGCATTGCCAGTAAGATACGTTCAGCCTTGCCTAAATCGAATGCAACCATCGCATCTTCAGCCTCGGTGAGCAAATCTATTTGTTCGTTTGAGAGGTCGTAAGTATTCTCAAAAGCATGGTCGGACATAGTGGGCGGTCGGGCTCCGAATCATTAGGATTTTCGCCTCTGATGAGCACTGATAATTCAGAGCTCAAAACGACCTACTGCATCGGCCCCTATCATAGATAGGGCAAGCAACGATTATAGGTTCAATACCGGTCGGCCAAATCGGTAGGGTTTGGCTATGCGCGCATCTATGGTTTCTAGCCGAGGTTTGCTACTCATCACTCTTGTTTCTTTGATGCTTCTCCCTGGACTTGGCGAAGCTTATTCCGGCGGCATCGGTGGTGAGCAAAACAATGCTGGAGAAACCATTGATGATGTAGCCAAGCAAGGTTGCCTTTGCCATAATAGTGCAGTTACCGATAGCGTTCAAATCATTCTCGATGATGTACCATATACTTGGGTCGCTGGTGAAACTTACGAGATGAGACTCGAAATTATCGATGGTACATCAAAATCCACAGGCGGGTTCTCTATGAGAACTAGCCAAGGAATTTTGAGCGGAGATGGACAAAATTTCGATGAAGATTCTACCACTTTAACCCACACTTCCTCAAGTTCTAGAGTTTGGACTATCACTTGGACCGGTGCTGAAGCGGGTACTGGACATGTTGACTTTTGGATCTCGGCCAATGCTGTAGACGGCAACGGAAAAAACACACCGGGGGATAATTGGAATTCAATGGCATTCAATTTGGTCGAATCGGCTGAAGACGACGGCAGAGGGACTCATACAATTATCGCAGGTAGTGGCATACCTGAGGCGACTGAAGGTGGAGTAAGTGAAGTCGACTTGCACACCATGGGGGCACCATTCAGAGCACATTGGCTGGGGCTACTAGGATTTGGCGCGGTTATCAGCGTCATTATATTTTGTGGATTACTTCTACGATATGGCTTCTCAACCTCTTATTCGGGCAGATCTAATGTTCTACGTCTGCGTTACAAATTGAACCGAAGAGGTGACCAGTGATGGCAAAAGATACGATTACCGATCTTTTGGAACGGGTTGCACGTGGTGATGTTAGTGTCAAAGATGCTAGGACAGCCCTAGAAGATGCAAGTCTTACCGAGGAACAAATGGACGCTGCCATCGACCATGGAGTGTTTAACCTTGCAGAACCGGGAACAATTATTTCTTCTAGCCTCGCACCATCTGGCGCATCTTATCTCACGATGATTTTCTTTACATGGGGGATTTTTTGGACCCTATATTGGTTCGGTTCTTTCCTTTACGGTTTGCTTAACGGAACCGCTTGGGACCAACAACAGTTATCATATCATTCAGCGATGGGCTTGATGGTCATAATCGCAATGGGCATCATTTATCTGAAATTTGTACTGCCAAACAAAGTCATCGTCAAATACCGTCGCAATAAATATGTGACGGAGCATCCAAAGGATTGGAAGGAATATAATTGGTGATTATTATGACTGATATGAAACTCCGACCGGCACCGAATACTCCAGAGCAAGAAACCTCTCTCACCGATAGGTCTTCGATGAATCGGCGCCAATTCATGACCTACGGATTCAATGCTGTTGGCGGAGTTTTAGCCGCCTCACTGGGAGCACTTGGCTTCGCATCAATTCTAATGCCGCCTTCGGGAGGCGGTGGTGAGGAATCTGGAGTCTTGTATTGGGCCAAAGGGCGTGAGGATGAAGCTTGGTATGGCGCAAAGCATTTACAACCGATGGCGAAATCAGATTTCGTTGCAGAAGCAGCAAACTCAAATGTTGGAATGGCAGGAGCTCAGGGCGTATGGAACGGTCTTCCAGTAGTCGTGACCTATGTACCCCATTCAGAGAATGGCTCTTCGCCTATCGCCGACAATGTTCCTCGTTTCCAATTCATGGCAGGTAATGACATCGCTGGAAATTATGTCGGCCACGCTACCGAGTATATGATGAATAATCCTGATGTATTCAATGCAGATAATAATTTAGTGATGATATTCTCTCGTTGCACTCACCTTTGCTGCATTCCAGGATGGCAATTGGTTTCAAACTCTTTCACCGACGATAACTGGACCCCCGGTGGCGGAGATGGTGGAGGTTCGAAGATGTTTTGTATCTGCCACTCGAGTCGATTCGACCCGACCGCAATCGAGGTCAACGCAAATTCAAACAGATCGACCGGCCAGCGGTTCACCTATCTTGGTGTTCGTCGAGCCGGTGGTCCAGCGCCGATGGGACTTCCAATAATTCCGATTATTATGAATGGCGATGTCATTGGGGCATCGACCGAATTCAAGGGCTGGCTGACCTATTGCGACTGAGGTGAAATATCATGAGTACAATATTCTGGGTTCTTTGGTTCTTCATTGCCTTCATCGTCGTATTGGTCGCTATGACCTTGCGTAAAGAAAACGAGGATATGCCTCGACGTGAAATTCTCCGTGCTGTCGAAACCAGCGGCAACATGGGCTTTGCTGAGCGGGCATTCCTGTGGGTCTTCAGTTTCCTCGACACTCGCTTCCGTATCCAGGACTACTGGAATATGTCCAAAGGTGCTTATTACAATATGCATAGACAAATGCCGATGACCCACGCAGAAAAATACAAGTTGCGTATAATTTGGTATTGGTACCCTCTTTACTGTTTGGGTGGAATCTCTTTCCTCTCCTTCATCGTGTTGGTAATTACCGGAACCGTGCTAGGAATCTATTACGTCCCTGGTGGAGAAGGTGACCCGGCTCCTGCTTATGCCTCGATGGTATTTATCATGACCGAATTACCATTCGGATATATCATCAGAGCGGTTCACCATTGGGGAACTCACTTCATGGTAGCATCAGTTTTCCTCCACATGTGTAGAGTATACTTTACTGGGGCTTACAGAAACCCTCGTGAGTTGAATTGGTTGATTGGAATCGCATTGATGGCACTCACCATCGTCTTTGGTTATTCAGGATATCTTCTACCATGGGATAGCCTAGCTTATGGCGCGGCAGTTATCGGAATAAATTTAGCAAACTCAACTCCTTTGGTCGGTAAATTTGTCGCGACGATGCTATTTGGCGGTTCTTCATTATCACATCGCACGGTGACGAGAATGTATTTCATTCACGTATTCATCCTGCCAGTTATTGTAACGGCATTGATCATCATACATTTGTTCATTGTCTGGGTACAAGGCATTGCGGAGCCGCATTGAAATTAGGGGGTGAGAAATTTGGGATTAATGGAAAATTTTGGCCGGGTAGCATCCGCGTATATGGATGAAAAAGAAAAACTCCAGAGCGTAGGAGAAACGCGTGTAAGAACCATGGAGGGTCATGGATTCTGGCCACACGAGGTTCTGCGTGATACAATCATCTTTGGTTTCATGGTCGCAGTTCTACTATTCTACTCCTGGTTGATTCCACCACCACTTCACAGCGCAGCAGATCCTTTTGCTCAAGCAGGATTCGTATTCCCTGATTGGTATGTTCTATTCTCTTACGGATATTTACGCTGGGGAGAATACCTTCCTCAATTCGATGTACCCCTCGGCCCGGTTGGGGATTTATTCGGCCAGCCTTCCTTCCCTTGGAACGCGGCTTGGTGGGGTGCTTTCCTTACCGGAATCCCAGTCGGAATCCTTGCCCTTCCACCTTTCTTGGGTGGCCGAGAGAAGCGACCGGTCGAAGATCCATGGTTCGCAAGTGCCGGTGTGGTTTATTTGGCTCATATTTGGTTTATCTCGGTGTTTTCAATCAATATTTTCCTCGAATTATACGGGAAAAATAGATCGGATTATTGTAAGTTAGATAGTCATGGAGACCTACTATGCGGAACGAGAGATCCTTGGATTGCAGATGTATTCAATGCGATTCCATGGGTACTTACTGGAATATTGGTATGGATTCTGATTTACTTCGGTGCCCGATGGGTTTTCGTCAATGCTTGGGGAGCGAGATTTACTCCTGCCCATGGAAAGAAGTTAATCATCGGTGCATTTGCAGTAGCAACCGCTGCTACAATGGTCAGTTTCCCGGTTTATGATAATGGTTTCTGGGATGCAAAAGGTTTGCTTACCATCGATAGTTACGAAGAGCTCGAAGACATGAGATCTCAACCAAGTGATGTTCATGTTCACGAAGCAAACGATTTCATGAACGCCCAAGGGTTCGACGACGATGTCGTACCGGCATCTGCCTGGTTGCAATGGCAAATTTTCCAACCCGCAAGAGTTTATCTGATCGATTTTGCTGATGGCAATGGCCATCAAGATGCAGAAAATAAGCAAAATGCAGCATCAGGGCTTTCGACTTACAATGGAGATGACACGGTATGGGCATCGGGTAGTTTTGTGATTACGGACGATTATTGGCCTGCGGATTCAACCTTCAAAACCGTCCCAGTCGATGCTATTTGTTCGCACCGAGCAAGCGAGGTCATGTTGGAAGGCAGCGGCACTAGCGGCATGATATCTTCGACGATGACTGTCACAAATAGTGCTGGAAAGGAGGTTATCTCCTTTGCCGAATGTGCTGGTGCTACTGGTGTCGAATTACCTGCTGGAATTTATACTTACGAATATAGGGTTCAATCAACAGGTGCTCTTCTGGCTAACAATAGTGTCGATGTTGAAGCAGCATTCGCTATTCAAGCCTACCAGCCTCTTCTCCTCTTTGATGAGGGCGCAGGTAATGGCCTAGCGGGTCATGTGGTCGACCTTTCGAACTCACTTGATTTAGCATTGGAAGGTAATAGTTTCTCCCAAGTCGAAAACCCATCGTACCACCAAAATCCAAAAGCACTCGATGCAAAGTTGACCTATGCAATGTTCATCCCTTGTTTGACCCTTGGAGCAATGGTCTTCATTCTACTTCGCAATATGGGCCGAGGATATGAATTCGAGATGAATAAATGCTATGGTTGCGATCTTTGTGATGATGCTTGCCCGGTTAGATTATTCAATGCTGGAGACAAGCTCAATATCATTTATAATACCTGGAATAATGAAGATGATGGAGTACCGATGTATTCTTGTTTAACTTGTACTGCTTGTACCAATACGTCGACATTCGACGCTCACTTATCGTCGGTGGTCCATCAGCGGAGATTCCACACACCGTACTCCAAGCGGTATTGGCTGCTGAAGCAGAAGAGGATTACGATTCCGAATTTGTATCGGTAGAGGATTACCCAATCGATTCAAAGATTGGCTATTATCCCGGATGTGTCGATTATCTTGACCAAGAAATGGTATTCAGCCATCTCAACGAGGGCTCGATGAATCTAGGTGATTCAACAACTGCTGCTTTCACATTATTCGAAGAGATGGGGGCCGATGTTTCCTATCTTGGCCGAGATTTCCTCAAGTGTTGTGGCCACGACCAAAAGTGGCAAGGGCTCGATGAGGTTTTCGACAAACTCAAATCTTACAACCAAAAGAAGATCGAAGCATCTGGTATCGATACTCTAGTATCTTCTTGTGCCGAGTGTTTCCGAACCTTTGCTCGTGATTATGAGTTAGAAGGAATCAAGGTCATGCACACTACCGAATTCCTTAGCGAGAGCGGATTTGACATGAATTTGAAGACTGAAGAGGATGTTACCATCACCTATCACGACCCTTGCCGACTAGGTCGCCAAATGGGAATTTATGATGAGCCAAGAGACCTATTAACTGCTGTTGAAGGGGTCGAATTGGTTGAGATGGAGCATAGTGGCGAAGACGCCATGTGTTGTGGTGTATCGAGCATGATGTCCTGCAATGAGAATGCCAGAGCACTTCGAATCAGCCGTATGGAAGAGATCCGAAGTACCGGTGCTGACATGATGATTACCTCTTGTCCAAAGTGTGTTTCACACTTTGAATGTTTGAAGTTTGAAGATGAAGAGGAATACGATATCGAGATCCTCGATATAGTATCCTTCCTTGCCCGTCAAGTCGAGGCGAAGAAATCACAAACCGAAGCAATCGCACCTGTCCCTGAATTTGCTCAAGCTTAATTCGATTCGTGGTCCAAAAGCCATTGTTTGCTCTTGGGTCCACCGTGTCCGGAATAATTGCCTAAACTGCCATCGCTTTGCACAACTCTATGGCAGGGTATGATTATGGTAATTGGATTATTTGCCATCGCTGAACCAACAGCTCTTGCTGCATTTGGGAAACCAGACTGGTGGGCTAATCGGCCATAGGTGATAGTTTGTCCAGACTTGGTATCGATTAGCCCGAATAATATTTTTTGAGTGAATTCAGACAGCTCTTTCAAATCCAAAGATGGCAATTTAGTAGGCTGGTTCGAGAAATATTTCTCGAGCCAATCCTTGGTTTCTTCAAGATGAATCAATTCCATCTGCGATGGTTTTGGTTGAAGTTTATTTATTCTCTTTAACCGACTATAGTCCTCTTCATTTTGAAAACTAAGGCCGCTCAATCCTTCATTATTTACAGTAACTAAAACCGGATGAAGCGGGGTTTCAATTAGTGCTCGATGCATCTGGTTCACTACTGTGTGTCATCGGTTGATGAAGATTCGCTTTGCTCCATTCCTTTGATCTCATAATTTGAAGGGAATAATGCAACGATAACTCCGGCGATTAAAAATCCTAGGCCAAGAGCGAATTTTTTCTCAACGAATAGGAATTCCAAACTTAAAACAACCAATAATAAACCTCCGATATTTGAAATCCAAACCAGAGTTTTGAATGTTGAAAGCGAAACTCCTTCGCTTTTCAATCCTCTTCCAGGACCAAATTCTCCACCGAATCTCTGAGCACCTTGATGTTCTTTTTTATCTTCAGTCATTTTGTTCACCTATCTATCATGTCGATGGCATCGGTCGGACAAGCCAATACGCAAAGCCTGCAACCGGTACAAGCATCCCTAAGGATACGAGCTTTGCTATTACTTGGAACATTCAACAAAGGAGAAGCCATCTCTTTATGATATAACTCAATCGCATCATCATCACAAACGATCAAACATTGGTCGCAACCAATACACAAATTTTCTGTAACCCAAGCAACCGTTCCTTCACCACCTTTGAGTTTCTCCCTGCGCTCACCTTTGGTGCGCGCTAGCATAATAGCAATGCGTTCCGCTTCTTGAGCGCGCAGCTTTGCCAACTCCTCAGTCGAGGTCATAGGTTTGCCTCCAGCGGCACCTTGGTTTCAAACTTAGCGACTGATAAATTCACCAATAAATCTCCTAAACAATAGAAAGCACCGACCAAAAGAGGCGGGTTCCATGCGGTTAAACCGGTCCACGGCACCTGATTATCCCAAGTCCAATTCCCTAGATGAGTACCCCATAACTCCATCGCCAATGCGACCCAAGCCATAGTTGCATAGAGAGAAGGTTGTGGTCCCCATTTTGTGAATGCTAAGACCATGGCAAGCAAAAATATGCCTGAGGTATCGCCACCGCTCCACAAGCCATACATTACCAATGGAATGAATGGCATTAGTGACAATAATGCTTTTTCTTTTAACAAATATTGTGAAATTCGTCTTCCTGAATCGAAGAGGAACCAATGACCAACCGGTACAAATAATGGCATCAATCCTCTCTGATATTCATAAATTAGCCAAATTTCACTGAAAAATAATTCCATCGGTGTAGCCAATGCAAGAACTGTGATCATTTCGATGCGTTCTTTGCGCTCGGCTTTGAAAAATAGCCAAATGAATAAACCGATACACCAGATGTTTACCGGTATTTCGCTATAATTTGCTGAAACAAACAGTCCAATCGCAATGGATGCGCCATATAGAGCGACCCTTCGCATATCCCGGGCCTATTGGTCTAAGACTTCAATCCATCCGTATTTTTCGAGACGGTGAAAGTGGTAATCTAAATCTTTTTTACAGAAACAGAGTTTTCTCGTAAATTTGTAATTACTTGGTCGATTATGTGAGACGGTAAATCTTCAGGAGGGTGAATACCTCTCATTAGCATATTAGGATTTTCTAACCAAAGCAAAGCACATGCGACAGTTACCAATCCGGTCGTGCGCGCCATTGAAGAATCACCATTCTTTCCACCATCTCTGACAATCCAAGTTAATTTTTGGTCTGCAGATTTTGCCTGGACCTCCATCCAAGTGAATTCAGGGGTATTTGGGTTGAATTGCCATTGTTCTACCAAATCATCAGGTTGAAGATTCGAGGCGGTATATTTTTGGATATGGCCTGGCCATCTGACGGTATATTCGCCCATGGTATTGCATTTTATATCTAGTAAGGATCTAAGACCATCTGAAAGGAATGCATCCATCTGGTTTCCGTCTACTTCAATCGAATGCAAGTCTGATATTGCGGGTAAAACTACTATTTCACCGTCTCGAATAATCCGTGCAGGTCTTGTGTATTCTGCAATTACATCATGCGGTGAGAACGGTGCCATATATGACCAATTATCATCGGGTTTTTGTGGATTCCCACCAACCTTAATTGTGACCTCATCGAGGTTTTTTAGTTGTGTTGCGGCTTTTGCTACAAGCATATTCGAGAGGCCTGGTGCGATGCCGACGTCCCATAGAATTGTTGCATTGACATCGGTAAGCGAATCTGGGGTAATTTCGCTGAATGATAGGTCGAGGATTTTTTTGTTCAAATGTTTGAGGTGATTTAGAGCTTTATGGCCAAATTTCCCGGGTAACATATTGATGATTAAATCCGCATCACTATGATCTGCTAGAATTGCATCCCCAATATGTGAAATTGCTTTTGTTTCGATTGCCTCTATATCGAATAGATGGATTTCATGTTTAGATTTAAGCAGTTCTTTGGTCACGAAAGACCCGACCAGCCCTCCACCTAAACAATGGATTCGCGCCATCTATGATTGCTCCTGTTTCAAGGATTCTGCTCCCATCGCCAACATGGATAATTCGGCTACCAATGCGTGCCAACCGTGAGCGTGCTCGCCATAGCTTTCACCGACTTGGTCGAATGGCAGAAATTTCGCACTTGGGGAATTGAGGTTTTCCATATCACTTTTTTTATGGTTTATTCTATAAAACCACGATGCTGCTTGGCCATCTACCAAATAAACCACCGGCTCAACCGGTGAGCCTGACTCATCTTTAATCTCGGTTGGAACACCTTCTTGAATCAGGAAATTCTCTACGTCGACCCCGCCTTTTGAGTACATTAACCGCTTCATTTTTCGGTTGGAAAGTTGTAATAATTCACTTCCCGACTTTACTGCCATGATGCCAAGTCCGTAAGTTCCTTTATCGTTCTTGATGAAAGCAACAGGCTCTCGATCGATCCCTAATTTTTGATATTTATCGACAATTTTTGCCAAAAACTCGTCGACCTCTGCTGCTAATAATGAGCGGCAGGTTTCTTTTTCCAAGCACTTGTCAGTACTGACAAACCAGTCTGTCATCAAATGCCAAGGCTCGATATCGAGAATTTCTGCGATCTCTTCAACATATTGTTGCAGGCATTGATAATGCTCGGATTTTCGCCTTCTTTGCCAGCCCATATGCGGTGGTGGACTGACATTATGGGCACCTAATCCGGGCACCATTCCTTCGGTTAGGTCATTATTGAGTAAGATGAGACAAGGTTTTTCATTTTCGATCAAAAGTTGTTCACCATCGAGAACGACCTCATCCAATTTGAGTGGACCTGTGATGCCATCTAGTGAGCCATGACCAGATAATTCTGGTGACCCAACCGTGCATCTGAATCCCCCTGCCTCGATCAATCGTTTGATGGTAGCAACATTCTCGACATAGCCTTGATTTCTCGTGTGTGCTTCCGGATAAAGATGGATCCAAGTACACCCTTTGTGCTTGCGATTGAGATGGTTTTTCAATAATGCTGCAAGATGGGGTTCATCCTCTGCTGAAATATTGTTGAATCCTGCTGGAAAGTGATTCGCATCAACTACCGCTATTTTCCAACCAGCATCCCTAATATCGACCGAGCCATAAATCGGGATTGGGACCTCGCTTCTCTTAGTATTCATCCATTGGCTAATCAGTTGGCGATTAGACTCAAGGCGCTCGGTTAAATCGTGTAGAAAATTCATCAAATCACCTCATCGAGTAAGGCGGTTACATCGCCCTTGGGTTTGCTTCGGCCGCCATCTATGATATGTATTGCCTTGAACAACCCCAGTCCAATTGCAATATCTGGTTGTTTGAGTAATGCCTTCTCCATAGAAGGTTCTTGACTTGCCAATTCAGCCACCCTTGGCTGAAGTTCAACTAGTAGGTTGTCAATCATCTTTGGAGATGTAGCCCGCCCTGCTGGGAGTTTGGGGCGGCGAACTATCTCTTCGGGTAATTTGGTGAGGTCTGCCGCCTTTCTGAGTGCTGCTTTTTCCGCCAAGTTAGTGGGTAATCGCCATTCCATCGGTAATTTGTGAGATGCATTGCGATGACTTGAACCTAAGAACGGAACTCTTACTTCCAAACCATGAGCCATGGAATGGCGATCTACCAATCGCAATTGGAAGTTTGATAATTGGCCGTGGTCTAGTTCAAATTGCAAGAATTGCTCAAGAGACTTGGTATGAACCTCGGGGTTATGTGATTCGGTCCACCATTGCTCACCTTGCAAATTATCTAATGAGCAATTCAAGTCATCCAATCGGCTTTGGATTTCAGTTGCGTGTTGCTTTAAGTCACGGTATCTAGGATAGCCTGCATGTAATTCGTCTGCACCTTGACCGCATAAACCGACTGTGACCTTTTCAGCCATTTTTGCAAATAGAGGTTGGAAAAATAAGACTGTCAAGTCGAGGTCTTCACCATGCCAAGCCAAATCGGGAAGCCTTGAATGGAATGAATCCTCTTCGAGTAAATATTGATGATGTTCTAATTCCAAAGACGAAGCGACCAGTTCTGCAGCTTGCCAATCAGGATTGTCCTCGCTTTCGGCAACCGTCCAACACGCGGGAACTGGTTGACCTGCTCTTTCTGCTGCTTCGTGGGCGACCGCTGCTACCAGTGATGAATCCAATCCTCCAGATAAGACGATTCCTACCGGCACATCCGCCATCAACCGGTCTTGGACACTCTTTACAAAGGTCTCTAGTAATCCATTAGGGTCGTTCCAATTTTGGCTGGGTTCAACCTTTTGAGATTCAAAGGTTGCACAACTTGTAAGCACTGGCTTATTATGAATTAATTGCCAAACTTCAATAGTCCCCGGTCGCACTTGATGGACATCTTTGAGTAGGGTTGTCGCATCTAGAGGATACTCCCATGCAATCCTTGCTCTCATCGCCAAATCATCGATTTCGGGAATATGGGCTTCGTGAGCCCGAAGGGCCTTGTGTTCGGATGCAAATAGCAATGTATTGTCTACAATTGTTCTCACCAGAGGCTTGATTCCCATCGGATCTCTGGCTAAGATTAGTTTTTCATTCGACCAAAGTGCAAATGCAAACATGCCATCTAGTTTTGAAACCCATTTGGCATGGTCGCTCGCACTCTCACCTTTTGATTTTGAATGGAGTGCGAGAACGGCTTCACTATCACCATGGGTTCGGTAAATATAATTCGGATTTTTTAAAGAGAGGTGATTGTAAATCTCGCCGTTCACAACCGCCACGGCCTTATCGCCATATAGCGGTTGTTTTGAGCCATGCACATCCAATATCGCTAAACGAGCATGGGCAAGACCACAGTTATCGTCACTGAAGATTGCGCGGCCATCAGGGCCGCGGTGCTCTATTAAATCGATCATACGGCTAAGAACAGCCTTATCGGGCTGTCCAAGCATTCCGCCAATTCCACACATGTGACTGCCTTCACCATAATGGGTAAACAAACATGGTTACAAGAAGTAATCCTGATGCGAGCAGGAAAGTGAATAGGTATGCGCCCTGTGGCGGGTCTTTGGAAGTGTTCTCTTCACTCATTAGGTCTCACCTAATTCACTTGCGAGCGAAGGAGCCATTTCAACATGTTGTTTCAAAGGAAGGGGATTGCCAATAAAACCGCGGTCAAAGGAATGAGCAACATAGTTGCATTATCATCTATCCAACGCAGCCTTGGCCACTCGGCAGCCACACAAATTGGACCCATCAGAATCGCTAGGAAAAATGGGGTTGAGAGATAATGCCAAGATATGAGCCAAATCATCATTATGAAAATTGAACCGATCAAAAAAACATTTTTGGAATCGAGGTTTTTCCGCCTTAATTCGCCCAAAAATGGATCTCCAAAAGATAGTGACAGTATTAGAGGATAGACAAATTCAGGATAATCTGGAACTGTCAAAAATATAATTCCGATGGCAAATGCGCCCCAAGCCAGTGCGCTGACCTGTTTTGATTCATAGTGGCGTTGACCAAAAATTGCAATCCCAAGTTTGAGCCGAACCGCTTCAGCGAAAATGACAAAAATTACTGCTGCAGAAACAACTTTTTGAGTTTCGATCTCGCCTTGTAAATAATAATAGAGAAACGGAAATCCACCCATTGACAAATGAAATACCCTTCTAGCGGTATGACCCCATATTCCGCCAACCGATAATTCGACTGGGTCGGTCATCTCAACTTGTTCACCCACGCAATTCCTCCAATGCGTCCTCGATTGACAATCCTTCTTCAGCAATCCGGTGAAGAACCTCGCCAAAGAGTGGATTTGAGGTCAATTTGAACTCGTTCGCCATCAATATCTGCTGTTTGATTTTTGCCTTTCCCGAATTTACATTCATTCTAAGAGACGTGATTTGCTGTGAAAGTTCTTCTATTCCTTCGCCGGTTTTTGCGCTTACTTTAACGAT
>PSPR01000047.1 GCA_004195515.1 Methanobacteriota archaeon | reverse complement strand
TTGAAATCAACAAGCGATATGCAAAGAAGACCGAAGTTGCAAAGATCTTCTCTCAAAAAGAAGGTATGCGCAAACCACTAACCGTAGAGAAGCGCCGTGATGGAATGCTGATGGTTAAGATCAGCACCGCTGGTACAACCGCTATTCCAGTCGTTCTTTTGATGCGCGCTCTTGGAATCGTCAACGACCAAGAATTATTCCAGGCGATTGCAGGACCTACCGAGACCTTCAAATTCATTGTTGCAAATATCAACGAAGTGAAGGATAACGAAGAGTACGCGGTCGATTCCCTTGAAGAATCACACCAATGGCTCGAGAAGAAATTCGCAGCAGGTCAACAAAAGGAATACCGTGAAGCACGTGTAAACCAACTCGATCGTGAATTACTACCTCACTTGGGTGACCAAGTCGAAGACCGTAAGAAAAAGGCTATCTTCCTCGGAAGAATCGTCCGCCAAGTTTTGGAAATGGCAATCACCGACCGAAAGCCAAACGACAAGGATCACTACGCAAATAAGCGAGTTCGCCTCGCTGGAGATTTAATCGAAGATTTGTTCCGTGTTTCAATGGGCCAACTCGCTCGAGATTTGAAGTACCAATTAGAACGCCATCACAATCGCAAGCGTGAATTGAGAATAACCTCTTGTTTGCGACCCGATGTCTTGACCTCCAAGATCATGCACGCATTAGCGACCGGAAACTGGGTCGGTGGAAGAAGTGGTGTCCTTTCCCACATGCGCCGTGTCACCAGTCCACTGGTTCGCAGCCAACCTCACTTCGAAGCTCGTGACCTGCACCCAACACAATGGGGACGACTTTGTCCGAACGAGACCCCTGAAGGTCAGAATTGTGGCTTGGTAAAGAATGCTGCTCAGATGATCGATGTATCAGAAGCGGTTCCCGAAACCGAAATTCGTTCTCGACTCGATGAGATGGACGTATTCCAACCAGATGATTGGACCGATGGTGATCGTATTCACGTAAACGGTGATATTTACGGTGTTCACAAGAGAGGCCAAAATTTGGTCCGCCAATTCAAGAATGCACGACGCCGTGGAGCTATTCGCTCCGAGGTTTCGATTCGATACGACAAACCAAACCGTGATATCTTTATCAATACCGATAAAGGACGTATTCTAAGACCTTTGTTAATTCTATACGATGGAGCACCACGCTTGACTCAAGATCACTTGGCCCAAGTTTCGAGCGGCGAAATGTCGTTCAAGGATTTGGTCAACTCCGGAGTCGTTGAATGGATCGATGCAGAGGAAGAAGAAGACCTCTATGTCGCGCCACGGCCATATACACTACCAGAGTCGGTTCCAGAAGGAAATGAATTTGCGGGACGACCGGTCAGTCACCCTGCGGTAACCTGGTTAAACCTCGGTGAGCCAGGTGCTACATTCGCTAAATTACAGGCTGCAATTCGAATGCCAAATGGCGATAGAGAAACCGCAATCTTCGATGTACCTCTATTGTATACCAATGAGCACACCCACTGTGAAATCGACCCTCAGTTGATTCTCGGTGTTTGTGCTGCCTTGATTCCTTACCCAGAACACAACTCTACCCCTCGTGTTACCGGTGGAACTGCAATGGTCAAGCAATCCTTAGGATTGCCTAGTGCTAATTACCGACTGCGCCCTGATACCAGGATGCACGTTTTGCACTACCCTCAGCGTTCTATCACCCACACTACCGCAATGGATACTACCAAATTCGATAGCCGCCCCGGTGGTCAGAATTTAATCGTTGCAATCATGAGTTTGCACGGCTATAATATGCAGGATGCAGTAATTATGAACCGTTCGTCGGTCGAGCGTGCCATGGGCCGTTCTACCTTCAATCGAACCTATAATGCAGAACGCCGAAGATTCCCTGGTGGTCAGGTCGATGAGATCGAGATTCCGGGAACTGGATTGGAAGAGGTCAAAGGACTGAAGCCAGTAGAAGCATATGCTCACTTGGAAGCTGATGGATTATCATATCCTGAAAAATACCTCGAAGGTGGAAATGTATTGGTCGGAAAGACCAGTCCTCCTCGTTTCCTTGAGGAAACCGGTGCAGGAGCATTCTTACAAGCACAAGAACGCCGAGAGTCTTCAATGCCTATTCGACATGGAGAAAAGGGTTGGGTCGACAATGTATACGTCACCGAATCTTTGGATTCAGGCCGATTGGTCAGAACCGTAGTTCGTTCCCACAAAGTTCCAGAAGTTGGCGATAAATTCGCTTCACGTCACGGACAAAAAGGTGTCATTGGACGCTTGGTCAATGCAGAGGATATGCCATTCACTCGTGATGGTGTCGTCCCTGATCTAATCATAAACCCGCACGCTATTCCTTCCCGGATGACCGTGGCACACGTTCTAGAGATGATCGGCGGAAAGGTCGGTTCTCTCGAAGGACGCAGAATCGATGGTACCGCTACGTGACGGTCTAGTCCGAAATGGTTTCGACCATACAGGTCGTGAATTCATGGTTAACGGTGAAACCGGAGAAACCTATCCTGTAGAGATTTTCGTTGGTTGTATTTACTACCAGAAACTCCACCACATGGTATCTGGAAAGATTCACGCAAGAAGCCGTGGTCGAGTTCAGATTCTTACCCGCCAGCCGACCGAAGGTCGTGCTCGCCAAGGTGGATTGAGATTCGGTGAGATGGAACGTGATTGTTTGATTGCACACGGTGCATCGATGGTCATCAAAGATCGACTATTGGATGAATCCGATGGTATCGATCTATACGTTTGTCAACAATCCGGGCACGTCGCTTGGTACGATCCAAAACGACGCACCTATGTTTCGCCGATTCATGGCGATGGCGCTGAAGTCTACAAAGTGCAGACTTCGTATGCATTCAAGCTACTATTGGATGAGATGAAGAGTCTCGGAGTGGCAATGCGCCTTGAGATGGAGGACCGAAAATGAATCGTAATCAGACCACATTGATTCCAAAGCGAATCGCTAGCATTCAATTTTCATTGATGGACCCTACCGAAATCCGAAAGATGTCTTCGGTCGAGGTTAAGACAGCGGATACTTACAAAGACGACGGACACGCATATCGCCAAGGATTGATGGACCCTCACATGGGTGTTATCGAACCTGGATTGGTTTGCCCAACAGATAACTGCAAGTACGATGAAAGCCCAGGTCACTTCGGGCATATTCAACTCGAACTTCCAGTCATTCACATTGGATTCGTCAATTTGATCAAGACCATCCTAAAGTCGACCTGTAATAACTGCAGCAAAATCTTGCTGCACGATGCTGCTGGAACCCACCCGTCCAATCCGGAATTGTCCGAGCAGGACTTCTACCGTTCCCGTGTACGTGATCTGATTATCAAGCACGGTGTCGGTTCTACCGAATTCGCAAAGATCATCAAGGAAATCGAGAAGATTACCTCGGGGACCAAGAGAACTATCTGTATGCATTGCAAAAACCAACAAGGTAAGATCGTTTTAGACAAACCGACCACCTTCAAGGAGAAAATCACTGCCCAAGGCGGTGCAAAAGAGGTCGAGCGCAAGCTTAACGCAAGAGATATCCGTGAATGGTTATCCGGAATTCCTGATGAACATTTGATCTTCGTAGGAATGGATAAGGTCAACCGACCAGAATGGATAATTCTCAAGGTTCTACCGGTTCCACCAATCACCGTTCGCCCATCGATTACCCTCGACTCTGGCGACCGATCCGAAGACGATTTGACTCACAAATTGGTCGATGTATTGCGAATTAACCAACGCCTTCGTGAAAACCGTGACGCTGGAGCGCCTCAGTTAATCGTCGAAGATTTGTGGGAATTATTACAATATCACATCACTACTTATTTCGACAACCAAACCAGTGGAATTCCACCTGCTCGTCACCGATCTGGTCGAACCCTCAAGACCCTAACCCAGCGTCTCAAGGGTAAGGAAGGCCGATTCCGTTCTAATCTGAGCGGAAAGCGTGTTAACTTCTGTGCTCGTTCGGTTATCTCACCAGATCCTTACCTTGGAATTAATGAGGTCGGTGTACCGACCAAGATCGCAAAGGAATTGACTGTACCGATCCGTGTTACCACTCGTAACCGTGAACAAATGCGTCAGATGATTCTTCGTGGTCCAGATGTTCACCCTGGTGTTAACTACGTTATTCGTGCTGATGGCCGTCGTGTTCGTATCAACCAACGCAGTCGATTGATCAATGCTGGATTCCGATGTTTTAACCCCGAATGTATGGAAGAAACAACTACCCGTTTCGATCTACATCAGGTTCTACCTGCACCTAACTTCCTACCAGGATTGGTAGTGAAGAAATTCATCGCTAGAGAAGAAGCGGTCGCAGGCGGCGAAGAACTCGTTACCTACGCTATCGATGAAGAAGCAACCATTGCAAACCTAAGCGGAGAAGGGCTCGACGGACATCCTTTGGAAGAAGACGATCCTCGTGCAGTCATGCACTACCGCTGGAAATGGGAGTTAGCTAATCCAGACGAAGCATACCCTGAACACCTCGATGTCGCTTGTCCTCATTGCGGTTCACCCGATAATGAGTGGGGCGAGAGAACCCGAGTCGAAGACAGGCTGTCCACCGTGGACATGCATGGAAACCCTCGACCAGGTATGCTTGTCGAGCGTCACTTAATCGACGGAGATGTTGTTATCTTCAACCGACAGCCATCGTTGCACAGAATGTCGATGATGGTTCACGAAGTCAGAGTCATGGAAGGTAAGACCTTTAGATTTAATCTTGCGGTCTGTACCCCATATAACGCAGATTTCGACGGTGACGAGATGAACTTGCACATCATCCAAGGAGAGGAAGCACGAGCAGAGGCAAAGATCCTTATGCGTGTTCAAGAGCATATCTTGACCCCTCGATATGGTGGTGCGGTTATCGGTGGAATTCACGATCACATTTCTGGAGCATATCTGTTGAGTACTTCAGGAACAAAGATTTCTAAGCGCCACGGCCTTGAAATTCTTGGATCTATCGCCTATACCGGTGAATTACCAAAGACTTACACCGAAGATGGTCAAGAATACTTCAACGGTGACGATTTGATGTCGGTTGTTATCCCAGATAATATCCACTTGAGATTCAGGAGTCGAAACAATGACGATGTCGTAGTCAAGAATGGACAGGTTAGCGGAACTCTCGATAAGAGAGCTATCGGTGCTGAAGATGGAAGATTACTCGATGCGATCGTTCAAACCAATGGTCCAACAGAGGGTGCAAAATTCCTCGATGATTTCACCAGACTAACTATCGCTGCTTGTACTGCACTCGGTTTCACAACCGGAATAGACGATGAGGATTTATCTACAGAAGCTCTTGCTGAAATTGAGAGTCACAATGCTGAAGCTCGCGACGAGGTTCAAGAAGAACTACGAAAATTCGGAAAGGATGGCCGTGGCTACGAAACCCGTCCAGGACGTACACCTAAGGAAACCCTTGAAGAAAACATCATGGTTTTACTCGACCTTGGAAAGCAAAAAGCTGGTGACGTTGCTAAGAATGAACTGAATAAATTCGGTTCGACCAATGCAGCGGTCAGCATGGCGATTTCTGGAGCACGTGGTTCGATGGATAACCTGACTATGATGGCTGGTTCTATCGGTCAAGCAAAGGTTCGTGGTGCAAGACTTGAACGTGGTTATCACCAAAGAGTTCTATCCCACTTCCAACGTGGAGGACTTGGTGCAGAAGAAAAAGGATTCATCTCCTCATCTTTCAAGCGTGGCCTAGAGCCAACCGAATTCTTCATGCTGTCGGTATCTGGCCGTGAATCACTGGTCGATACTGCGGTTCGTACCTCTAAATCCGGATATATGCAACGCCGTTTAATCAATGCAATGGACGATCTGAAGGTTTACGATGATGGACAACTTTCGGTGCGAAATACCGCAGACAGAATTATTCAATTCTCCTATGGAGAAGATGGAATCGATCCATCCCGTGGTGTTCATGGAAAGCCTTTCAACATCGATGTTATCGTCGATGCTGCACTTGGAACCGATGGACCTTCCAAGATTAAAGATATAGAATACAAAGATTCAGATGATAAGGACTTCGACCTTGGCTATGGCGAAGGAGATTCCGAAGCAGCAGCAGGAGGTGACCTTTGATGGTAGTTAAGAGCGCAACCAAAAAGAAACTAATGGACATGTTAGTCCCTGAAGAATTCGCCCACAAGTTGGCCGATGATAAGAAATGGGACGATGTTAAAATCCTCTCTGCTCAACAGATCGCAAAAATTTGTGAAACAGATTCTGAAACCGCTGGACGAATCCACGGAATCATCACCGGTGCAAACGCACCAAACCGTGCTAGTGGTGAAGGAAATTCTGCTACAACCTCAGTTCGTCTACGCCGTGCTTCTCGCCGTCGTAGAACTGCCAAGACCGTTTTGGAATTGGAGACTTACGATTCTGAAGCAAAACTTGAATCCTACCGTGACGTACATGCAGATGATGCAGTATTCAAAGCGCTAGAAGAAGCCGCAGACCGTGCAGGACATAAATTCACACAGCAAACCTTCCATGATTTGACCGAAGCGATTCACTTGCGTGAAAAGAAAAAGTTGACCAAGAAGCAAGCGGATTCTGTCGTCGCAGAGGCTCACCATGCACAGGATATCGCCAAGATTGATCCTTATGAAGCAGCAGGTGTAATTACCGCTCAATCGATTGGAGAACCTGGAACCCAGATGACTATGCGTACTTTCCACTATGCTGGTGTTGCGACTGTAAACGTCACTCAAGGTCTACCACGTATCATCGAGATTGTCGATGCACGTAAAGTCCCCAAAACCCCAACTATGACCATCAGGCTAAACCCCGATAGGAATTCACCTGAGGCAGCAAGAAAACTTGCAGCATCGATTGAAATTTCAACAACGGTTAATATTGCTGACATCGAAACCGACGTCGCACAACGCCGGTTGGTTCTAAAGCTCAAAAAGGGTGCAATGAAGCAAAAAGGAATAACCGGTGCGGAAGTAAAGGATAAACTAGAGCGTGCTCTACGTCTTTATGTTCATGCGGACAAGGAGAAGAATCCGTCTAACCTAACATTGATTCCAGGAATTACTTCCGAAGATGAAATGAAGAATTTGGCAGAAAACCCACCTTCTTATACCGAACTATTACAACTTGAAGATAAAATCAAGGATTTGCGTTTGAAGGGAATTCCAGGTATTGAGCGGGCAAATGTTCAACTCGACGATAAAACCGGCGAGTACTATCTATCAACCCTCGGTTCTAATCTTTCTCGTGTCTCCGACATGGAAGGAATCGACCGAGCTCGAACATATACCAATAATATCATTGAAATCTTTGCATACCTCGGAATTGAAGCTGCTCGTCAAGCAATTATTGACGAATTGCAATTGACTCTAGACGGTGCTCGATTAGAGGTTGACCCACGTCACTTACTAGTCGTATCCGATGTAATGACCAGCGAAGGTGAAGTCCGTGCAATCGGTCGTCACGGTGTCTCTGGAACCAAACACTCCATCCTGGCTCGTGCTGCGTTCGAAGTAACCGTCAACCACCTTTTGAAGGCTGGAATTATCGGTGAAAGAGATAACTTGACCGGTGTTGCGGAAAACATCATCGTTGGACAACCGATCAGTCTTGGAACTGGTTCGGTTCAACTATACTACATTCCAGAGTGAGATCACTCTGGTCATTGAGAAACGAAAGTGGAGGAATGAATAATGGATATCAGCCGACAATTAAAGCTAGCAAAAACAACTGGAACCCTACTGTATGGACAACGACAGGCTCAAGACGCTTGTGCTAAAGGTGACGCGAAATGTATTATCTTAGCGGCTAACTGTCCTCAGGATTACATCGATAACCTCGCTGCAAAGCACCCAGAGGTTACAATGCACCGTACCAATATGGTCAACCGTGACCTTGGTGTTGCATCGGGTAAGCCTTTCAGTATCTCGACCATCACCGTGGTCGACGCTGGGGACTCGGAATTGTTAACCTTAAGAGCAAACCTAGAGTGAACACTCAAGGATAATAAGTCATAGCCGAGCCAATATGGCGCCGGATTTGACCCGCTTACTGGAGAGGTTGGGCGTGAGCCTTGACCTTGGAGCAAGCCCAATTATTTCGCCTGGCCTAATCGGTTGGTTAGGCCGATTGATCGATGTTGACCCAAACCAATTACAATTAGGTCTCAAACCTGGAATGGAGGTATGGTCAACCGGGGATGGGTTTGCCCCAATCGACTTACCCTCGGTAGAATCTTGGTTATTTGATGCGCCACGGGGAATTCATTTGCTGATATCTCTAAGAGAATTAACTTTTGATCGCGCCGATGTACCGGTTAGGGTCGGGCGAGAGTTAATTATTTGGTCAAAACAAGATCTGGCAGAATTCCTTGGGATGGGAATTCTGGGCGGAACTTTGGAATTATTCGATCCTCAAGAAATAATCGTTGAGCAAGAAACAGAAAAAGGGTTATTCGATGGGCCGGGACCATTCGTTCTCAAACCCTCAGAAATCCACCACGAAATAGATTTATCGATCACAAAACCAATTTTGATCCCCGCCACTCTGTATCATGTCAAAGGGCTGCTCAAAGGTCCTGGTGAAGACAAAATCGAGCGCTGGGTGCTACGATGTGGCGGGTTTTCTATCCTGAATTCGATAGAACTTTTCGAGCGAATCCCGGCACTATCTCAATATTTACTCGATTCGGTCGAGGAGCCAGATTTTGGAAAATTATTGAGCGAACGGCGCACTCATAATCAAGGGATGGGTGAGCTTTTACATTGGTGGAAATTCGAAGAAGAAAGTAAAAAAGTAATTGAGTACGACGTGTTGGTGCCTGCTAACATAAAGGAAAACCCCGATGGCACCAGTTGGGTGTTTGATAGTGTTTCTCAAACTGTTTACAAAAGCGTAGATGCAAAGCATTCATCACCTTAGGGCTTGAGCAATCAGATATGCGTAACCGTACCGGCTTGAGTCTTCTCATCGTCGCTCTCTTATTGAACTCGATTATTCCAACCGAGAGTACAACTCAATTAAAAGAACAAGCCATGTCATTTGCCGATTCCGAACCGGTGTTATTGATCACTGAAGGAAGCTCGGCTGGCCACGTTAATGCTTCACATATTGCAGCTGTACCAGGCGGCTGGATTATTGCTGACGATACCAGAATCGCTCTTACCTTTGGTCAAACAACATTGACTGCAAACTCACCATATAATAGCAATTATCCAGCGGATTCCTATATTGCAATGATGGATTCCACGGGGGCTTGGCAATGGGCTGCACAGCCAGATTGCAGTAATGGGCTCATATTTATCGATGAGATATCAACAACTATCATGGGAGAAACATTGGTTGTTGGTCTTTATGCAGGAGCTGTAAGTTTTGGCTCAACCCAATTAGCAAACCCTAGTCCATACGGTGATGGCTTTGTTGCAATGCTTGACCAAACAGGCCAATGGAAATGGGCTCATGGATTCGAAACAGCTAGTAATAATAATAGTGAAACTTCAAGGATTTTCGGTGTAACCTCAACCTTAACTGGAGAAGTATGGGTTACCGGTTCACACAAAGGCGAGACAAATTTTGGCTCAAATACAATTACTTCGACTAATACTTCATATTTTCTCGCAAAAATGGATGCGATGAATGGCGCAAATACTCAGGTATTTGTCTACGGCGGTTCGGGAACTAATGCCGGCTCACAAGTTGCAGCAGATTCAATGGGTAATGTGTGGGTGGTAGGAACTACGACTGGAACATTTGACACAGGAAACAAATTATACACAACTGGCAGTTCAGGAGACACAATTATCGTGAAAAATGATCCCAACGGCGCAGTTCTAGACGTATACGGAATATCGAGTTCATTTGGAAACCAAAATATCCCATTTGACCTTGCAATCGATATTAATGATGATTTACTCATTTCTGGATACTTCTCTGATGTAGTTACATTGAGTCAAACCCAAACCATGACCGATAGTGGGAATGGCGATGGTTATTTGGTGAAGTTCCTAAAAACAGGGACCTTTGATTGGTACAAATCGATTGGAAGCTCTGGTTCTCAAGAATTTGTGCAATCGGTCGATGTCTTATCGTCCGGCGATGTCATCATCAGCAGTTTCATTTCTGGTTCGATCAATATCGGCCCCGATGTTCTAACTGCAACAGGTGGTGCTAGTGACGGTGATATTTACCTAGCCCAATTGGATAGCGCCGGGAATTGGCAATGGTCGGAGCGATTAGGTGGAACCTCGTTCGATATTCCCGGTTCAATGGCGGTTAACGATAGTGATTCCATTGGAGTCTCCGGTTCTTTTCAGAATAGTATAACCAAAGGAAGCCAAACAATCACATCATCAGCCGGTCTTGACCTCTTCGTTTGGATAGTAGATCCAATAATGAATCAAGATGCAGATGCCGACGGTGTAGCAGACCATTTGGATAATTGCCCGACCGATAATAACCCCTTGCAATATGATAGCGATGGCGATTCGGATGGCGATGAATGTGATTACGATGATGATAACGACGGAATCACCGATAATTCCGGCGATGATTGCCCACGCGGTGGCGCATGGAATTGGACTAGCGATTCAACTACAGACTACGATAATGATGGCTGTAAAGACGATGTTGAAGATAGCGATGACGACAATGACGGCGTCGAAGATGTCAATGACATGTGTGTGAACACAGCATATGACGCTCCAAGGAATTGGTGGGTCTCAACCACCGAGAACGATATTGATGGCGATGGCTGCAGAGATGCTGACGAGGATAGCGATGACGACGATGATGGATTCTCCGATTCATCAGATGATTGTTCAAAGATTTCAGGATATTCAACCCTTGGTTCGTATCAAGGCTGTCCAGATACAGATGGTGATGGCTGGGCCGATATTGAGGATA
This sequence comes from Methanobacteriota archaeon, assembly GCA_004195515.1. Taxonomy (GTDB): domain Archaea; phylum Thermoplasmatota; class Poseidoniia; order Poseidoniales; family Poseidoniaceae; genus MGIIa-K1. The sequence continues at coordinate 2,951 of PSPR01000047.1, read as the reverse complement.
CCTGTGTTGATTCATCTGGTAATTCCACTCTTGGCGGCTCGATTGGCTGCCCTGACCAAGATGGTGATGGCTGGTCAGATAATGATGACGACTTGCCGCAAGACCCAACCCAATGGCTTGATTCTGATGATGATGGTTATGGTGATAATATGGATGGTAATAATCCGGATTCTTGTCCTTCGATCACAGGTACATCGATTCTTGACCGATTCGGTTGCCTCGATCTCGATAGTGATGGATATTCCAGCCCTGATGATGTATTCTTAATCATTGATGGAGCCGATGCATTCCCGTCTGATTCAACTCAATGGGCCGATTGGGATGAAGATGGTTATGGTGATAATTGGGGTAATTCCAGTTGGACCGACCGAACTGAATCTTGGCCAGGTGAATTTTATCCTTTTGCTAAAGACCAAGATTATTGCCCATTGCAAGAAGGTTCTTCCTATCGAGAAGAGATTTATGGATGTCCAGATAGCGATGCCGATGGCTGGGCGAATTTCATGGATGCCTTCCCATTCGATGCAGATGAACACTTGGATGACGATGACGATGGCTTCGCCAATGGGAATGATGCTTGCCCAGATGATTGGGGTAATTCAACTGAAGATCGCCAAGGATGTATAGACACCGATGGTGATGGTTACTCCGATCCATTCCCAGGAACTTGGGAACCCGCAGATGGGGCCGATGCTTTCCCAATGGATTCAGCAAAATGGATCGATAGCGATAAAGATCGATATGCCGATAATTTTGATGATTGCCCAGCAGTATATGGTACCTCCGAACTCGGGGGAGAAGTAGGTTGCCCAGACCGAGATGGCGACCTTTACTCAGATGCAATCGATGCATTCCCGGATGATTTGTACGAGTGGAACGATACCGATGGTGATGGTGTTGGTGACCGAAGCGATGAATGCCCTGATATTGCAGGAGATGATAGCGATGCCGGCTCGTCTTCGTTAGTGACCTATGGTGGAATAGGCGGAGGAATTATTCTACTGATCATAATTATTGGATTGGTTATAGCAAAGCGCGGTGGAAAAGATGAGACCGACTGGTCACAACAATCACCGGATAAGCCAGCGATGCCGAATATGAACGCAAAACCAGCAATGCCAGATATGTTTGCTCAATCTGCTCAACCTGCTCAACCTGCTCAACCCGCTTATTCAATGCCTGTTCAGCCCGCATATAACCAGCCAGAGAAGCCGGTTTACCAAGCGGTTCAACCGGTTTTGATGGCTGCAGCTCCTGCCGTACCAACCGCACCGACTATTGCGGATGTTGGCTCGATGAGAGCCGACGGTAACGAGTGGCTAGAATTTCCCGCAGCGAGTGGGGCTTGGTACGCACGTGACCCAGCGACCCGTCAATGGGTCCGTAAAATTTGAGTTGAGCTTTAGATGGTCGAGGTCGTTCTATTAGGTTCGGCTCAAGATGGAGGAGTCCCTCAAGTAGGTTGCCGCGATTCATGTTGTTCGAATGTAGAATTTGCGAGGTATCCTGTTAGTATTGGCTTAACTGATGCCAATGGAGATTCGCATTTATTCGAAGCAACTCGTCATTTGGGTCAGCAATTAGCCCTGTGGGATGTCGAAAAAATTGACTCCTTATTCTTGACACACGCCCATTTTGGTCATGTTGATGGACTTGGATTATTTGGACGAGAAACAATGAATGCATCTGGGATTCCGTTATATTGTTCTGACAGGATGCACGAATTGATAGAATTGACACCGAATTGGAATTTGATGATTGAACAAGGAGTGTTTCGACCAGAATTGATCACAACCCCAATCCAGTTTCCTGGAGTGAAGGTTGAAGCGATAAAGATACCACATCGAGCCGAATTATCCGATATGCATGCTTTCTTGATCCGAGCCAAAAAAACCTTGCTTTTTTTGCCTGACCACGATTCTTGGGAGGAGACTCTGAATGGGATGGATCTTAGAGATTGGTTAAAGGGATTAGATGTTGATATTGCATTATTGGATGGCACTTTTTTCTCAAGCGATGAGCTTGGTCACCGAGACCAAAGTGAAGTGCCACACCCACCTGTTGAACAAACTCTAGAATTGTTAGGGCAAAAGCGAGAAGAGGACGGCGAGGTAGTATTCATTCACCTAAACCACACAAATCCATTGTGTAGAGATGATACACCGGTAACAGAACTAGGTTGGAAAGTAGGCAAAGAAGGAATGTCATTCAGCCTCAGTTAAATCATAAGAGACTAGCGTGTTGTAACGCATCATCAAGGTAATCTCCTCTCCGCTATCTCCATTGGTAATAAACGCTCGATTCACGTCCACTTTGACATCGAAGATGATTTCACCAGCATCCTTCTCCACAGTTAGTTCAGCGATTGTAATCTGGTGGTTCTCATAGGTGTTGGTCTGAACGAATCCATTCCATGTAGCGATGCCTCCCAAGAGATTCTCACCGCAGTTCTGTCCAGTAATGTTCTGCAGGTTCCACATGACTCTGAATTCGCTGGGGACATTCGTGTCATCATAACTCGATTCCACATTATCACATTGACTACCTATCCCTCCTTCATTGGATTCCGAATAATTGAGGTGGAATGAGACTCCGACCGCATCGGCTGGGATGCTGAATTGAAAACTCTCAGTCGATCCATCACCGATATTGATTACCTGCTCTTCGAAGTGAGGCTCAAATTCCACGGTCAGATTCCACATCGAATCACTATCAATGATTTCGGCTTGTGATGGCTCATTATATAGATAATAAACTTCTGTTGGAATAATTATTAATAATATTGCTCCAAAGCCTGCCGCAATCTTTTTTGGCTGTGGGATTCGCTCCATTAACCAAGGATCCTTATTCTTGAATACCATTATGAAGTGAGCAGCAAATCCTGCCCCCATTCCAGGTACCGATTCGAAAATATGCACGTTCATTCCGGTGGCCCTCCACAGAATAACCGC
>PSPR01000046.1 GCA_004195515.1 Methanobacteriota archaeon | reverse complement strand
CAATAAATTCGATTCCAAACCCAAGTTGAAGCAAGTAGAGATTGAAGAGCACTTCCCAAGCACCATGGATAACATCCATGCCAAATACATGAAGTAAATACATTCTAGCATTCCAGCTAAAACGTTGAATTTTTTGAAAATAATTCAATTCCTTTATCTCGCTCAAACGACCACCTCACCGATGCTATCGGCCTAACCATGTGATGATATCGGTCATGCAGGAAGTTCATCGAGAGCAGTGTTGACCTCATTGATGAGGTTCTCTAAATGTTCTTGCTCGAACGAGAATTTCAGCCCACTCGCATCAAATAAATCAGTCAACCCTTTCGTGTATCCCAAGGATAGACCAGCTTTGTATCGACAGAGGGCGTCCGATTCATCTCGACGATGGAATTGCCACATCTGTAAAGCACCTAGTTGAGCAATCCCATATTCAACATAATAGAACGGAACTCCGAAAAGATGGCCTTGTCGTTGCCATGAAACGATTCTAGATTCTTCAAAACCCTCAAAGTCAATTTTTGCGCCAAACCTTTCTCCAATCTCCAACCATTTGGAAATTCGTTCTTCTCTAGTGTGTCCTGGGTTGGCGTAAATCCAATGCTGGAATGAATCGATTGTCGCCATCCAAGGTAAGAAAGAAATAATTCCTTCTAAATGATCACGTCTTGCGCGATTTGCTTCTTCCGGATTGTAAAATTCCTCCCACTGTGGATGTGTCATTAATTCCATGGACATCGATGCGACTTCTGCGAATTCGATAGGAGCGTCACGCTCATGCATGAGTTCGAGATGTCCTGAAAAGAATGAATGGAAAGCGTGACCAGCCTCGTGAATCATCGTTTCGACATTTCTTTGAGTCCCTGCTGCGTTCATGAAAATGAATGGCAAGCGACTCTTTTGCAAATAATATTGGTATCCTCCAGGAGCCTTTCCTTTTCTGCTTTCTAAATCGAGGCAATCATTTGCATCTAATTCATCAAATAAACATCCTAATTCATCGGACATTGAGTGGAATATATTTGAACATCCTTCAACCATTTCGTTGACTTCATTGAATGGAGCGAGTGGTGGCCGACTGAGGATGTCGACAGAGAGATCCCATGGACGTAAGGAATCCAATCCGAGCGTTGTACGCCTCTTCTCATCATTTTGATGCCGAAGAGGCTGGCAGATTGCTTCAATTGAATCGTGGAATTTTAAACAGTCTTGAATCGTGTAATCAAATCTATGCATTGCTGCGAACATATACTGTTGGAATCCTTCAAATCCAGAATTCAGAGCGGTTTGGTGCCGGATTTGAATTAATTCATCATATATTTCTGAAATACGTTCAGCATCTTGCATCCGTCTTTCATCGATTGCACGATACGCTGCTTCCCTAACTGTCCTGTCAGTATTTTCCAGGTAAATTGCCATCATCGAAAAAGTTTTTTCTTCACCATCAAATTGAACGGTTTGAACGCCGCAGATTTCATTATATTCAGTTACTAATTTTGTATCTTGAGTTCTTAGAGGAATATTTTCCTCTCGGAAAATATCGATATCGGTCTTCAAACCGTGAAGCATTACTGAATATTTTTCGGGTAGATCGCCGACTGATGGATGTTCGATAATTCTTCTATTCAAAATATCACTATATTCAGATAATTTCGGTTCGATATTTTCGACAAAATCCATCCAAGACTTCTGTACTTCTTTATCATCGACATAACATGTCATTTTGATGTAAATTCTAGCACGAGCCTCAGAAATAAACTCACCAAGAGATGACCTGTCATGAATAAATTTTTCTAGACAACTCGAACAACTGAGTTTTCGTTCCTTCAATTCCCTCATGAACGGCTCGATATTTTGCCATTCGGTAGCATCAAAATCAGACGGTATAACTGACATGGAACCACTTTAATTTTTTACCGGATGTGGGCCATTTGGAAGTTTGTATTCATCTATTGATTTTTTAGTAAATTTCCATGTATTTGCAGCAGTTTTCACTTTTTCTCTAATCGCCTCTAGGTCAGGGTGCTGCGGATTTTCATGCTGCACCCAGCATGCTGAGCAGAATCTTTCTGATTGATGGTCTACAAAATTTCCAGGAGTACATTCAATTTCACAATAAGTGCATTTTCGGAATCCATAGAATTTTGACATGTCATCCCTATCCTTCGCTCTCCGCTTCCCCCTATCAGTTTGACCCATACGGAGTTAGATTTTTTTCTTAAAAATCGCTCATCGCAGAATGTAATAAATACGCATCTTCACACTTGTTCGGAGCAATTTTTTCTCCTTCCATTATTGCTCCTATTCGAACCAATCCTTCCTCATTTGGAAATGGCCTCTGGGGTAATATTTGAGAATTCAATTGCTCAGATAATCTCTCAGCATCTAATTGTTTATTATTGTAAATTTCTCGTTCGATTTCAGTCTGTCCAAATGTAGTTGAAATCTCAAATTCAGGCAAGTAAAGAATCCAAGCAGCAGTATCTCCAATTTGTAAACCAGCTCTATCAAACGCAATTTTAATCTGTCTCGTCCCGGCTATCAATCTCAGAAATTCAGCATCAGTTTTTCTCGCAACCATCTTATTTTTTTCTTCGAGACGCCTTACTGCAAACCATGTAGTCCAGAGGTGAACTTCGCTGGCTGCTGCTTCATACGCCATTAAGAGCCAGCGGTCATTTGGACGCCATTTATCGAATAGAGATACAATATCCAGTGGATTTTGTATTTCATCAGAAAATTTGATCGGCCATGCAGGAAACCATGGCACTGGGTGATTACCATCCACGACTCCCGATGGCCTTTGCTTGAAGAAGTCTAGTGTTCATTTTTTTCGACGAATCGCTCGTCCGGCGGTCGTCATCAAATTTTCAACTAGCTTTGGGCTCCATCCTCTAAGATCGGATAATTTTGATTTATCTTTTTCAGTTAATTCTGCAATATCTGCAGCGTTCGAAACCCCGAGCAAATTTTCCATCTCTCTAGCTCGGACCCTTCCGACTCCTCTGAGTGCGACTAATCCGAGAAGATCTGCTTTGCATCCGTATCGAATACGTCGATGAATTTCATCTATAGATTCGACTAAAATTCTATGAGCGGTTTTATCCATAGATGATAATTCCTCATCATTAGCTAAAATACTCCTAGCAGCGAATAATAGCCATTCAGCAAGCTCCACTCGTCCACGTAAATCGCCTGGTTGAACTCCCCACTCCTCTTCTATACCGCCCATACTTGATTCTTCTATCCATGATTGTAAAACTAGCACACCTTTCATTCGATTTTCTTCATCGAGGTCGAAAGAATCGGTGAGAAACTCTCTTTGATGGCCATGTAAGGAAGCCTGAATTGCGTCATAATCTCCTTTTCTCGGCCATAATGGTATGAAATCAGGTGTTGAAGCAACGAGATGTAAGAAGCTCATCGGTGAAACTTGACCCTGAGCATTTTCACCGGTTAGAATTTTCATCGCCACCGTCAATCCATCCTTGAGAATTCTTCCAGAAATAGGGTTGAGATAAAGGCGTGATACTCTTTCACCCAGAATTGTTGCTCGATAGGTCATCGTTGGCAATTCTGGTACTTCAGGTTCTTCAAATTCGAAAGTATTTGCTTTTTTGAACCCGAAAATCGCTGGTCCTTTTCTAGGTGTGAGTTTAGGTTGACTAACGGATGATTGTTTTGCAATGTCAAGCCCGGAAAGCGATGAGGCTGAATTTGCCCAAGATGGTAAATCATCTTCCCATTCTTCTGTCAACAACTCGATTTGGTCATCGGCGAGAATTCTTTTTCTAACCTCTTCTGATTCTCCTTCTTTTGTGATCATTTCATTTTTAGCCAGCCAAGAGATGACCTCATCTATTCTGCTGGCGAGAACCTCTGTATCCATATGTGTCGCGAGGAAAGTTTTGTTGAAGAATCGATCAAGTGAGTCACGATCATTCATTCCACCCGTAGATATCATCGAAAGTACATGCATCAACAGAGCCGGGTCTTCTTCTGGTCGAAGAGCAGTGGGGTTAGCTAGTTTCGAAGTGATGTCTTCGGGTTCACTGAGCAAGAATTGTTCAATAAAATCGAATTCTTCATCTTTATTCTTAGCAAGTATCCAGGCATCTCCAACCCGATCGTATTTCGGCCGGCCTGCACGTCCCATCATTTGTCGAATTTCCATCACAGGCATCGGTAGGGTTCGGCCTGCTGCGGTATTCCAGCGTCGAACATCTCGAACTACCACTCGTCGAGCTGGAAGGTTCACCCCTTGGGCTAGTGTAGGTGTGGCAATGATACAAAAAATGTCTCCATTTCTGAATGCCTCTTCGACTTTTTTCCGTTGTCCTCCAGTTAACCCTGCATGGTGGAATGCAACTCCACCACGAATAGCGTTAGCGAGCCGACCACCCATTGCAGATGTATCTTCTCTGCGGGTTAATGAATCAGCTAAATCATTCCATTTATCGGATAAATCAGGGTCATAAATAGGGTCTTGATCAGAAATTTTCTTTCTGATGTGTTTGCCTAATTCACGGGCTTCTTTCTGGGCACTCGCGCGTGAATTTACGAATACTAACAATTGCCCTCCGACTCGGACTGTATCGTCCAAAGCAGCTTGTAGAGATCGGGTTGTTATTCCTTGAATTTCTCTAGGTTCTGGCCATTCTTCTTCCCCGGTTCCATCGATGCGATGTATTCTAACATCGAGACCTGTCAATGTTCCAGAATGAAGTGTGACCGGCCTCCAATCTGATTGAATTAATTCTGCATTGAGCCAATTTGCTAATTGTTCACAATTTCCAACAGTAGCCGAAAGGGCAATAATTTGGGCATCGGGTCGTTGATGACGAATCCTTGAGAGTAATACCTCAAGTGTAGGCCCGCGCCCAGATACCAATTTTATTCAATAATTCCGAGCGAGAACGAAGTAAAGAATCTAATTTCTCACTCGTACAAACAAGAATATCGCAATCTTCGATTGTACCTGTTTCACCCTCACGATCACCTATCGCGAGGCCGACGCGCAATCCAACCACATCTCCAATTTCGCGTAATTCCTGAACTTTTTCAGTCGCGAGAGCCTTCAATGGGACGATATAAAGCGCGCGAAGTCCCTCTAAATCTGTAGTTAACCTATGAGCAATAGTCAGATGTGCTACCAGTGATTTTCCACTCGCAGTCGGAATTGTCAACATCAAATTCTTTCCCGCGAGAGCCGCAGGCAGTGCTTCTGCCTGCGGAGGAAACAGATTCTCAATGCCCCATTCATCTCGAAGCATTTCGACAATTTTTTTGGATAGTCCTAAGGAATCGACTCGCCTTTCTGAGCCATCGTTGGAGTGCGCCACGGATATACTCAGAATTGGCTGTTCTAAAGGATGTCGTGCCGGATTAGTTCCAGCGATGGTAAGCGGGGTGGCCATCTGTCACAGCTACGAAAAGTCCTTCTCCAGTTGCACAAACTTTCCCATCCGCCCAAAGTACCATTTCGACCTTCGCTCGGTCATCTCCCATTTCACTGACATTTGCAGTTACTTTCAGAGTCTTGCCAATAGGTGTTGGTCGCCGCAGTTTTATCGAGTAGGAGGCGGTGACCGTACAAGGTGGATGTGAATCTCCAGATTGATCCATCAATGCGATTGCAGCCGTCCAATTTCCATGGCAATCGAGTAATGTTCCGATGATGCCGCCATTGATCATTCCAGGAAATGCTTGGTGCTCTAATTTAGGGGAGAATTCTAATTCCAGACCACTTTCTGTTCTCATCGACCTAATTTTCAGACCTTTTTTATTTGCTGGACCACAGCCGAAACATATGCTATTTGGTGCATGTTTTTCTTGAACCGAAAGCGAATCAGCATCTGCCATGATTGATCACAAGAGGGTTAAGGAATTGAATCATTCCATAGATTTCTACAACGCATCCTCTTAATCTAATGACCTTCTGGCACCATCGTTGTCTGTAGACGTAGATGGGGAAATCTCCTCTGATGGAGAGACTGTTGAGAGCCCAGCTCCTCGAGCGAAGCGTCGGCGCCATGCACCGTTGAAGGTCGCAAATCAATTGTCTCCTAAGCGACGTAAAGAGATTGAGAAAGCACTTAAAAAAAAATCACCGACTCCAAAAAAATGGTCGCGAGATTCTGGTCAAAAAAACCATATTTTCGCGCGAAAACGAATCAAACCAGGAACAATTCGTCAGGTTGAATTCAATTTATTAGATGTGGAAATAGGTGAATCTTGGCCGATTCCAGTGACGATTGTTCACGGAACTCGCCCAGGTCCTGTTGTGACAGTACTGGGCGCCATTCACGGAAATGAATTGGTTGGACCACTGGCTCTGACCTATCTTTGTGGTCCGAATTTTCTCGGTGAAGACAAGGATATTGATCCATCTGTTTTTACTGGGACGTTGAGGATTGTTCCTATCGTCAATTTACCTGGATATCGTCGTCAGAGTCGATATATTACCGACGGTCGTGATTTGAATCGAAACTTTCCTGGCCGAATAGATAGTAATACAACTTCTCGTGTTGCTAACCGGATATGGAATACTCTCATCGAGGGTTCAGACCATATTGTCGACTTGCATACTGCAGCCCCAGGTCGAACAAATATGCCCCAAATTCGTGCAAATTTAGCTCACCCCCGCTCCAATCGAATCGCTAGAGCTTTCGGTATCGAAGCGATTCTCGACACCGTTGGGCCTAAAGGATCTCTTCGCAGGACAGCAAATGAAGCTAAGATTGGCTGTATAACCTACGAAGGTGGAGGCTCAAACGAAGCCGATCCTGAATCCGTTCAAGTTGCAATTTACGGTGTTTTGAATGTTTTACGAAGCCTTCGAATGATTCCTGGCTATCCGAGTCGGCCGCCATTTCGATTAATCGCCTCAGGCTCGACTTGGATTCGCTCCGATCAAGGCGGCTTGCTAGATGTTCTCGCCCCTGCTGGAAGCTTCGTCGAAGAGGGCGAGATTGTTGCGACGGTTACCGATCCTGAATGTCCGGGTGAATCTCACAATATTCACACCCCATCACGTGGTTTATTGATTGGTACCGCCACCCACCCATTCGTTACCGCAGGAACGCCAATTGGACACCTGCTACCAGTTGTCCGTGGGGTAAAAACTCTCAGAAAACGTCTCGATATAGAAGGGTGTTTGATTATTTGCGGTTCGGATGGCGAACCGCCTTGGAGAGAGGATGATGATGTCGAAGATATTGCAATCGAGGGTGAATGGTCTGGTGGTTCTCCCGATGCTGAATGGGGTCATCAGAGTGGTTTAGACATCGAAGAAGAATCTGAATAATCCTATTCATTTGGATTTGAAATAATCAATTTTCATCAGAATCATCGACGATTCGAGAAGGCAAATCGACTAATTCAACTATTTCATCATCATTTTCAGAAACATCCTTTGTGATCGGTACTCTAGCTGGAATAGTCGGCGTATTATCCGGTGTTGCGGGGGGAGGTAAAGGCAAATCTAGGGGTGGGGGCGAAACGATAGTCTCGTCTATTGACTGAACCATCGCCGAAATATCTGGTGCAGAGGGTAATTCGTATCTTCGATGTTCAGCAGGCAGGTCTCCACTTTGGGGTGTGATCTTGTAAGCAGAATATGCGTCCTTCAATTCCCTCGTATGTCTAAGGCGTAAAATTCCGACTCCAGTAATACCTAGAATGGTCAACAAGGATACTAAAATAATCGCTATTCCTAAACTTGATGTTAACAACCCAAGTATTTTCTCGCTGAAAGTCTGTGGTGGAATCCAAATATCCATCTGAATCTCCCATGAAAATGTCGTCGTAATTCCTGAGTCAATCATAACAGCTTGTATCGTTTGTGGCGACGACCCATTCGAACACAGGATAGCAGTTAATTCATCGATCTGGCGGTCACAATCAAGAACTAGAATATCGATCCTTGTATCTTCCGAAGAAAGGTTATTTTGCAAATTATATCCATTGATTGTCCAAGTAATTTGAGTTTCGATTTGTGACGGAATTCCGTTAATTCCAATCACTAGAGTTTCATTTACAGCATCCCATGTGCTAGGCAAACCATATTGTGGTGAGGTGTAAACTAAATTTATTCGCTCAAGGTTATCATCGACGAGGTCGTTACAATCATCATCCCATCCATTCCAAATTTCATTAGCGGCTGGATTGATTTCTGGAACTAGGTCTTGACAATCTTCGTAATCGTAGAAGGTATCTTCATCCTTGTCATAATTGTAAGAATTGGGATTAGATCCTCTGACGATTACTTCATCGCCATCGGTCAGGCCATCTTCATCAGAATCTACTGCCATGTAGTCTGTATTGTAAAGGTGAAATTCATCATAATCAGATAATCCATCTGTATCGTGGTCGGTATCATGAAAAGTTTCGTCGATTTCATCATTGCAATCATTGTCTTTTCCATCTAGCATTTCAGCGATAGATGGCGAGCGCTCGTTATCATTGTCATCGCAATCTTGGAACCAGTACCAGCCATCCGAATCATCATCTGCATCTGGAACTAATGGATCTGCCCCCAAATCCGCGTAGGTGTTGATTTCAGATCCGTCTGGTAATCCATCATCATCTGTATCTCCATCGTTCGGATTTGTAGAAAAATTATGATATTCATCGTAATCAAACAATCCATCGTTATCGGTATCGATTGACCAAAAATCTTCATCGACGATAAAATCACAATCGTTATCGATTCCATCGAGGATTTCTGGCAGACCAGGTGATCTATATTCGTCATTATCCGCACAATCTTGGAACCAATACCAGCCGTCCCCATCCGCATCTGCATCTACGATTAATGGATTGGCACCAAGAGCTGCATAGGTATTGACTTCTTCACCATCGCTCAAACCATCATTATCCGTATCTGAATCTTGATAATCAGTGCCATGAATATGGTATTCTGGCCAATCCCGTAATCCATCGTTATCTCGGTCGGTGAAATTGAACCCTTCATCGATATAATCATCACAATTATCATCATAGTTATTCAATTTCTCCGGTTTGCCGGGGTTTATATCCGGATTATTGTCATCGCAATCATCAAAATGGTAGAATAAATCACCATCCGAATCAGCATCGTATACCAGTGGGTCGCTCGACCAATAATTGACTTCTAACCCATCGGATAATCCGTCGTCATCAGAGTCGGAATCTAACGGGTCGGTCGAGTAAACTGAGATTTCAATCGAATCAGAAAGCCCATCCAAATCTGTATCAGGCATTGTAGCGTTTGTTCCATAAATGACGATTTCATCGTAATCATTCAAGCCATCATTATCGGTATCTGCATTGTAAGGATCGGTACCGTAAAGATTAGTTTCGTTCTCATCACTCAATCCATCATCGTCATGGTCGAGATCGATATCAATTCCATGTAGAATCATTTCCCATGAGTTGAGCGTTCCCGCTGATCCGGCTGTATCGTCTCTAACTTTCAGAGTCCAAGTTCCCAATGCTCCCTCGTCCCAGTGTTGAACGGTATTGAACATCCAATTCGAATAATCTGAATTGCTATCAGAGTGTTCCTCGGCCAGCCAAGATTCTGTTCCGTCTGGTGATACTAGAACTATTTCGAGGTTGCCTCGACTAGGGTGGTCAATGTCGACTATAACATCAACACTCTCAACCTGCATATCGTTGGTAACTGATGTCGTGAATTCGGTCCATGAGGCTGAGTTTGAAGGAATAGTGGTAGCAGAACTGTATGGGCCGAATGTAGAATTCATTTCTTCGTCAACATTTGTCCAATTCTGAGCCAGAGCGACCGCAGCACCGGCATCAATAGCCCCAAATCCGTATTTGTGGGAGACATCATGGTTCGCTCCATTAATTCCCCAACTCGAATCAGATGCATCATTTTTTCTGACGCTCTGAACCAAAACGTGCTGAATGTCGCGCCAGGTCAAATTTCCATTTGCATCAAGAATTAGCGCGATTACCCCAGCGGCCAGTGGTGTAGCGCTGGAGGTTCCACCGAAAGTGTGTGTGACATTTCCATTGTCATATCCAGCATCGTCTGAACTATTATCAGGGTCGTCATGAATATCGGTAGTTGTGATTCCTTCACCATCACCATTAGAGTGGGCTGCGATGAGTATGCTTGCCCCAGGCTCCGAGTAATATGATTGTTCACCATAATGGGTTATCGCGGCGACGGCGATAGTATATCTGGAACTAGCATAGCCATCGTAATTTACATTATCATTATTATCAAGACCATTTCCAGCTGCCCAAGTAATGATGTTTCCATCGCCATTTCGACCATTGTAAACATCATCTTCCATCGCAGCTAACGTCAGAGGACCTGGACCCTCCAGAGTTTGTCCGTTATCGCTAGGCCCCCAGGAATTTGTGTAAATATCGATGTCATTCTGGTGATAACTTAGCGCGTTTGCTTCTGTCGCATCTCCAGCCCAACAGGCAATTAGAGTAGAGCCGGCGATTGTAGCATCGTAAGCAGCGCCAGCGACGTGAATTGTGTTATCGCCAGCGGCAGCAGCAACACCACCTGCGGCTGTTCCATGTCCATTCCAACCAGAAGGACTTGGATCTGCATCATTATTGCACCAATCATAGGAATGGGTTGGAGAGTAATTCGGTGAGATATCTGGATGATCTTTATCCAATCCATCATCGACGACACTGATGGTAATACCTGTCCCAGTGAAATAATCCCAAACCCCAGTTACATTCGCATCTTCACCAGTCGTTCCCCAAGTTTGACCGGTGTTTTCTAGGTGCCATTGCTGGGTAAAATTTTCATCATTCGGCGCGCTTCGAGGTGTTTGCTGCTTCTCGACCAATGGCGAGAAAGATTCAATCTCACCTCTAAATAATGATTCTTCTAGAGATGAGATTGCATCCAGCGGTGCATCGAAAGTCCAGATATAAGCACCGCGTAATATCGGTGCACCGCGAATCTCTTCAGGTGCAGATATTAACATAAATTGTTTTTCGATTGGGACTTGAGTCACGATAAGCCAATCATTGGTCGATTGTAGAGTCTCAATCGAATATTGGTCCATTTCAGAGACACGTGCGAACGCTAATTGAACTGCGCGTGAATAAGTTGGAAGAAGCATCTCTTCGCCAATTTCCAAATCAAATTCAGGCGCTGTATCACCTGAGACAATCCCAGATACGGGTGCAAGCAAAAGAATCGTCAGTACTGCGAATGAGGAACGCATATTCGATGTTGCTCTTTGAAGTGGTTTTAGTCGTTCCCTGTAGGTGTAAGTAATTTGCTCATAATGCTTGAAACTCAGCAATGGTTGTTTTTACTTCTTCATCAGTCATCATTCGTCGTTGACTTTTTGCCACCTCGAACATATGAGCAACCAATTCATCATCAGCTTCGAACCCATTCTGTTTTAGCCACCAAATAATGTTGGATCGCCCACTCATATGACCGATTCGAATTATTTGTTTGAGTCCAAAATCTTGAGCAGGAACACCTGAATAAACACGGTCAGCTAACCATTGGTCGCCTTTTTTTATGGCTTTGATAACTGCACTTGCATGTACTCCTGTGCCGGTTTCAAAAGCATCTTCGCCAAAGACAGGATAATTGTGTGGTAATGCGACTTCGATATATTCGTGTGCTTTTCTCATGTAATCATTGAGGGCTGTAAGATCGTTATTTATCACGCCCATCAATGACAGGTTGACGAGGGTTTGATCGAGCGGCGCATTACCCGCTCGCTCACCGACTCCAAGAGCGGTTCCGTGGATGACATCAGCTCCAGATTCGACAGCGGCCAGATTGTTAGCAACTCCAAGCCCGCGGTCCTGATGTCCATGCCAATTTACTTCGATATCACGACGTTTGAATCCTGCATCAGGAATAACTTCGTCTTGAATGAATGTTAGCAGTTTTCGAACACCGTTCGGAGTAACATGGCCGCAGGTATCACAGATGCAGATTCGGTCAGCACCCAGTTCCATTGCTCGAGTGTAAACCGCTTTGATTTCCTCGGGTTTACTTCTCGTCGTATCCTCGGTCACAAACATCACTGGGATATCGTTGTCGACTGCGAAAGATACAGCCTTTTCCGCGGTTGAAAGGATTCGCTCCATCGTCCAGCCCTCTGCATATTGACGAATTGGGCTGGTTCCCAAAAATGCACTAGCCTGAATTTGCCGTTCGTGTTTTGCTTGCAAATCGATGAGTGGCTCGATATCTCCAACTACAGTTCGAACCGCACATCCAGGGCGTAATTCGTAACTATTTTCACCCATGTGAGCCAGCATCGAATCGATGTGGCCAACATGAAAAGGACCTGCTCCAGGTAGGCCTAGATCGACTTTTTGAATACCGAGTTTTTCCATATAATCGATTAATTCGATCTTTTGTTCAATTGTTGGATTTCTTGCACTAGGGCTTTGCAAACCGTCTCTAAGCGTTTCATCATCGAACCAAATTTCATGAGGATGATTTGATGAATTTCGCTTAATTTCATAATCAACAGCATTCCAATCAAAGATTAGTTCATTCTCTTTCATGGCTAACTCCTCCTTCGCTCCACTCGCTTAACGAGGCATCCAGCGTTTGAATCATTCGGGACTAATCAGTTTGAAATGGATTGATTTGTTTTCTTGCTTTCAATTCATTGCGGCCGATGATTACAACCGTTAGAATTGCGCCGAGAACCGCGCCAAATTGCCCAGCGCTAGCCGAGACTACGACGACAAATATCAACGCAAGATAGATCATAGAAACCCAAAACGAGCGAGCTGCTGATGGAATTCTACCGTTCGAATCCTTTTCTTCGTCAGGTAGGATTTTGAATACGGTTGAACCATACCAAATCGAAATAGCAATAATTGTCCAACCATAGATATGGTAAATTGAGTCAGTGGAATTGATTCCATCCATTGTTGCTGGAGCTAGGAATGATAGTAAAATTAGGAGAATTATGTAAATTTTCATCTCGACTAATGTTCTCTTCGCACCTTTCACCCCGGGTAACATCGGCACGTTGACTTTCTCATATTCTTCCGAACGATATAGTGCTAGAGCCCAGAAATGAGGCGGTGTCCATAGGAAAATTACCAACAATAAAAACCATGGCATGATGCTGCCGAGATCAAAAATCGAGTTGATAAACGAGTTTACTGAATCGGTAGATAATGATAGATCACCGACTGCTGCCGCCCAGCCGATTACAGGCGGTGTAGCACCAGCGAGGCCACCGATGACGATATTTTGAGTCGAGGTTCGTTTCAGCCATATTGTATAGATGAAGACATAGAAAAGAATGCTGAATGCAGCCCAGAACGCTGCGACTGAATTCGTCATGATATTAAACCAAATAACACCGATTATCGAAATTGAAATTCCGAATATGAGTGCAGCATTTGCAGAAATTGCTCCTGATGGAATTGGTCGATTTGCAGTTCTTTCCATAATTGGATCGATGTCTCGATCATACCACATATTGATTGAATTTGCACCACCGGCGGTTAGATACCCCCCGATGAATACAATGATTATCGTTTCAAAACTTGCTGCATAATCCAATTTTGAAAATCCTCCTGCTTCGAGAAGGTCATGTGAAAGAACCGCGCAAAGAGCGGTCACTTGGAGCAAGACGACTACCGTTGGTTTTGTTAACGCCAGCAGAGTACGGAGCAGACTTGGCGCTGAAGTCACAACTCATCCCCAGCAGTACGTGCCTATGAAATCCTGTGCTAATAATCACTCAATATTTTCTGGGTTAGACTCGTAAAATGAGATGACTTTCATGCTTGTCCAGACGGTGGCGAGCAAAAGGAAAGTAATAGAAGCAAACATTAGGTGAAACAGTGAGAGTAACTCATCGTAGATGATTTCGAATCCATCTTCTTTTGCAGAAAGCACGTACAATCCTCCAAGTGATAGATTCAACAAAAACATCCCTGATGTCAAGTAAATCCATTTCGAAAGCAAACTACCACATTGTCCATCATCGCTTTCTCTCCAAATCATGATTGATGCAGCGATTAAAGCCAGCCCAACAATACCAACCAATAATCGATGAATAAGTTGTGATTGAGCAATAATATCAGTTATTTTCGAAAACAACTCTCCATTACATAGAGGCCATGTATTCGGAAATCCACCAACTCCGCAAGCTTGGTTCGCCCCAGGGGTTGTAGCTACGAATACACCGGTGAATAATGTTAGAAGAGTGGCGAGTGAGAGCCAGGCGATTCTTTTATGCCAAGAATTTGCCAAAATCGGATCAAAAGTGATCCAATCTGGTTCTTCTTTAAGGTCGCGAGCGATAGCGAGCCACATCCAAATAAGGCTCATCATGAACATTAGTGCTGAAGCGAGATGCAAAGCGACCGACCAATGTTCATTATCCATTTTTACGGTTAACCAACCGAGTAAACCTTGCCAAATAATTAGTCCAAGGTTAGCCCTTCTTCCTTCCTTGCAAGCCACCAGTTTAACAAAACTAATGGCCCGAGAATTGAACCAGCGATTAATCTATGAAACCACTCGGTGAAAATTTCGAATGATGTGTAACGATGGAGAGATCCTCGAGAATCGATATCATCAGGATTAGCATCCCACCAAGCTTCTTGATCTGCTTCTGAAACATCGAATCCAAAACTTCCGAAGCATGTTGGCCAATCTGGGCAGGATTCACCGGCATCGTAAACTCTGACTATACCGCCGAGCATAATGACAACGAAAGTGATGCCGATAAGTACGGCAGTCAATTGCTTGGTCTGGATTCTGTTGAATCCCATATGGGCACTACCTTTGATATGAAGTCGAAACCTAAGATTCAATCATCCAGATGAGGGTCGACATCGATAGGGATTCTGTGGCTTTCGTATTCAAGAGTTGCAATCTTCATTGGATCTAGAACGACTTTGGTTTTGGCTTCGTCGACTCCATACAATTGAATTAATTCTTCTGAGAAACTTTCTCGGAGTTCATCTTCCGAAACGTAGAGTGGAGCGCCCATGCTAATCTGTAGAGCGCGGGCACCGATGATTCGTGCTTTTTCAAAGCGTGTGTGGGGTCTTGCTGGCTTGACCATGATGGCGCGCGACCAGCGACTCCCACATAAGGGCATTGACTGTTGATACGCCCCCTTTGGGGGCGGTTTTTGGCTTAGAATTCTGAAATTAACATTAGCGAGATTAACACTCAATCAACATGCCAACCGCATTCCCGCCACCAAGGCAAATGGTGATGATTCCTAGTTTTCCACGGATTCGATTTAGTGCATTTGTAACCGTCATCAGGCATCGGGTTCCAGTCGCACCCAATGGATGTCCAATCGAGACTGCACCACCATGGATATTGAATCGATCTTCTGGGATACTGAGGGTCATTTGCACTGCGACGGATGCAGCAGCGAACGCTTCGTTATGTTCGACTATATCAATGTCTAAAATATCTAAATTATTTCGAGTTAACAACATCTCAACAGCAGAAATTGGAGCTGACATTACTCGATTTGGTTCTACTCCAGATGTAACATAATCTACTATTGTAGCAAGAATTGGCCAGCCCTTTGAAATTGCAATTTCTTCTGATACAATCAAGACAGCGGATGCGCCATCAGAGACTTGACTAGAATTTCCAGCGGTAACTTGCCCACCCTCTTTGAACGCGGGTGAGAGATTTGATAGAATGGAAATATCTGTATCTGTACGTATTCCTTCATCGACAGATAATTCATTCATCACTATCGATTCTTTTGCAAACCATCCTTTCTTCCAAGCAGCGTTGGAAAGGGCATGTGAACGAATCGCATAAGCATCTGATTGTTCTCTTGTTAGATTATGTTCGGAAGAGATAGTTTCTCCAGTCAATCCCATCGAAGATCCATCATAAGCATCTCTCAATCCATCGTGCATCAAATTCGATTCTAAATCTTGGTATGAAATTTCATCACTACGTTGAGCATTTCTGATGAAATGGGGGGCATTCGACATAGATTCCATACCACCAGCAATGATAATTTCTGCTTGTCCTGCCATGATGTCACTAGCTGCGATCATCGCTGCTTTCAAACTTGAACCACAGACCTTATTGACGGTTGTACAAGGAGTTGAATATGGTAATCCTGCACCCAGTGCAACCTGCCTTGCTGGAGCTTGCCCAACTCCAGATTGCAAAACTTGACCCATGTAGATTTGGTCGATATCGCCACTCTTTGGGTCGATGTTTGTACGGTCTAGAAGTTCTTTGACGACCATTGTTCCGAGTTCTGTTGCTGAGTATGAAGACAAAGCACCTCGGAATTTGCCAAAAGGAGTTCGAGCATATCCTACGATTACTGCCTTTGGCATGCCGATGACGAAAGCGGTATCAAATATGAATGGTGGGATTCTTACATCGGATATTTCAATTAATTTTCAACATTAAAATGGTAAAATTCACCATTGAGTAATTCGGGTCTATGCTGAGGTGTAATCAATATTGTTCGAACTGCCCAGAGGTCTTTGAAGATTCGATATTTTGCGGTATCATCGAGATAATCTACTCCGCTAGAACCCCCAGTCCCCATTCGCTTCCCCATTATTCTCTCGACCATTCGAGCATGTGAATGCCGCCATTTGACAATTAATTCCTCAAGTTCAACCATGGTATCTATCATTTTTCGCGGCCATGTTAAAAGTGGTAATTCACGATATGATTCGATAAATAACAAGCCTGCGCGAGCACGATTTACTTCTCCATTTGGTCGTAGGAAATTGTCTGCAGCAATTTGTGCTGCGTCGAATCTAGCAACTGCTGCCTCAGCATGATCAGCACCTTGTTCTCCCAATCGATCAATCGCTGAATCACACACCGCTCGATGTCCATTGAGGTGATTCTCTACATAATCTGAAACTACCAATTCATCGCCTTCATCACCATCTGATGAACCCATTATCGGCGTTCGTTCAATCCACTTTAGAAGCGATTCGAAGAGTGATGGTTGAGCTTGAATCGCTTCAAGACGTGCAAAAATTGCAGCATCATGCTCGGAATTCTTTGCTAATTTTCTAAATTGTTCGATTACATCCATTTTGTGCAGTCTATCTTCTTGCTTCAAACCAAGAAGTAGTTCAAATTCACGCATCTGGTAAGATTCGAAACCTGACGCGGTTCCTAATCCATCTCTGAATGCTAGAAATCCTTGTGGCGTGAGGGTTTCGAGAACACTCCACTGATTTGCCATCAAGCGGAATATCTCAGAGGTACGTCCGAGGTGGTCACAAGCTTTTGGTATATCGGATTCAAGGACTTTTTCTTGAGTCAAGATGTCACGAACTAAACCTAATTCGCAAATTATTTGTTTGAACCATAATTCGAATGTTTGGTGAACTATGATAAAATGTAACTCATCATTAGAAATTCCTCTTTCTTCTGCTTGTAAATTCAACAATTCTGGTAATTGTAAGTATTCTCCATACGTCCAACTACCATTCCGCGGACTAGAACTCATGGTTCCGGGATGCCGCTCTACTCTTGAATCATTACCTCGCTAATCGTTCAGATATTTGACGAATCGAAGAGCATTTAACCTTCAGTATGATTGAAATGTTTTGGTATTCTCGGCCATTATTATGTCCGGTCCATGTGGTACGCAATTCGGTTCCTCCGACTTGGGCATGATTGCTGTGTTTCTCGATGTGGGAGATGATTTGACGCTTCGCGCACCGACCATCAATGATTCGACGGATCTCTTTTTACAGATTAATCACAATCGAGAGTATCTTCGGGAATGGCTTCCTTGGTTAGATAAAACTCAAACTCCAGAAGACGAAATTAGTTGGGTTCAGATGTCTATCAAAGATAGAGGGAACGGTTCGACCGCAGATTGGCTCATTTACTTGGATGAAGAATTGGTTGGTACTGTGAGTCTGAATTGGATAGATAGTCAGAACCGTGGTTGCGGAATTGGATTTTGGTTAGCGAAAGATTTCACCGGTCGTGGTATCGTTACGAGATGTTGTCAAAGGATAATGATGCATGTTTTCGAGGACGTTGGAATGCGTCGCTTAGTTCTCGAGGCTGCAGTTGAAAATTCTGCGAGCCGTGCTGTTGCCGAGAGATTGGATATGCGCCTTGAGGGGATTACCAAAGATAGAGAGTGGCTGTATGATCACTATGTTGATGCAGCAATGTATGCGATTACTGCACCAGAGTGGTTCTCGCGCCAAGGGCACGAGACATCCACAACCGTTGAATAATATTCTCTGGTATCTGCTTGTGGCGTGCAGTATTCAAGAACCTATGAGATTGTAGTCTTCAACTGAGCAATTTCCCGGTGGAAGTGCTGACAATACATCGTCTTGAGCTAAGCCAGTTGATTTAGCGATACGATTCGCCACCGATTCTTTCTTTTCTTGACCAGCAGAAATTTTTGCCCATCTTGGAAAGTGCTCAGAAATTGTTTTCGGTGTTCCGCATATTGGAAGAGGAATTCCATTAATTACACAGATACCAATTCCAATTTCTAATGGTAAATTTCGGTGCCAATTTCTCGTTCCACGAACGACGAACGAACCCCTGCCTAGAGATTCTCCGCTCTCGGTCTTTTTTGAAACTTGACTTGGTCGTACATGGAAAGCGGTAGCCGCAGCTCCTCCACTTCCCCAAGCGCGAGACCAACAAGTGGCGATTTGAGCGGCTTCGGCGTGAATGGTTTCGTCCAAGTCTCGAGCATCCTCACATCCTTCACCTAAATTTTGTACAATCTGTAATGACACAACTCCTTCTGGCATATTGGACATGCCGCTTATGGCACTAAACCCGTCCTTTAATTTCAGTGAACAAGATGGTGCACCATGAAGGTCGGCGTGAACGTATATGTCGTTAGAAGTTAGATGTTTTTTGACAATGGCATCATTGCCTTTTGCGTCTCTACCTCCGATTAATAGATGACCTCCTGGAAGCATCGCCCATCGGTGTTTTTCAAACCAAAACCGTTTGCTTCTTTTCGCGAATCGCACCTTTCCTGCAGCAACATCTTTGGCAATTCTCTTCTCTTCTTTCGCATGGGATTGGCGTGTGTTTAAGAGAGCATTTTCTGCACCTTTTGCCTTGTCCTTTTGAGTCTGAGCGTATTCAAAGTAGCGCTGTGCGTTTTGGTGAACTGATTTGTTTACCTCGAGTGTGATACTTGCCCCCGGTTCTCCCTCTTCGTCGGGTAAAAATGCGACAAAGGTTTGCTTCTTCGGATCTAATCTATCAATCCAAACAACGCTTCTGACCTTCTTGGCAACATCCTGCCAAGTATCCTGTTCAATCGCTTGTTTGAATTGCATCATTATCTCTTCGACATGACTCCAATTTTCTTGAATCGCCTTGCCAAGTTCTTGGCTTATTGCAGAGCGCGCTATGAATTTATCAATAGCAGTTTTTTGCTGTATTGCCCGTCTGTCAAGCTTTGCTTGCTGGACTTGATCATCTTCTCCACTATCGATTAACTTCTCTTCTTCGCGGCGGATAAAAGCAGCGGCGTCATATGCGCCAAAAGAGTAGTCATAACCATCGCAGAGAGACGGAATTTCGACCATCAATTTTTCATCTAAATAATCGAGTTGAATAGGTGAGATTTCAGTTATGCCCGATGCGGCTTCGTCTCGACTTGGAATATCAGTTGCTTCGTCCCAAATTTTGATTGCTTTTTCCTCATCAAACCACATTTTACTGCCCTTGCTCTCGATTAATTCATCAAGAAGTGAAGAAATTGCTGATTCGAGATTGTCACGTTGCACATCATCTAGTGAATTAGCTGGAATTTTTTCTGGAATTCCTGCACTAGCACAGACAGCACTTCCGTAAATTCTTCCAAGATTTCCGCGTGCAGCAAGTGTTCTAATCAGGTCTTCTTGACTATCATCAAGCAACTCATTGAGCATCTCTCGATTCATATCTCTCGGGTCGACAGCACTCGGTGGTGCAACATATTCAACCCCTCTTTTCAATGTCCTGCTAGCATATTTAGCATGAGTTAGAGGTTGAATAATGACTTTATTTTCATCGAGTAACAATACATTTCCATCTCTGAATAATTCAATAATTAGGTAAAGTCGACCACTTCCATGCTCGAAAGTCATTTCGATTATTCTATCAAAACCGAGTTGTTCAACAGCAATCAATCTTGAGTTGTTCATGTGTTTTCTAAGAACCATTGCAAATTGTGAGGGTTGACTCGGCATCGGCCGATCACGTTGAGATAAATAGAGCCGTTTTCCTCGTACAATAACCAAATCTGATGATGGTGTCCCTGTCGGTCTTAATCTGATTACAATCTGTTCATAATGTGGTTGGTAGGCTTTTCGTGCGCGGGCACCAATCATTCCAGAAAGCTCGCGCACGATGCGAGCGACATCGAATGAGGAAGCCTGGTCACGCATGAGACTCGGCCTTGTGTCGACGGTGCCCTTAGTGATGCTGCTTCGTGTAGATGCTGATTGCTCAAAACCTCAATAATTCTCCCATTTGGTAATGCAATTCCTAGTTTTTCAACATCTTCCGAGCCATGCAAATGGTCGTTTTTTGCTGTCATCAAACCGATTGGGAACTTAACGTGACCCATTTCTAAGTTCATCTCATAATCTATATTGATTCTTGCAGAATAAACTAGACGTCGAATGTCTTGGGCCATCAATGTTCTCTGATAACGAATTTTTTGTCCTTCTTCTGTGACCTTTCCTGTAACTACCTTCACAGCGATAAACCGAAGTGCCTCAAATGATTTGATAGGAAGTGGTAATTTGATGAGAATTTTTGACCACCAAGGGAAATTGAATTGTATATTAGGCGCGAGCATCAGAGATGAGCGTGCGCCTAGGATTTGCGACTGATAAGCATCGAGGATTATCGTCGAACCCATCGATGCAGAAAACCAATCAAGTTTCGATGGATTTAATTTGAAGTGTTCGATAACAGCTAGTAAATCTTGGCCATATTTATGCATTTGAAAATCCGATTTTCGAACCTTTCTATTGTAATGTGTTCCACCTTTTTCTCTGGTTTCGATGTAAATTATTGGGCGGCGTTTTACCCAAGCTGCCAGGAGTGGCTCCCAGCCGATGAAAACTGAACCCCAACCTGGTATGACAACTACCGTTTCTTCCTTCGATGCAACGGTTTCGATAGGTGTCCATCTTAATACTCGAAGTGAAATTCCATCATCGACATCGATGTGGAATTCTTCGCAAGTAGCTCCTTCTAATTGACGCGAGCCAATCCACATTGCCGAGTAATCCACAGACCTGCGGAGGGGTTATTTCAATTAGAACCGCGCTTCAACTCTCCAAGGCGTTTTTCCGCTTCCATCATTTCGATTTCATGTTCTATAGCATCTAATTCATCTTTTTGCTTTTCTTCTCGTGCTGAAGGTGCGAACAATTCAGGATTTTCAGTATTGGTAGCATCGAAGTAGTCTTTCGATTCTGCTCCCATAACCATTGCAACGAAGTTAGAGGGAATTTGACGAATGATGACATTCCAATTACGAACTTTCGCATTGTAAAATTCTCTACGATCTGCGATTCTCTCATTCTGTTCATCAATTTCTTCCTGAACATTAGCATAAAGTGGGCTTGCAGTCAAATCGGGATGGTCTTCTGCGACCATGAAAATTTTTGGAAGAATTCCTGCCATCATACCTTCAGCAGCATTTACATCTGCGACATTTCCACTTTGTGATGCCGTTGCTGCTGCCATTCGTGCCTTGGCAAATTGCTCAAACAGATCTTTTTCAACACCTTTGGCAAAGTCTTCAGCTGCACGAGCCATGTTTCCTAAAGAATCATATCTTTCTTGTAGAACCACGTCAATATTTGACCATGCATTCTCAACTTCTTGCTCCATTACAATTAGACGATTGTAGGTGGCTAAAAACCACAAAGCAATCAGAATAAAGGCAACTATGCTACCTATCAGTATTGGTTCCATAATATTGCGTAAAACCGGGGGGTATTGAACCTTGAGCCGGATGAATATCAATTTATCCAATATTTACCATTACTAAGGGTAATTTTACCGGAATTAATTAGTGAATTTAGGTGGGAGAGTGTTTGATCAACCATCAATAATGGATGGGCTTCGGGAGTGTCTCGATAAGCCATCTTTGCAATTTTAGAAATTTCATTATTACCCACTACAGCATTAAGCACCTCATTATGGCGAGATTTTCTGTGTTTGATATAGCGGGAAAGCAATTTCTCAGGGTTCGCGATCAACGAACCATGAGCGGGGAATAATAACTGAGCATCAATTTCTTTGAGTCGTTCCAGCCCATTGATGTATGCATCCATGTCGCCATCTGTTGAAGGTACTAGAATCGTTCCGTCAATTACCGCATTGTCTCCGCTGATTATCCCTGCATCTCCAACGAGACAGATATGTCCCGGGCAATGTCCTGGAGTTTCTATCACTTTCCAAGTAATTGTACCATCAGGACCTTCTAGGTGGATAGAATCTCCCTCAGAAAGAATTCTGTCAGTATCACATAGTGGAATATATTCATGAGTTTCCTGACTGGTCCAAATTGGTGCTTGATATATTTTTGAAATTGCGGCTAAATCACCGATATGATCTGTGTGTCGATGGGTAAAAATAGTTGCAATAATTTCACTTCCACTGGCTTTGATTTCTCTGACCTTAGCCTCTAAAATCGCGAGTGATTCAGCAGTTTTTGCCGCAGCATCAACTATAATTCGCTGACCTCCTGCAACACCTAAAACATAGCAATTTGTATGGGTAGCAGGCGGTAATGTTGCAGTAGGTAACGGCTTGCATTCGACCCCTGGTCCGAATTCAAAAATATGATCTCCTGTTGGAGGATTGGATGCAAGATTATTGAATGTTGAAATCAAATCCCCACTTTCATTTATTCCTTTGACAATATCCCTAATTAATGTGATATGAGGAGGAGGTAATTTTACTTCATGAGCTTTCCATGATTTTAGCAAATCTTTAGGTTTCCACCAACGAAATTCGTCGAATTCAGTGCGTCCAGGAGGAAATGTCGGTTCAATATCTGCGAATCCTAGTGCGATATGATAGAATTTATTTTTGAATCTGAGGGGAGCCAAGGGTGGCGTAGTTCTCTCGGTGATAATCTCACATTCAAAATTTGAAACTAAAATCTCACCATTTTGAACAAATTTTGCCCAAGCGAATTTATCCTGACAAACAGCAGCCCGAACTTCATCGGAAACTTGTTGAAAAGAACCGTTTCCATCTGGAGAAATCCCAACTTCTTCAACAACTTCTCTAAGCAAAGTAATAATTGAAACCCTATCCTCGCGGTCGGAAAACCACTCTGGATTATCTTCTGCTACAACTCGGTCGACCTTACTGACACCGCCACCAGGTATTGACCAGAAATCGGGAAATGCAGGAACTTGTGAAACTCTGTGGCAGAGTAGTATTTCATTCCCATTTTGAGTTTCTCTACTAAGGATGACTGAAGCTGATGGATGAGGTATTGCAACCTTTCCAAGAGGCATTTTCACGCCTTCGGGTAACTCGCTCACATCATGTCGAGTAGGCTCACCATTTCAAAGCAGGCGGTTGCGAATACCTCAAGTTCTATCGAGTTTAGGATAACCTATGACCGAGTATGTTACGATTGGTCATACCAATGTTTGTCAGGATGGAATCCAACGATAGAACCGTGAATGTGATGAAATGAGTGGTCCTGAAACAATTGAAGAAGAATTGGCGATAATTGCCGAGGCGCTTGAAGCAGGGATAGATCCATTTTTACCAAAAAAAGAACCAAATCCATGGGTGAAATATGCTATCGGTTGGTTTATCGTAATTATGGTCGTATCATGGGTTTCTAAAGCTCTCATGCGTACTCTTTAGATGTCCAATAATTCTTGGTCGTACACCGATTGGTGTCAATCGCAGGGGTAGCCTCTGAAAGGACCCACTGATAGCCCACTGATTCGCCAATTACAATCGGATGGGTCTAAGCAGAAACCCATTGATTCGACCGTTAATTGCGGACGCATCATATCACTCTATATTTCGATGTTTATAACAAAATTTACTTTTGTACATGACTGTACCTTTACATTCTAAT
>PSPR01000045.1 GCA_004195515.1 Methanobacteriota archaeon | reverse complement strand
CGGTTATATTACCTATACGGCATTCACTCACCGAACGGTTTTCGATTTACGTGAAGATGATATTTTTGCCTGTGTTGCCGATGTCGGATGGATAACCGGTCACTCTTACATCGTCTATGGCCCCTTAGCCAATGGGGCGACGACATTTATGTTTGAATCGACTCCACTTTACCCCGATGCTGGTCGTTATTGGGATATGGTCGAGCGCCACAAGTTTACGATTTTCTATACTGCACCTACCGCCATTAGGGTACAAATATGATTTATCGAGCCTACGAGTACTGGGAACGGTGGGTGAACCGATAAATCCTGAAGCATGGGATTGGTATCATCAAGTGGTTGGCAAAGGCCAATGTACCATTGTTGACACTTGGTGGCAAACCGAAACCGGAGGAATTTGTATTTCTCCAATAGCATGTGCAACACCGGTAATAGGTGGGTCTGCTACATTGCCATTACCAGGAATCGAGCCCCAGTTATATGATGCAGATGCGAATTTATTGAGCGGTGAAGCTGAAGGTTTGCTTTGTATCGCAAAATCTTGGCCCGGCCAAACCCGAACCATTTATCGTGACCATGAACGCTATGTTCAGACCTATTTCAGTACGATTCCAAGCCTGTATTTTACCGGTGATGGTTGTAGGCGTGATTCAAATGGATATTATTGGATCACCGGCCGAGTCGATGACGTCATCAACGTGAGTGGTCATAGAATGGGTACAGCGGAGTTTGAGGCTATATTGGTTGAGAATGAAAATATCTCAGAAGCAGGTGTGGTCGGTTTCCCGCACGATATCAAAGGTCAAGGGGTTCAAGCCTTTTTGATATTGAATAATGATGTTGAAGATAAAATCGATCTTTATGCTGCTCTAAACCGATTGGTACGAACCAAGATTGGTGCCCATGCGAAAATAGATAGATTTTGTATTATTCCCGGTTTGCCCAAGACAAGGTCAGGAAAAGTTATGCGGCGAATTCTGCGTAAAGTAGCCGAGGGAGAACCGGATAAATTAGGCGACATTTCGACCTTGGCAGAGCCTACGGTGGTCGATTCTATTCTGGTTGCAAATTGCCATCACATGTAGGGGTAAAAGTTAAGTATCTCATTAATAACCGAAAACTAATGAGATTTATTGTCATTTCCCTATCACTAATTTTACTTGTACCGACTCTTGTTTCTGCGAGTCAATTAACAATTCAGATTGAAAATGGTGTAATTCCTGAATCTAATGAAGAAATCTTTGTAACTTGTGGTGAATTCTTTTTTTCAGGTTTTACAAATAATAATGGATTGGTAACCTTTGATCTTTCCGAAGTGAATAATGGGCAACATTGTAGTATTACATTCCCCGATCCATTAGCCGAATTCTTTAATTTAACAAATGATTCAATTACATTGATTAAAAATTCTCTGAATAAGTATATTCCTATTCGAGTTGGTGTATTTTCACACTATGTAGGATATCAACAATTTGCCATGGTTACTCCAAATGGCAATGGAAATACAGCAGAAGTCGAAGTAATAGATAATACTCCAATTGACCAAGATTCACATGATTATTATTATTTTAATCGTCTTGGTTCTGGAGATTTTACTTTCTATTCATCACTAAATGGGTCGATGCTAGCGCATTCTACTTACTTCTCTACAACCTACACCGTTGCAAGTTCACATGCAATGTATATTTCAGGAAAACGAACATTCATACCAGGCACTTCTTCAATAATTGAATATAATTCAGCTTATTATTCTGGGTTTATTAAATCAAATCCCTACAGTTCTACCGCGATGAATTTTACACATAACCTCTCTTTAGTTATTACTGAAGGTTCTAACCCCTCAACACTAGAACTGCACATGGCCTTACAAATGTCTATTGCCTTTGCTCGCCTAGGACAAAATCTTCCGACTACAGAATATTTTGATGAAAGGGACCCGCTAGCAAATAATTTTGTTTGGAATAATGTAACAGTTACTTGGAGTTAGAACAAACATGAAAAAGAGTGCGATATTTATCATCTTCATATTGCTATTATCCAGCACAATTTTGTATTATACTGAAACTAAAATCACCCCAGAAAACCCTAATGCTAGCAAAGATAGAGAATTAGTAATTAATTTTGATATGGATTCTGAATTCTTTGAGAATCATCCACCATGGAATGATCAATTTCTTTCCTCAATGTATGCTTCAAATGGAAACAATTCTATCTATGCATTGAGTTATTCGATGAAATCAACGACTGGAAACATCACCTTTTGGAATCACACCATCAATTTGGATGGAAAAGGAACCATCCTATTATTAAAGAATGCAGATAAAACTGAATCAATTAATATCACATCATCGAAGACGGTAGATTTGATAGATATTGAACTAATTGGCGACATTTCCTATGTTCTGATGACTTATTGTCCTTCATTTAATAGTGCAACACTAATTGGGGTAATATGTGACTTCAAAATTGGGTCAAATATTTATTCGTTAAATGGGACCGGTTCAATATTAGTTGGACTGGATAGTGATACTAATATTATCTCGGAAAGGATTTTTTCTCATAAATATCAAGACGGCTCATCTCATTTGATTAAATCTCTTTTTTTGTCAAAAAGAACAGATGAATTAGTGATAGCGACCGTAGATCCTGGCATAGAATATAATGACTGTATATCAACTACAAATGATATGACAATCCAATGGTTGGACTCCTCCCTTGTCACGAGTGAAATATGGCTGACCGATACTTTAACTACTATTCAAGATTCCAACTCTGGCTTTATTGTTGCTTCAACAGATGATGAAAGTGCAAATATTGTTGATTGTGATGGCGGAGAAATAATTATCGAAAATAGGGTGGCAATGATATCATCATTTTTTGAAGTTCAAAAAGAATCCTCTTTATTTTCGATAGAATTTACTTCAGGCCTCTTTTTCCTAACAGATAATGGATTTATTTTTTCAGGTGAAGTAAATTGCGATAATTCTATTGCAACTTTTGTTTATTTAGATAACTCAATGGATTATTATTGTGAAGAATCTTTGCCAAATGGAGTTGGCGACTCGATATTTATTGAAAATAATTTAGTTTATATTTGGGATAATCAAGGGTCAATTTTTCAACTTGGCCTAGATGATGGTATAAACATTAGTCAAATTGCTATTACCAATATTGGACGGAATATTTGTCACAAAATAATAGTAGAAGAAAAAATCATCTGTTCAGGGATTATCGAATCCGAATTAGGTCTTCATACTTTCAGTATATCAAATATTTCGAATAGATCAACGAATCTTTCACATCAACTAGCCAACAGTCCACTGATAGAGAATCAAGTAGAAGTCATTGGAGATTCCAATTCAATAAAGTGGGATGTTCACCATTTTGATTCAAATAACCTTTTTTTTGGTAGGGAAGTACAAACTAATGTAATCATCGAATATTGGCTGGTTGAAAGTTCAGATGGTAATTTGTTATCTTCAGGGAGGTTCACGAGAATTTCAACCTCACTCACAAATATTGATTATCATTTAGAATCAAATCTAGATGTACTAATTGTGATCTCGGGATGTATTAACTTTGCTGAAGAACTGTGTGATTTTGTGGACTCCTACAATAATACATTCAACCCAAATAATGGAACCTTTATCCTTAAATACAATAGTGGTAAACTCATTAGTTCAAATTTAATTTCTGGAATTAGTGCTCCAATTTTTAGTGGTTCAGTACTAATTGATTCAAACCATTTAGCCTTATTTAGCCATTATACCTCTTGTGGTATTCTAAGTGTTGTTCTATTTGACTTGGAAGGCAATTTAATTAACTGGTTCTCAATTGATCATGATGTGAATATTGTAAAGCAGAATGGCTTGGTCGGATTCGAATCAAGGCATGGGAATACTATGGTCTCTAATTGCTTTTCAAATGAAACGTCCAATTATTCAACCCAAGAAGGTTTCAATCAACTATCAAATTATACTAGCCTGACTCACATGTAGATAGAATCCGGACTCTCTTGCATCGAAGCGATATGATCTTCGGCTTTTTGCGGATGTAATTGTTTGAGTTTTGCAGCTAATCTTGCGGTAGCATCGATTGGAATTGGTAAAGGTAAACTCCACCACTTCCTGATGGTTTCCAACAGCCTTTGAGCTGCGACCGGATCGGCCGAACTGCCTACAGTTGTCGCTATTGTACAACTAGAATCTACATTGTGAACCGGCCCAAACGCAGTGATTAATGCTGCCATTCCGATAACCCCTGCCTTGGGCTCATCTCTGCTAACCAGTACTCCTCTCGATTCTAATACAATTCTATATTTTGCTGAACTGCAGATTGAAAACACTTCTTTTCTATCGGCTGGTGCAGTCATTCCGGCCAATACGAGAACTTCTCCACCCTCGAATAATTCAAGGATTGCAATCGCCATTTCATGCTGACCTTCTGGGCTCATCGGTTGAGCATCCCCAGTAAGAGTGAATACTTTTTTGCCATCGACTTCGATGCGCGATAATAGTATATGAGGCGGTGCTAACAAACCGTCTTCGTTTAGTTTTGCCAACGGAGGAAGGCTTGCATGGCATAGCCTTGCTATCGGTTCCGCATCCAATTCACAATTGACCGCATCGATAGCCAATTTCCCTACATCGCCAACCCCTGGCATTGCGACCAATAATTGGCCACCAGCGGTTTCGGGCTGCGAAATCCAGTCGATGAGTACACCCATGAAACCTACAGCGTCTCGCGACGCGGTATAATCATTCGGTTGAGATATGCTTGGCTGAAGGCGATTTAATCACTCTTCTTCTTCGCTCGAAAGGTCTGGTAAGCTATCGGACCAACCCTTTTGGTCAACCCCTTCCAACTTGCGGCGCAAGTCGGCTCGGGTATCCTCAGGTGACCATTTCATAGGTGCAGCAGCAAAAGCAGTTCCACCACATTTTGGACAGGTGGTGTGGAGCGAATGTGCCCCACAGTCTCGGCATTTCTGCATTGATTGACGCGCCATTATCCTCACTCCCTCTCCGCTTCTGCTGAACCACCGCTCGCTACGACTGTGTCGATACAAGCTTTGGTTGCATTTTGCCAAGCAGCCTCACCAGATTTGAAATCGGGTGCTTTCAATTCGATTCGGTAAGATGGTGCACCATCATAGTGACAGGTAATTTCGACTTCAGTTTCTTCATCCGAAAAACCTTCGGCCAACAACAGGGCCTTTCGGATGATCTCGATTCCTTCGGGGTTATCGGTTTTGAGAATGAATCTGCCACGGATTTCGACGAAATCTGGAATGATATTCTCGATTGCCATCTCGATGAAGGTCTTGATCCACTCGCCTTCGAAACCGACCTCGGTAATAGATTCAGGATTTGTTGCCGCCTCCTCGAATGCACCGTATAGTGTGAGATAGGTTTCGGTTAACTCGTTTTTAATCTCGGCGAGTTCTTCATCGGACCAACCGACTTTTTCGCTGAGCACCTTGATCAATTGTTTTGCCCTCTCCTCGTTCTTCCAAAGAGCGAGGCGGTCACGGCGTCGTTCTTCGCTTACAGATTTTAGAGAAAGTTCGAGTGAGCGGCCATCACGGCGAGCTCGCATGACCTTACAGATCAAACGCTGGCCTTCACGGACGAATCCTCTGATGTTCTTGACCCAACCACTAGCGATTTCACCGATGAAAATGAAGCCATCGATGTTTTCAAACTCATCCAGAGTTGTATAAGCGCCGTTTTGTTTGACTTCCTTTACGGTACAAACAACGAGTTCGCCTTCAGCAGGTCCGCCTTCGAGGAGATTTTTTGCCATCGGGGGAATTCACCACCGATTCACTCAAGAGTCTCAACGACGTTTGCGCCAACCAACTGAGCCTTTCCGCCAGCTGGATTGGTTAGGGTTGCGCCACATACTCCGCAGGAGATAACGGTGGTTGCACGGGAGAAGACGATACTCTCATTGGAGCAGTCTCGACAGGATATTTTTAGGAAATTGCTTGCCATCTTATTCACCTCATTTATCGATCAATTCGAATTTCTTTGCTCGCTGACACGGAGCGTAATGTGCCTTACCGGTTTCGGTACAGCGGAATAAAATGTTGACGCGCTTGGTTGGCTTTTCTCGGCCATCAGGCTTTGGACGTGGGAAACCACGGTATCCAGCCATGACTCGGCGGAAACGTCGCTGTCCCCACTTTAACTCGCTTGCGCGGCGCTTCTTGACACGCTCGATTACGTGCATAGTGTGCTTACCAGCACTTGGGCTGTATCGCTTGACTTGACGGGGCATCTTAACCATGGTCTCACCTTGAGCAATCGGCCCACTTGCGACCTCTATTTAGTGGTGTCGAATGACCAATACCTACTGAATCGGCATACTGCGGCTCGGTGTAGCGGTCATCTTCATAAATCATATTATCCCGCTAAGACGCCATGGAAGCGATGGTAGAGGCTGCAATTTGGTTCTGGCTACCATTGATATTGGTACCGATTGGCTTCTGGTTAGCCATATCAGGTCGGGGCGAAAAAGGCGGAAAGATCCTCGCCGGGCTCGGCTTGATTTTGGTTATGGCATCGCCTTGGACTGTCCCAAGTTCTGATTCTACTGCTGCCGGTCATCTTTTGCTAGCAATTCTCGGACCGACCCTCCTGCTCGCCTACGGCTTGCACGGAATGATTTTTGGCGGCGAAGTTCCAGTCGGCAAATTGGATAATAGCGCCCGTTGGAGTGGTGCTTTAGCGGTTGGCTCATCGATTTTCTTTATGGGTATGATGCATTGGTCAACCTTTACTCCGATTTGGCGAGGTCAAGTCAACCCCTATTGGATGGTTTTTTGGCCGACCTTCCTGATGTTCGGAACCTCATTATGTTCTGCAGCAGGCGTTGCCTTGACCGGCTTTGGTGATGATAGAAACAAAGAAGCAACCAATCTAATACTCGCTTCGATAATATTGGCTGCGATCGCTTTAGCAGCCATGTTCATCGATGGATCGAATACTTCAGCGGGTGAATTTAGAAACCACCTTTGGTCTGCTGCAGCAGATATTCTGGGCACCGTCGCCGGTGCAGGTGCAGCGATAGCAACCTTTGCAATCGTGATTTGGGCATATGAGCGTTCACTTCCTGACCCTGAAAATAGTCCACCACCTAGCGATGAAGAAATCAAACATGTAGTTTCGCTCGCCGATGCACATCTCGACGGAGGTGAAGAGGAATGAAGCAACCACGAACTTCTTGGAATATTTTACTATTAGCGTTATTATTGCCGATCTTATTATTGGTCGCAATCAATATCACAATTGGCAATGCCCATTCGACTGAAACCTTCAAAAGATTCGGTAATGCATTATTGACGAGTTTCATCATCATGGGAATCCTCTTACTTGGAAATTTGATCGCATATGCCGATTCAAGACATCGGCCAGCAGCACCTTTGGTCGGGATGCTCGCTGCGATTACGGTTGGAATTTTATTAACCGTGGCCTTGGTTTCATATAGCGATTTATTACTTGAATCAAATAGTGGTGTACGTTCTCAGATTTTATCGAATATCGTCCGCTTATTGGTTAGCGGTAGCGCGATGGCAATCGCTGGGGTTTTGGCTGTCGGTCTGACATTTGCAGCCATTACCGGTCGTCCTCGCAGGGTTCTTTTTTACGAAGAGGAATGAAAATCAGCGTCCATCGGTTTCATAAAGGGAGGGCTGGTGGCCGAGCCGTTAGGTGATATCATGTCAAAGGGTACTCCATCCAGGGGAAAGCGGCAAAAGACCGCTCACATCCGTTGCCGCCGCTGTGGCCGCAACGCTTACCACAAGCAAAAGAGCGTCTGCGCTTCTTGTGGATATGGCGAGACTGCAAAGATACGCACCTATAGCTGGGCGAAGAAATCTCACCGTGCTTGAACCTCATTTTCAGAGAAAGTGCTGTAAAGCCCCCGCGAGTCGAATCAACTCAGGCGAATACCATGTGTGGCATAATCGGTCTCGTCGGTCGTCAAGGCTATCATATCAATCAATTGCTTTATGATGGCTTGACCGTGCTTCAGCACAGAGGCCAAGATGCAGCTGGAATGATGACCGAAAACCAAGGTAAATATCACCTTAGAAAGTCAACCGGCTTGGTAAAAGACGTTTTTTACACCCGCCACATGGAGAATCTTCTCGGCTCGGTCGGAATTGGTCATGTACGCTATCCGACCGCCGGTTCTTCCTCGGCAGCAGAGGCTCAACCATTCTATGTCAATTATCCATTTGGAATTTCATTAGCGCATAATGGCAACCTTACCAATGCCGAAGAGTTACGTGAAAAATTATCCTCGGTATATCGACGACATCTCAATACCAAAAGCGATTCAGAGATCTTGCTCAATTTACTTGCTATGGAACTCCATAACCACACTCCTGATGTACAAATCGATGGGGAATCTCATGTTGATGTCAATTCGATTTTTGCATCTGTGACTAATCTTCACAAGCAAATCACCGGAGGTTATGCTTGTGTTTCCTTGATTTCAGGCTATGGAATATTAGCGTTCAGAGACCCTAACGGCATCAGACCACTAATCTTTGGCAGTCGAGAAATAGATGGGGAAAAAGAGTGGATGGTCGCTTCTGAAAGCGTTGCAATCCATGCCCTAGGATTTGAAGTCGAACGGGATGTTGCTCCAGGAGAAGCAGTATTCATCACCTCGGCCGGTCAAATATTCACCCGTCAATGTGCAGAGGAAACCTTACACTCACCTTGTATTTTTGAACACGTCTATTTTGCTAGGCCGGATTCTGTCATCGATGGAATTTCGGTTTATCAAGCCCGTCTCAATCAAGGTGAGAGGCTTGCGGCTAGGATTCTTGAACAATTCCCAGACCACGATATCGATGCGGTTATTCCAGTCCCTGATTCAGGCCGATATGCTGCCCTTCAGATGGCGGCTAGTCTTGGTGTTGAATATCGTGAAGGTTTCGTAAAGAATCGCTACATTGGTCGAACTTTCATAATGCCTGGCCAAGCGGAGCGGAAAAAATCAGTCAGGCGAAAGTTGAATGCGATCCCTCGAGAATTTGAGGGGAAAAATGTTCTATTGGTCGATGATTCTATTGTACGAGGTACCACCTCTGCTCAAATCGTTGAAATGGCTCGGGAAGTCGGTGCAAACAAGGTCTACTTTGCATCTGCCGCACCACCGGTTCGTCATCCAAATGTGTATGGCATCGATATGCCAGCAGTCACAGAATTCATCGCAAATGGCCGAACTATCGATGAGATTTGTGATGTGATTGGCGCCGACCGACTATTCTACCAAACCCTTGAGGATTTGATTGAAACCACCAGCATGAACGGCCAACAAGAATGGGATACAAGTTGTTTTGATGGCAGATATATTACCGGCGACGTTACTGCAGAATACCTTGCTGAATTGGAAAGAGCGCGTAATGATACAGCAAAATCGGCCAATTTTTTAGACGAGGATAATATCGAAATGCACAACGATGCTTGACGGAGGGAAATGCCAATGCAAAATGCTTGGATCCTCCGATTTGGTGAACTCGGTCTTAAAAGCCGAATCGTCAGACGCCAATTTCAACACGCCTTAGGGAAAAATATGGAAACCTTGGCCATAAATTCCGGTATCCCAATCGTTCAAGATCGGATTCGTACTATGGAGGTTATTTCTTCCTCCGCCCCAAGAGAAACCGCTCAGAATTTATTATGCCATATTCTCGGAGTAGTTGCAATCGACCCAACCGAGGTATTGTGTGATTCATTAGATCCCGACATTGTTGCCGCAGCAATTCTTGCACGAGACTCAAAAGCCGGTCAAAACCGAACATTTGGAGTAAGAACCCGACGGCTCGGGCCCAAAGGCGAATGGGGAACTCAAGAATTCAACCGTGAAGTCGGCGCCGCGATGTGGCGCCAAGACGGTCACCTTTCGGTCGACCTCAGTTTCCCAGACATGTGGATAAGATTGGTCATCGAGCCAGACCGGGTATGGATCATGGATGAGAGAATACCTGGGGCTGGTGGTTTGCCACCTGGGGTCCAAGGTGATGTACTGGCACGGATCAACGATGAAGATTCAATGCTCGCTGCCTTTTTGATAATGCGCCGAGGTTCTCG
>PSPR01000044.1:7104-21406 GCA_004195515.1 Methanobacteriota archaeon | reverse complement strand
TGCTCTCCAAGAAAAATTGATCAAATATCAAGACGCGGAATTGAAGCGACTCCATCATGAGTGCTTTTTTCGGTGCTAACCATCTGACCAAATGACTGTGGGATTTTTGCTGGACCATTGATATGAGCCATCATATCCCTGACATCATCATCATCGACCACACCGCCCTTACTCTTTGCTAGATTTGAAATCGATTCAGCCGCGATTTCTCTCCTCGAGTTTTCTGCTTGAATTCTTAATGCCTGACCGGTCCTATTTCTGCGTAACAATTTTCCACCGAAGGCATTGATTCGACCTAATTGAGGTCCAACCAATTCTTTGATGACTGCTTTTCCAGATAATCGAACTCTACCTTTTGGCCTGGTAGTAATTCTCTTTGGAGTATTGCGCAAAGTGATACGCTTCAATGATTGGTACCTCTCTTTTTGAGATTCGACAATTTCGGCATCGATAGGTACACCACCCTCTTGCTCATCGATTCGAGCTGATTCTACCAAAGATACCTCGGGCTCGGGCTCTGGAAGTTGCTCAAGCGAAGAATCTGGTGAACTAAATAAATCGGGTTCCGCACTCGGAATATGTGCACCGTTTATACCTACGAATGATGGTAAAAATTGTGGAGGTGCTGCTTGGGAAGCAACCGGTTGTTGGTAAACAGGTTGTACATAGACCGGTTGTTGTATAATTGGCTGTTGCCATCCGTTTTGGATTACGTTCTGCCTCTGGGTATGTGAATTTTCCAAGGCCCTTGACAACAAGCCATCAACTTGTTCTTCCTCTTGATCATATTCGTTAAACCAATCTGGCAATTCAGTCTCAGCAACGCTGATCGCATCTTCAGCAGGTGGTTTGACCTCAACCGATAATACATCTGAAATATCGTATTCGACCGAATCAAGGAATGCCCCTATTGTTGGAATCGGGTCGAGCACTACTGGCTCGGGAGTTGCAATCATGTCTTCGAACTCTCTAGCACGAGGATATTCTGAATCTGAAATCATTCGATTCGCACTAGCCCTCGCCTCGTCTAATGTCATGCCATCTTGTATCCTCTGAACCATGACGCAAAGTCTGATCAATGATGAATCCGCTCCAAATATTGCATGGCAATCACCTGCGTTTGTATCGAGGGTGACCGTCGGTCTACGAGTGATAAAATGAGCGCTTGATAATACAATTCCAGTCGCACCCATCAATGCTTGAGCCTTTCCTGATAAACCTCGCCAAGAAGCCCAAACAAAAATCGACCCTACAATTGCGAGCCAACCTGGAATCAATGTGGTATTGTGATGATGAACCCGAGAAATCGCATCGAGTTTTAGATCTAAAGCATGACCATGCCTTGTTTCGAAACAAAGTTGATTATCGGATAAAGTCGCTCTGACCTTACCACGAATTCCACCCACCGAAAGCGAGCGGAATACCTCTACCTGCTCGCTAACACTGGGCCCCTCTGGCCTCGTGTCCATATGCATCCCGATAGGCCGAACCTTATGTCGT
Organism: Methanobacteriota archaeon; assembly: GCA_004195515.1. Classification (GTDB taxonomy): domain Archaea; phylum Thermoplasmatota; class Poseidoniia; order Poseidoniales; family Poseidoniaceae; genus MGIIa-K1. Next base: position 19,906 of record PSPR01000044.1, on the reverse strand, counting down.
GGTTATGAAGCCACCGTAGGTGAACCCGTTGGGGAGGCTTTTCTTTGCCCTCGCGCTTCAAAGCCGGTTCAATTTCGCCGAACCCATGATTCGTGGTTTTGAATCCAATTGAGCTAACAAGACCGTTGGTGGATTTTGTTTTCGAATGAAAATCGGTGTATCCCACGCTATTACCATTTCTGCGCCTATCGATTCTATTCGGCCAACTGAAAACTGTAAATCGACACTGGCGTGGACGATATCTCCCACTTCTAAGACTCTTCTTTGGAAGGGAGATTGAGTTAATTCAACCTTGCTTTTTTCATGTTTATCAAGTGCTAATGGGATAGATATTCCCTTGTTTTTGTCTTCGATTGCTGGGTGAATTACCAATGAGCCCCCTGACAAATGATCTTCCTTGGCATTTCTCATGGCGATTCCAACCCGGTCTCCTGCTACCGCTTGGTCAACATCATCATCCATTACCTGCAGGGATTTTACCACACCTGGACCATCTGCAGGCATCATCAAAAAGTCATCATGGACTTTTAGAGTCCCCGATTGAACATAACCGATAGCAACCAAACCTATCCCTTTGACATTGAAATGTTGGTCGACTGGGATTACCAAAGGCTCTTCTTTCGCGGATTCTAGTTCGGATAAAATCTCGTCCATCATTGCATATAATGCTGAGCGCAATTCAATTCCATCGGTGCCAAAATTAATCCACTCGCCTAAGCCTGCTTGGACGAATAAGCCTTTGACTTGGTCTTCGTCTACCCAATCTCCAGCATCCGGATTGATAATAAAAATTCCTTTATCTATTCCTGCAGATGCATAGGCTACAAGCACTTCTCCAAGATTTGCATCTATGCCTTTTACCTCGACCAGGCCTACGCGGGCCGCACAAAGTGCGTTGAAGAGTGGGCGGATTCTATCGGGTAATTTAGCAGGCCTGATTATTGAAAGAATTCTAGCACCGTCTGGCCCCATCTCCTTGTGGACGTAGGTGTGGACGTCTCTTTGATCACTTGCTTTGGCGATTGACTTGGCTAAATCGTCGCTGCCGACCATGGCGATATTGAGTACGGTCATGGCTTTGCGACCAGCGACCTGTTCTTGAGCATTGGTGCTATCAAAATCCATTAGAATTTGAAATGTGGCGGAAATCGATGAGGCGGGATTCATATTCGCCTGCACTCAAGTTTCTAATCCTGTCACAGCCAAATGTTTCAAGGGTAAATGATGCTGTTACGGTCGCATGAAACAATGCTTCGGCTAACTCTTTTCGGCCCACTTCGCCTACCCCCTTGGACAGATGGGCGGCTAAAGTTCCAGCAAATGTGTCGCCACAACCTGTTGGGTCAACGATTTTCAGCGCCGGATATGCCGGTTGCGACAATATTCCATCCGGATGTAAAGCCAATACACCGTGTTCTCCTCTTTTCACCACTAAAATACCCCCTTCCATCATCTCTTGTAATGTGTGAGCAGCCCTTACCAAATTCTGGTCGTTCGCTAATAGCCTAACCTCGCCATCATTCAAGACAACGATATCAACTCTCTTCATGACCTCGATCAAACCATCATATGCAATATCGATCCACAAATTCATCGAATCCAATAAAGTCAATCTGGTCGGAGAGGTTTGGTCCAAGACACTTGCTTGTAAAGAGGGATGAAGGTTCGCACAAAAGAGTACTTTTGGACTTAGTGCGTGTTCTGGTACTTGGGGTTGGAATGTTTCAAAAACATTTAGATGAGTTTCATGGGTTATCGCTTCGGCCATATTTCCATGATAAGATCCCTTCCATCGGAATGTATCTCCCAAAGCGGTTTCAATTCCACTAATATCCAATCCTGCTTCAATGAACCATGATAAATGCTGAGGCTGGAAGTCTTTACCGACTACACCGACCATTGAAATTCCATCGCCGCCGAGGCGATGATTATGAAACGCACTTGAAAATCCAGCGTAGGTCGCTGAACCGCCTAATTCATCCTCGCTTAGACCTAATGGCGTTTCCAATGAATCGTAGGCAATGCTTCCGACGATTAGTACGTCCATCTAAATCAACCCAATAAATCCTGATGATTATCAATATATTGAATGGTGATATCTCTATTCAAGAAATCTTCTTCATCCATTATCCGGCGGTGAAGTGGAATCAGATGTTCGACCCCAGTAATGATTGTTTCATCCAATGCGGTGCGCATCCTTGCAATCGCATCTTCTCTGGTAGGACCCCATGTGAGCAATTTTGCTAGTAAACTATCAAAACAGCCAGGCATTTCGTACCCGGGGTGAGCGTGAGTATCGCATCTAATCCCGAATCCCGAAGGGAAATGACATTCCCATAACCGGCCCGGCGAAGGGATGAAATCTTTAGGGTCCTCTGCGTTTAATCGACATTGAATCGCATGGCCATTCCAAGAGATATCCGCTTGAGTGAGTGGTAAATCCTCGCCTTGAGCCACTCTGATTCCGAGTTCGACCAAATTATATCCGGTGATCAATTCGGTGACGGTGTGTTCAACTTGAACTCTAGGATTTACCTCAAGGAAGTAGAAATCACCATTTTTGTCTCGTAAAAATTCGAATGTAGCCAGTCCTTTGTAACCAACCGATTCAGCGCCTTCACAAACTAAAGCACCGATTTCTGCTCTTTTTTCCTCACTAAGCCAAGGTCCTTCCTCGACAAGTTTTTGGTGGCGCCTTTGAATCGAACAAAATCTTTCACCGAAATGAATCGCATTTTTCCCATCCCCCAATACTTGAAACTCGATGTGCTGAGCACCTTCGATATATTTTTCGACGAAGACTCTATCATCCCCGAATGCAGATTTTGCTCGGCTCCGGCATAATTTGAGTGCATTTTCAAATTCGGCTGATTTTTCAACAATTTGCATTCCGATGCCGCCGCCGCCAGCAGCGGCTTTGATAATTACTGGATAGCCGATTTCATCGGCTAGAGTAATGGCAACCTCGGCGCTAGAAATAGGTTCACTACTTCCTTTTGCTGTTGGAAGACCTGCCGCTTCCATCGCGGCACGAGCCTCAATTTTATCACCCAATAATGTGATGACCTCTGCAGTTGGACCGATGAAGGTGATTCCTTCCTCTTCCAATCGTTTGACAAAATGAGCATTTTCTGCTAAGAAACCATACCCTGGGTGGACAGCATCACAATCGAGGTCTTTTGCTGCTGAAACCACCGCTTCGATATCCAAATAAGAATCGAGAGGATTTTGTCTCATAATTGGATAAGCGACATCAGCCAATCTAACCGGCAAAGATAATCGGTCCTCTCGGCCATGAATAATCGCTACTTCGATACCCATATCGCGCAGAGCTCTTAAAATTCTGAGAGCGATTTCGCCGCGGTTCGCAATCAGGACGCGCTTGAATGCCATGAGTGTGGCCAAACACACCTAATCTATGATGGCAGCGGTCGGTGGATTTGGAAAAATGGTGTTTTCCAGTCGAATTCAGGAAGCGAAATTCAGTATTCATACTAGCCCAATCAAAAAGATGGGATTGACTTATAGGGCCTTAAACATACTACCCCTTATGGGGAACGGTGAGAACACAGGTGCGGCGACCGTCGAACGACTAGCAGGTAGAGACCTTAACAGGAGTGGGAAAGTTGTGAATCTAGTTATTTGTGGTAATTCTAGGTTTTATGATTTTGAATGGCTTGAACAACAACTTGACGACTGGATAAAATTCCATGAGCACCCTGATTTAATTATCGTCGGTGGTGCATCAGGAGTAGATTATCTCGCTGAACGCTGGGCTGATAATAACGCGATTCCAATGGCGATTTTCAGTGAAGCATGGAATGCGCCCCGAAGCGGTTTACGGGATTCTGGGCGGCCGGAGGCCGCACCATCATTAATCGATGATATGCTGGATCACGCTACCCACGTAATCGGATTCCCAGGTTCAAAGTCAAAATGGACTACCGCTTTGGTTAATCGTGCTCGAACACGAGGGATTCAGGCGGTTGAAATTCCAACTCCGGATTAATAAACGTCACGCAGGTAACGCTTTTGTTCTCGCATCATAGTTTTCTCTATGAAAAATGTTGCATCGTCTTCGTTCATACCACCGTGCTCGATTGCAATATCGATCAGGGTTCGGTGAACATCTTTTGCCATGTATTGTTTATCGCCACAAATATAGAAATAAGCTCCATTTTCAAACCATTCCCACACTTCTGCACCATGCTCTTTTAATCTGGTCTGAACGTATATTTTTTCCGCTTGGTCCCGAGACCAAGCGGTGGTGAATTTGTACAAATGACCCTCATCGAGCCAAGATTCTATCGTATCCTTATAGTAAAATTCAGTCTTTTCGGACTGATCACCGAAAAATAACCAATTCCTTCCATTGCCGCCATCGAAAACACGTTGTTCCATGAAAGCACGGAATGGTGCAATTCCTGTTCCAGGACCTACCATTATGATGTCGACCGATTTATCTTGTGGAAGAACGAAGGATTTTGTTGGACTCATAAATACTCTGACATCGGTTTTGTCAATCTCTACTTCATCTGCCAAAAAGACGGTGCAAAGTCCACCTCTAGCACGATCGTGATGAGTATAGCGCACGATTCCTACAGTTAATTCTACACATCCGGGATGGGAATCGTGGCTAGATGCAATAGAATAGAGGCGAGGTTTGAGTTTGTCGATTAGGTGTAAGAATTCCTCTGCACTATAATTAACATTAAACTCTCTGATGACATCAATATAATCTCTTGACCAAATATAATCTTCCAATTTTGCTGCATCGCTTGCCAAAAGTTCAACTTTTGCAACCGGGTCATCGTTTTCAATCGATGGATTGAGAGTGCGGATTATTTCTGAATCACCAGCGGACCCCATTACACCGACTGGTTTACGAATTTGTTCGATTAATTGCACAGAAATTCTCATACCTGTATTCGTGACTTTTTCGGTCAAAGACTTTACGAATCTCTTGTTGACACGGTGAATTTCGAAATCGCTTTTCAAGGCTTGCCAAAGTGTGCGTTCCCCATTATGAGATGTTACCAGATGCTCTCGGTCCCATCCGGCAGCCTCGATCAATTCATCTACGGTATGAGGTGGATTTTCTGCTAAAACCGCAAGAGCGTCTCCTACTTTGTAATCCAGACCAGAGTCCCCTAAAGCAAACACGATATGACGAGTCTCTTTTTTCGAGCCTTCTCCGTTGAGGACATAGCATTCTGTAACCTTGGTTATGTACGGATTCTTAGCACTCCAGTTGGTCATGTACATCACCTGATGGTTTGCCGAACCAAACGATGTTCATCAATGTTGGTGCGATGATGTCATAGGTTTGAAGGCGGTGCAAGGGCTACATGGTGCACTTAGACTTGTTGGGAAGTGGCAATGCATTTTTGCCATCGGGTCGCCATCATTCTTTTCTTTGCATCGATCGTCATATGATTGTAGATATTCCACCAACCGCATTAGCAAGTTTGAGACGAGCTGAAATATCACCTGCAGATATTGATACAATATTTGTGACCCACATTCATGGTGATCATGTATTTGGCTTCCCATTTTTATTATTGGAGCGGAAATATATTTCCGACAGAGAAGGAATCAAACCATTGACGATCGCTGGCGAAAAGAGTGTCGAACAAAGATTAAGACAACTTTGTGATTTAGCATACCCGGGCTCATTAACCGAACAATTAGACCAAATCAACTGGGTTGATTTACCCAAAATTGAAGGTTGGGAATTTGAACGCTTTGCGGTATTACACGATCCCGAAGTCGAACCCCATGGCTGGCTTTTCAAAGCTCCATCTGGCAAGACATTCTTGCACTCGGGTGATTCCGGCCCTTGCGAATCTTTAGCACTGAGAATTCCAAAAGTAGATTTTGTCATTATCGAGATGGGGATTCCCGACTATGTCGAAAGTGTGCACCATCATAAACCGAGCGACATCAAGCGAATTGCCGAAGAAAATGCAAATGTTGAATTCTTGATTACACATACCTATATCGATGATGATTATGAAATTTTGACAACAAGAGTTCCATCATTCCCTCCTAATGTAATTCATGGCCGGGATGGATTTGCAATCATTTTGTAACTTAATGCCATTGGAAAAATAACAGACTTTGGTGTAAAAGATATTATCTAAATTGGAAATTCCAATTGGATATTGATTCATTAAAGATAAAGGTTGAATATAAATTATATCTTATTTTTAAATTATAATTTTAAGTTGTTATTGTTTCTGTTCAGATCAAAATCTAAAACATCTAAACACGCGGTGGAGATTTGCCGGATTGATGCATACAGTATAACGATTCATGACTGTTTTTCGGTATTTCGGGGTAGTACTATTTATACTAGCAATTGAGTTGAATTATGTTAGTAAATCCTCACCTCGAATCATGAATTGCAAGCAGACTTATATGCCGGACTCGGACTCAGCAAAACCATCCGTGTCTGATGGCGCCACCTGACATCGATAACAATATCAGGGAGGAATGTAATAAAATGAGCGAAAATATTTTCGATAACATTCTGACTATGAAGACTCTATTCATCCAAAAAGAGGCACTGCGCCACAATCACCAACCAAAAATCCTCCCTCACCGAGAGGCTGAAGTCAAGGAAATTTCCCTAAATTTAGTCGAGGCGCTAAAAGGTCATATCCCTTCGAATATGATTCTATACGGGGTGACAGGAGCAGGTAAAACCGCAGTTACAAATTACGTTTGTGAGGAATTACAAACCAAGGGTGAGCAAATAGGAAGAGTTGTGCATCCAGTCTTGGTAAATTGTCGTAAAATTGACACCCAGTATCGAGTCCTTTCACACTTGGGTAATACTTTATTGGAATCGCATGAAAAATCGGACATTCCATTTACTGGTTGGCCGACTGACCGAGTATTCAACGAATTGGTCAAGCGAATGGATGCTAGAGGAGGAGTTTATGTCATCGTCCTCGATGAAATCGATCATTTGGTCAAAAAAGCCGGTGACGATTTATTGTATAATCTAACCAATCTTAATACCGAATTAAAAAATGCAAGAGCATGTGTCATCGGGATTTCAAACGATCTCAAATTCACGGAATTCCTCGACCCAAGGGTGAAGAGCCGTCTTGGTCAACAAGATATTATTTTCGACCCATATAATGCCGAACAATTACAAGACATACTCCGTCAAAGAGCGAATGTTTCAATAAATAAAGAAGCGATCGGAGTTGGTGTTATCGAATTATGTGCGGCTCTTGCAGCACAAGAGCACGGCGATGCCCGCTGTGCATTAGATCTACTCAGAGTTTCAACCGAAAAAGCTGAACAAGAAGGTTCAAAATTAGTTGAGCAACCTCATGTTAGAATTGCCCAAGCTCAAATCGAGTCAGATCAAGTAACGCCGGTGATCAGTACTTTGCCAACCCAGCAAAAACTGGTTCTTGCATCAGTTCTAATCAATGAATCTAATGGTTTGAAAAACATCCAAACCGGCGAGGTATACCAAGTGTACAAACAAGCATGTGGAGTGGTGTCTCAACAATTTTTAACCGCTAGAAGAATTTCTGGCATCATCTCCAATCTTGATATGTTAGGATTGATTACGGCAAAAACCGTTTCGAGAGGACGCTATGGCAGGTCTAAAGAAATTAACTCCTCCTTGCCGAACAATGTTGATTCGAGGGAAATTATGGCAAAAGCAGAACCGATGTTCGATGAGGTATTTGGTAGCAAATACCTACATCAATCAAGGCTTTGAAACTCCATCGTGCCGACTTTTGTCGCCCCAAAATTCATAACCGTGTCCTTAGCACGTTAAATCATGAGCGAAAATGCTGATAATGAAAAGGGGAACCTTGTCTCAATGCTAATGAACCCTTCTAAAACACTTGCAACTTGGTACCTCGGCATCGGCCTTTGGGGCCTTTTCCTTGCAATTATGAATATGATTGGCCTAGTTCATCCCGAGTCAAGGATTTCTTGGGGAAATCTTCTAACTTTTGAAATGCTGGGTTCGTCCGCATTAGGAACCAAAGCCGACGCACCGTTCTTTGTTTTCGGGGATTTGATTTTCATCGCAATGTGCGCTGGATTGATATTCTTAGGAATCAAGGCACTTGCTGCTGACCAAGAATATATGGAAGATTGGTTCAAAGGATTAGTACAAAGCGATTCTTGGAAAGACCTCGGTGGTCGAGAAGATGGTAATACAAATGCGGTTATCGGAACATGGGCAATAGCATTAGGATTTGGATTTTATTTGGTTTGGGGAGTACTTTACATGAGTTGGGTCGACCCTGGAGTCTACGCGGTGAGTATCGTTGGAATCGGAGCAGGCATGGCTCTTCGGAATCTGGCTGATGCTGAAGAAGACGTTGAATGATCAATGGCCGTTACGTAACCTAGGATGATTCCTTGCCAAAGCGCAAGAGACCAACCTGCAATTACCCAAGTTGATTTGATTTTATTACTTGTTATTGCATTTTTCAGATTAGAATTTAGTGCGAGCACATACCATATCATCAATGGAACAAGCATCATCAGACCGGGATGGAGATGTAATTCTTTGACTGGTGGAGCATCGGTCATCATCCAAATCAATCCAAAAATCATCGAAAAATATACTGGAATGAAACTCAATACCAACCAACTTGATCCCAAAAAGTCTGATTTCGTTTTATACTTTCGAACTATTCTAACGTGAGCTCTCGCATCTCGTTTTCGCTTATTGAAAAATCTCATCAATCCTTGCTCTGGAACATGGTTGACCACAGCGTCCGGCGTGTAGATGATTCTTCCACCCGCTTCGATCAATTTCAAGGAGACCTCCATGTCTTCTGCGTGATACCAACTTGGATTAAAACCGCCAATTTCCAGTAATTTGTCTCTTTTAAACATTGAACAAGGACCATTAGCTAGAGTTGTGTTCTTAGGTCGAGATCGATACTTTGCTTCTATTTCAACCGATCTGATCTTTGAAACAATATCAATTCCCGTTCCAAAAACAGTTCGCCCGGTTACCGCGACAGCCTCTTCGCCTTCTGTTGCCTTTAGTAGATTTTCGATCCAATCGGGCTCAGGCCGAACATCGATATCTGTGATTGCAACCCATTCCCCTTTGGATTCGTTTAGAGCGGCCATTCTCCCTGCAGACAAGCCTTGGGCTGTTTGGGCAATTGCAGTTACTAATTCGTGTTCTCCCCATCGTGAAACTTTTTCTCTAGAGCCATCGATAGAGCCATCGTCGACAAGAATTATCTCCAATGGCGAATAAGTTTGGTTGATCAATGAATCGAGACAATCATCGATCCAATCGATGCCATCTCGCACACAAACCGTGACCGAAATTAAAGTGATTATCTCACCTCGAATTTCGACAAAATGTCCTTGCAACGAACTTTTGTTTCTTTATCGGTAATTTGAAGGACAACACCTTGGTTGGGCTGGCCATAAATTACATTGGTTCCAATCGGGCCAAGAAGATGAATAATTATCGGCGCCAAGTCTTCTTCACCATCAACTTCGATACAAGTCGAGGTTTCACTCGCTAATGCGATTTCAATTGAATCGATCAATTCAGGGGTGATTTTACCAGCTGGATTAACCGCAGATAAAAGTATGTCAAATGCCTCAATGTCAACTTTATCAACGAGTTCTATCCTTTTTGTTTGGCCGTCTATCAATGCGATGTCTGGAGTGATCTCCATCTCGAGCAAGGTTGCAACGCATACATCGCCAACCGCAACCAAAGCACCGGTTGAGCAATCTTGTAGTGCTGAAGTCATGGCTACGTCAGGCATATCTTCTGGGCCCGAATGTAAATCGCCCATCGGTTGCTTCAATTCTTCATCCAATGAAGGGACGAAGTGATGGATTTGTTTTCGAATTTGCTCTCCGAGCCAAAGGCCACCATTTGAATCGATTGTACCCGCTCTAATTCTACTGCTTGAAATAATTGTACCCGATTGGTCCAAAATATGAGGAGCTTCGATGATTTCGAGAGGGGTTAGTCCAGATTTTAACCTTGTTTCATTAATCCTATTGCAGGTTGGCAAGGTTTCGGGCGTACAAATAATTCCATCACAATCCTCTCGGTGAGTAGCAGGTCCAAAATTATCTGATAATTCATGAGTGCTAATTCGCTCGTCCGCCCAATCAAGAATATTGGCTCTGCGATGCTCAAAAGATTGTATGAATTCTGATTTATGGCTCGACATTTGGTCGTTTGCAATCCAAACCTCAACAAAATCTGCTGCATCCAATCCGGCTAATAGAAGTGCTTTGTGGCCAGCATGAAATCGGTCGAAAGTACCTCCAACTAAGCATCGTGCTAACTTCGCCATGAGGATTACTAAGTGCTAACGCTATTCAAATAATCGGTAAATAGAACTGTGCCCCGACCCATAACAACCTCGTTCACAGTTTCCTCGGAGGTTTGACCCAGGGTTGGGGCTTTTCTGTGCAGCCGGTTGGTTGTCTCACTCTCACTCTCTCGTCCAGCGAGGACCCATTACCGACCACATAGTCCATCGGTTTGCATCAGGAGATCATCCCAAAAGGTCACTCTGGTCTTCGTCGATGGCACATAGCCACATCATTGGTATCACCGTTCACTGTGCGGACGCACTCCGGGCGATGTTGCTGTGTGGCTATTCACTGCCCGCGCGCAAGTCATTGTTGAAGGCGTCGGTGGAGAGCTATGTGGATTTCGACATCACCCTCGCTCAAATTTGGAATATTTGGGACACTAGGATAGAAGAGCCAGCCAGCAAATGGATGGGTCACACAAATCGGTGGTGGGCGATTATTCTCTTTGGATTGGAGAGAATTAAAAACATCGATCAATGATGTTTTTCCTATACCCTCTCCCATATGGTGAACCAATGACAAATCGGGTGATGTTAATTCTTTATCTGCTAATAATATCGGCCAAGGCACTTCTAATTGGCATAATGCGGACCGCCCAAACGAGGTATTTAGGAATAGATTCAACCAATCCAATGCATAATTATGCCATAAAGAATGGTGAACATCCTCCATTATTCCGAGAATCGAATCTCTATCGGTTGGAGGATTATGAAAGAGCATAGAATGGTGAGCGCAAGCTGAAATTAATCCAGAAATCGATTCCGAGTGCCAATTTTCTTTTAGAACTTCTTTAACCCTCAGTGGATTAGAAAGAAAAGTTGGAGTGACATCCAATGGTGATTCAAACCATATTTGAGAAAGTAAAACTGCACATGCAATCGCTGGCATCTCCAGTAAATGTGGTTGTGAATAAACCACGAGTGGGTTTTGTCTTATTTTTCTTATCACTACATCAAGAGCTTGTGGAAGGTCGGTTGCCAATTCACTCAAACTTTCTAAATCGAATGTTTCAAGGTCTTCTAACAACACCCAAACCGGTGCTAACGAATTCCCAATCCTTCTCCACAGGCTGCAAGCGGATATGACCCTTCGATTTTATCCGCCCAAATATCATTTGGTTGACCCAGAGAACAAGCTGTCCAAATTGCTTGCCGTCTGTTTTTTGGTGTTTCGGGGTTGCTGGAATTTCCCTTGATCAATTCCAAGGGGGTTTTTGGTTCAACCCAATCCGAAGGAATTGTTCTGCTCTGAAGGTCCAAAGTGATTGGAACTTTGATTCGACCTGGTAATTCCAAAGTGAAATGGCCAATTTTTTCTTTCGAAGAAAGTGTAAATGGTAATGGAAGACTTGATCTTTCTGTCAAAATTAATCTGCACCGGCTATCTGAGGTTAATCGATGCAATTCCTCTTTTTGACCTGACCAGCGCCAATGAATGACCATAGGTTCATCCCGTTCATCCAATAAATATGTCAGAATACTTCTTGCTGCTCTAAGAGAAACTCCAGTGCTATCCAAATGCAATGACTGTTTTGAAGACCAAGTTTTTGCTGGGAAATCAAGAGATAGTTTTCTGGTCAATAGATTAGATCTTTTTTGGTCAATATCAATTATTAGTCGTTCAAATCGTTCATCGATCAATAATTTACTCAACCGAGGGTGGATTTGTTTGAGCCAATGCCAGAGAATTCGATTCGGCAATGGCTTCGGCTCTAGATCTACCAAACTTGAATCAGCCAAACATATTACCTCGCTTGAAACGGTTTTGAGAATCAATGATTGATCGGCTCTTTTACCTGCTCGAGCATGAACGCCCCCTCGAGGTTTTACCGACGGGCCAGAATTCCCGGCTCTACCCAAAATGAATTCGCCATCCTTGAGTGAAAGAGGTAATTCTGGCCATTGACCGGTTGGCAAGGATTCAAACCAACTACCAACGCCCATCGGCCATGGTGTTTGATCGTCCAATAATTTAGCCCTGACGACCCCCATCACCTTCGGTTGTTCCATCCAAGCCGCTAATGTTGATGATGATGCGACCGAAGGAGCGATGGTTCTCCGCTTTGTTTCTAGATCCCACCAAGTTGGCCCCGCTTCTTTTGAAACTGCCCAGCGCCAATTTGAGCCGCCCCCCTCATTTCCGGTGGAAGATTTGATTACACCAGATGAATCATCCATCGGCCTATCTGGTAGCCCGAGCAAGGGTCCTGAGGGTTTAATCGCATAACCAAGTAATAACATGGAGCCGTCTCTTGCTAGAACAATTCCAGCAGCATTCGGTGGTGGTGGCCACCTTACTAATGAGTCCAATCTACTGAATCCATCCTCTTCCAATCTAGCCAACCCTTGTGATGAAAGACGTAGTTTCGAACCTCTAATCACATCGTTATCTCTAACGACGTAACCCGATTGACGCAATTGTTTCAGTGCTGCAGAGGCATGTGGTA
>PSPR01000044.1:0-7097 GCA_004195515.1 Methanobacteriota archaeon | reverse complement strand
TGCCGGACACCATCGTCACCAGCATCTGGTGAAAGGGCATGTAATATCAACATTATTGCTTACCTATCATTAACTACTTACATTTACTTACATATTTCCATTGGAGAACTGGATGATTTGCTCGCTTTACATACCACACCTTCTATTTTGTGCTCATTTTTAGCCTAGTGAATGTAACTTGGAAGCCTTGTGTTGGGATAATGGTTATATGGGCTGCTTCGCTCCTCGTGGATAACGGCCCATATCGAGCGAGATAGACGGCCAAATGACAGGAGGAGAATACGATGAAAACCGTGAGAATAAGAGAGAAAATCAAGAAATTCCTAGCCGAGCGCCCCCGCAATACGGCTGAAATCCTAGAGCACATCAATAGTACGATGCGCCATGGGACAACATCCCAACAACTTGGAAATGTTCTTTCCAAGGACAAGGACATCGTCAAGGTTGGATACATCAAGAGATCCGGCATTCTTTCCGGTGGCTACGATATTTGCGAATGGGCGACCCGCATTTGGGTTGCCGACAATTGCCCAGGATGGCAAGAAGGACAACCTATCATCATCGATGTTCACGGCAATGTCCAAACATCGGATTTAATACGCCGCTCATAAGGAGCTTCGGGTCCTCGTCAGAAGGCATGGGGGCCTGTCACCCCCGGTGGCGTCTTAGCAGAAGCCGGTAGTCTTCATGCAGAAGCAGATTTCAATTTCCGTTGTATTTTCTGCCAAGGCCCGGTCCAATCCAATCTTTGTGGCAGTTGTGGAAAAACCCAACAAAGCGCAATAAATCAAGGACTTTACCGCCACGATCGTCGAACTCAAGGTGACGAGTCGAATTTCTCTCAACTAATCGCCCGAGCAAATTATTCAAGGAGTGATGAACATGACAATTTCGACAATTGAATCGATATGCATGTTTTGTGGTGGCCTAGTTGTGGGCAGCGTTTGCACCTCTTGTGGAATGGCACAATAATTATCTTCGGCCAAACGAGAGGATTATTGACCTTCGTAAATTAAGAGAGCATCTTCTGCAGAGTCTCCCTCACAAATAATCGCCTTACACGCCGCAGCCATTCGGACGGCAGATTCAGTATCTCTTTGGTGAATATTCCTACCGGTTGCCGCACCTCTGCAACCTGATACATTGACTTGAGCCCATAATCTTTCCAAGAATTCTTTTGCTGGCAAAGATCCTCCGCCCGAGCAAATAATTCCACACCGGCCTGCAGCTTCAACTGCAATTCCCAAACTTTCGGGTTGAGTCATGCCATCCCAAGCGCGTGGATAATTGACTTTAGCAAAATCTGCACCAATACACGCTGCAACCCCTGCTGCTCCTGAGATTAGTTGAGGGCATTTTTCATCGCTGACCGCTTTCCCTCTAGGATACATCCAAACGACTGCGATCATTCCTTGTTCGTGGGCTTCACGAATAAATTGTGCAGCCTCAGTCAACATTTCATGCTCAAATTCGCTTCCGATGTAAATCGTATAACCGATTCCTACAACATTGATTCCATTGTGAATCAAGGACATAACATCGTCCATATCCCAAAGTGCTTGAGAGATTGGGTCTCGTTGAGTGACGTTTACCATATGAGACTTAGAATTGAGTTTGACCAAGTATGGAATATTTGGATAATCCCTCGCATAGTGAGAAATCAAACCGAGTTGGCCTGCAAGAACGCCAATTGTACCTTCTTCACAACCACGTGCACCGATTTCGAAGAGATGACCTGGGTCGTTTGAAGTGGAAGGAATCTTATTTCCTCCATCGTAGAAATCATCATTCAAGTGTTCGATTTTTTGATCACACGCAAAAAGATTCATTTTTCCGGTACCGCAGGTTGCCGCATCCATATTTACAATGAATGTTTCAATCAATTCATCGGGAACATCTGCAGGGACGTGATACTCTGTCTCCATGTTTTGGGCCCAGCCGGACAAAGGACTTCAACGCATCGCATCAAAGCAGATCAATATAAAAGATATTAAATGAGTAGTTATGTTCTAATTAACATGGCCAGAACATGTACTGCGTGCGGAGGAGTTGGCCATAACCGCAGAACTTGCGAATTGATTGATTACCCCATTAGGCCTCGTTTAATCAAGAAGGCAATCGAGTTCAGAGTTTGCTCTCATTGTCTACAACCGGGCCATAACCAAAGGACATGCCCGAAATTATTTCCCGACAAAGCTCTATCAAGAGAAAAATTTCAGGCATTAAAGGGCAATCGGATTTGCTCTCATTGTAATGTCAGAGGACATAATATCAGAACTTGCCAAGTTCTTCATCCAGAAAAAGAACTATTTCAAAAAACTGAGAATAGAAGATTATGCCGGATTTGTAAAAAAGTAGGGCACAATTCCAGAACCTGCCCGACACTCTATCCTAATCGTTCGTTCAAAAAAAATAAATCTGGAAGGAGATGTATCGAGTGTGGGAAGGTAGGTCACAATATCAGGACTTGTATAGATAAACATCCCGAGAAAAATAGAATATTGAAATTGAAGAAGGCTGGTAGGCTTTGCTCAATTTGTTTAGTTCATGGCCATAATAGCCGAACTTGTCCTGAATTAAACCCTCAAGCCGCCAAGAATAGATCAATTCGTGAATCTAAGTATAAACCGCTCAGGCGATGTTCCAATTGTGGCAGTATGAAACACAATGTTCGAACTTGCCCAGTTGAACTCTAAATTCAATTACCCTTGAAGGATGGGACACGCTTATCGACATAAGCAGCGATTCCTTCCTTTGCATCTGCGCTACCAAAGAGTGCTGCTTGAAGTTCTCGCTCAAGAGCGAGGTGGTATTCGAATGGGATTTCAGGGCCAGTTTGGCACGAGCGCTTGATGTTTCCAACAGCCTTTGTAGCCTTATTTGGTAAAGTGAATTGGCTTGCCCAATCCAAAACCATTTCTCTGAACTCATCTGAATCTCCTTCCCATATGTGATTGATCAAATTTAAATCTTTAGCATCCTCAAAAGACATCAATTCACCGGTGACCATCATCTCAAGTGCCTTTGCCTTTCCAATCAAGCGGGTTAAGCGAGCGGTGCCGCCGGTTCCTGCTAGAACTCCAAGATTGATTTCAGGAAGACCAACCTTTCCAGCGTTTTTGCGAGCGATTCTGATATCAGCAGCCATTGCGATTTCTAATCCGCCGCCTACTGCGTGGCCATTCATTGCGCAAATAACCAATTTTGAAGTCTGCTCAAATCGAGATAGGGTCTCGTTTGCGTGAAGACAGAAATTATATTTGAAGCCAGGTGTAACGCTATTCAACATTTGAATCGATGCACCAGCTGAAAAGAATTTGTTTCCATTGCCGGTGATTACGATTACGGTGACCTTATCGTCAAATCGAGCCTTGACGATTGCGGTATCGATATCACACATCATTCCATGAGTGTAAGTATTCGGTCCAACTTCGCCTTCGGTAAGTGGGGCTCCGGCAGAATTAGATGCTAATTCGATAACTGCAATCCCATTATTGGTTGTACCATAGTTGACTAGGCAATTAGGCATGGCTTCTAATGTTAGTCCGTAAAGGTCGCTCATAACCCTTGGCACAAGGGTCCTCTTAATGAGTCAATCGGCAGGTGTTTCCTCGTCCTTTGAAAAGGAAGTTTTGCCACCAGATTTTCTGACCGCCTTCCATTTCTCACCTACTATCACGGCTTCTGAAGATTGGTCCCATTGATCTCTTTTCAATGCTTTTCGAAATGGTAAACGACGTACACCGCGGCCAAATGATTTTGGATCTTTCTTCAAAACAAAAGGGTTAACCAATATATAAATTAGTGATTTCCACCAAGTTGGCCTGAATAACTTACCAACCCAAACTAAGCCATCATCACGTTTAGCTTGGTCCTTCATCCAATTTTTACACATGCGTTTGAATATACGATCTCCGACTCGATTCATCAAAAACCGGTTGGCTACTGAAGTACGAACATATGGAAGCAATTGCTTACGAACCTCTACTTCATAATCACAATTGCCTAGAATGTCTTGAGCAGCCAAATATCCTGACCATACCGCCATCCTCATCCCAAAACCCCACATGAAATCCTGAAGTCCGCCCGATTCACCGACATAATAGCGTCCATTTTGTTTGTAGCGCTGATTGATAGTAAAATCGCCTTTGCCGCCTACCCGCTTTATCGGTTGACGGTCTAGTTCAGGATATTGGTTCTCATACCATGCGATTGTTTCGTTCAAAAAACGTTCACTACCCTTTTGCTTACGCCACAAACAGGTACAAATCAGCCCGACACCATCGATGATTATCAGATAGGAATACGAGCCCGGTGCTAATTTGTCATTGAGTTGAAACGCGGTATGATTTGGATGTGATGTATTGAAAATTTCGCCATAAGCGACCGCACTTGTGCCCTTTGGCCCACAAGCAATTATGTGGCAATCCTCTTCCTTCACCCGGTCTTTATAATGAAGGTTCACTCCTGCTTCGAGCGCCATTTGTTTGAAGCCTTGATCTATCGTATGCGGTGCGGTGCCTCTTTCAACAATCCTATAGGCAACCCCGTTTGTATAGACCTCGGTAACTTTATCATCCGGATGAGCCAAATCGATTTTAGAAAATGCGGTAGCTTTGAATTTGGAAGTATCAAAACCCCATTCATTTAATTGATCGAAAAAATCCACATCCGTCGACCAATTTTCAAGGGCCTGAAAATCACCATCGAATCGCTGACCTGAATCGGCCCTAATATCATGAACATGAACCTCAATACCCGCCTTTGCTAAAGTCGTAGCAGCGGCTAATCCTGAGAGCCCCGCTCCCATGATATGGATTGGACCTCCCGCTGCCATGACAGGTACAAGCACGAGGGGATGCGGCTCTGCTGGGCCCAATTATGGAGGGGAAAATCTATATTGGCCAAGACGATAAGGAGTTGGATTCTAACACCCTCTTATCAAAACTCAACACAGAAGGTTGTGGTGCAATCGTCTCCTTCATCGGAATTACTCGAGGTTTCGACCAAGGTGAGGAGGTACTCCGACTCGAGTTCGATGCCTGGAAAGATCAACTCACCACCGTCCTAGAAGGATTAGCAATCGAGGGAATAAAAAGATTTAATCTTCATTCGGTTGCAATGTCTCATCGTACCGGAAGTGTTGGTCCAGGCGAAAATATTGTTGCTATCCACGTTGCAAGTGCGCACCGCAAACAAGCATTCGAAGGTTGTCAATGGCTCATCGATGAGTTAAAACTCCAAGCTCCGATTTGGAAGAAAGAAGTAAAACCATCAGGCGAAACCTGGAAAGCGGGATTGGGTTGATCATATGGAAAAAAGTATTGAGGGAATTATCGAGATTGGCGCCAAACCAATCGTTGAACGAAGAGCGACTGCAACCGGAATCCTCCACCTATCCACGTCCTCAAAAGATGCCATTATTGGCAAGAATATCAACAAGGGTGATGTGATAGAAGCTTCGACGATCGCCGCGATTCAAGCCGTAAAGGAAACACCACGGATTATTCCCCACTGCCACCCAATCCCTCTCGAAGGATGCAAGGTTAAGTGGGCGTGGGAAGACTTGGCACTTAGGTGCACAGTAACCGTATCGGCTCATTATAAAACAGGAATTGAAATGGAGGCCCTCACCGGTGTGTCCGCTGGATTATTATGTGCTTTCGACATGGTCAAATCACTTGAAAAAGATGAGGATGGGCAATATCATAAAACCAGAATTTCTGATATCGTAGTACTATCTAAATTCAAAGGCGATTCATCAGTTTGATTCATGGAGGGTATACATCTGGCCCAAGACATGGCGCGGACCGCAGATCTTGCACATCACTTCCTCGAGGCGGTTGACCAAGCGGCGATTGCAAGTGCTGCTTGGCGCGGACTTGGCGACAAAGATGCAGCTGATGGCGCCGCTGTCGAAGCGATGCGCCGAACTTTCGACAAGGTCCCATTCGATGGCAAAGTCGCTATTGGTGAAGGTGAGCGGGATGAAGCACCGATGCTTTACATCGGTGAGGAATTAGGAAACCAAGTAGGTGTAGAAGGGGCTTTGATGATCGATATCGCGGTCGATCCGCTCGAATGCACCAATAACTGTGCAGACAATACTCCAAATTCTATTGCGGTTTTAGCCGCAGCGCCAAGAGGTACTCTTTTACACGCTCCAGATTGCTATATGGACAAAATTGCGGCTGGACCAGAACTTGCTGGCCATATCAGTTTGGACGGAGATGTCGCATATAATTTGGAACAGGCCGCATCGGTTCTCGACAAACCAATGTCTGAGGTGAGAGTCGTCTCTTTGGACAGAGAAAGGCATGCAGATTTATTCAAGCAGATCAGAGGTGTTGGAGCAAATCTTACATTGATGGGAGATGGAGATGTGTCGGCAGCCATTTGGGCTGCTCGTCCAGATGGGCCATTCGATATTCTGATGGGAATAGGAGCTGCGCCTGAAGGGGTTATCTCTGCAACTGCATTACGAGGAATCGGTGGAGTGTTCGAAGGCAGGCTGGTTTTCCGTTCAGACGAAGAGGAGAAGAGAGCCGAGAAGATGGTCGACGATGATCTCGAGAGATTGTGGACCGCGAACGATCTCTGTAAATCCGATGATTCGATTTTCGTAGCATCTGGAGTTTGTGATGGTTATTTGCCAGGTGTTATCGTTGGAGAAAAAGAAATTCAAACCTTTGCAGAAATGATAGATGTGAAAACCGGTGAAGTTAGCCGGCACGACCGGGTTCATCGAATTTAATCTCGTTCGGTCATGGAACGCCTTGATTTAAGGTGATAAATCGAATACTGAGGGTACCCTCTGAAACGATGGTGTTCACAAGGGCCCCTCTCTGTATCTATGTGGGGAATAGCCTCAATTAGTCAGGTGGAGACGCCGTGCCATGGAAGATGCTCCATCTGAGGATGAAACAATCCCCGACGACGATGAAAAGCGGATGATGTTCATCGGGATGGGCGCAGTCGGCATCATTCTGGGCATCTTTCTCTCTGTCATATGGGGCGGATTTGGCGTCGTGGATGAGTTCATGTCCCAGGATTGGATAGAGACAGACGTCCTTTCGGTCGAACAGGATCTTGAAGCA
>PSPR01000043.1 GCA_004195515.1 Methanobacteriota archaeon | reverse complement strand
TCAAATTATATTTTTTATCTACCTAGCCAAAATTCAAAGAATTTTGGCGCCGATTGAGGGGCTCGAACCCTCGACCTTGGGATTAACAGTCCCACGCTCCACCAGCTAAGCTAAATCGGCAAGGTGGCCGAGATGCCATTCCTATTTGAGGACTACCATCGAGCCCTGAGCCTCAATCGGAGTAAATCGTAGCTATCAATCGAGGTTTCAACTCGACTTCTTGGTCCGAAATCGTGATGGCTCCGAGCAGTTTATTTTTCAATTCTGAAGGGATTGTACCGGGGCTGTCTATCGTTATTACCGGTTCTCCTTCGGCGACTTTTGAGCCGATGATTTTATTGAGAACCGCGCCGATACCGTGATCGATTATTGAATTAACCCCAGTTCTTCCAGCACCTATCAAACATAGCACTTCACCGAGGGCTAAGGCATCGATATCGCTGACGTATCCTTCTTTTGTTGCTCTGATATGTGTGGTATTTTCTCCGCACTGTAATACCGACCATGGGTCGGAACACAATTGGTCTGCAATTTCCTGCTCGACACCTTGGCGCACACACATCGCATTGAATTTCTTCAATGCACTTCCATCCTTGATGAATTGAGAAATATCGTACCCCAAAGCATCGGCTTGAAGATAAACCAATTCCATCGTATCTTTTGGCCCTCCTCCTTTGAGGCAATCGATACATTCAGCGATTTCATGGGCATTACCAAACATCGTACCTATGGGAGTGTCCATCGCGGTTATTTGGGCGATAACATCGATCCCGAGTGCGCTGCCGGTGTTCACCATCATTTGGGCTAATTCTCGGGCGTCGAATTCGGTTTTCATGAATGCAGCACGACCGCATTTGACATCGAGGACGAGTTTTTCAAGCCCCTCAGCAGCTTTTTTTGAGATGATAGATGCAGTGATTAAACCGATTTGGGCAACCGTTGCTGTAATATCACGAATACTGTAGAGAATACGGTCTGCAGGAGCGATTTCATCGGTTTGTCTTGAAATGAAACATGGATTATTTTTCATCTGGTCCAGAGTGAGGCCGGTGTTGAATCCGGGAATAGATTCCAATTTATCGATTGTTCCGCCAGTATGGGCTAGGCCACGACCTGCTAACATCGGCACGGTTGCTCCAGCAGCTCGCAGAGCCGGTGCGAGGATGATGCTCATCTTGTCGCCGACCCCACCGGTTGAATGCTTGTCGACCCTACCTTTGGCTTGCTTGAACGAAGTTCCAGAATCTATCATCGCTTTGGTCAGGCTATTAGTTTCATTTTTACTGAGGTTATTGATTTTGATCGCCATCATCAAAGCCCCGAGTTGCTCTCTGGGAATCTCGTTTATGTTATCACAAATAAAATTAAAATCCTCAGGGGATAATTCCTGAGCATCACGTTTGGATGCGAGGATCTCAGGCATAGTTCTCATTGAATCACCTGCCTATTTTGTCAAACCAATTTCTACCAGTCGCTGATAGAGATAATCTCCAGCACTAATATCTGGATAATTTGCTTTGCCGCCGGTTTGGTCAAAAAATTCTGCTCTTGGAGCTAATGAGACATCACTACGAGGATGAACAAACATCGGCATCGAATAACGATCGCTGGTTTCATCAGGTGGATTTATCACTCGATGTGTTGTTGATTTGAATAAGCCATTGGTCAAGTTTTGCATCATATCACCACTATCTATGATAATGTGGTCGTGGTTTGCCTTGACATTGATCCACGAACCATCGTGGTCCATCACTTGGAGTCCTGATGCTGTTGAGCCGACCAAGAGCGTGATGAGATTGATGTCCTCGTGCTTTGCACTTCTTTCGGCACCTTCTGGGGCATCAGGGCCAAGAGGGGGGTAATGAATCACTCTCAGAATGGTATTACCGTCAATGGCCATTGCTGGGAGCCATTCCGCATCTTTGCCCAAATATAGGCTAGCAGCAGCCAATAATTTGGTACTCATCGTTTCCATCTGTAAGTATAATCCGTCGATTGATTGTTCAAATCCATCGATTTCACTAGGCCAGATATTTGTGGGGAAATCTGCATCGGGACAGATTCGGCCAGTCTGCCAGAATTCTTTGAGGTCTGGTGCTGGATTATCCTTTGCATGTTCGGTGCCAAATGGTGTGAATCCTCTTTGACGTTGAATTTCTTTTTTTTCATATTGTTGTTTTATTTCATCTTCCAGCTGGAAGAATTCTTTTGCTACCTGATATGAGTTGGTTATCTCATCAAGATTGATTCCATGACCGGTTAGTGCAAAAAATCCAATGTCTTCCAAAGCGGAACCCATTTTCTTGACAAAGCGTTCTCTACTTTGTCCACCTTCGTTCCAATCTCGTAAATCACAAATTTCTAGTTCGCGTACCATCTCAATCACGCATCTTTGCAAGGAGGCGGAGCATTTCGACATATAGCCAAATTAAGGTGACTACCAATCCAAATGCACCGTACCATTCCATGCTTTTTGGTGCGCCATTTTTGACTCCGTTTTCGATAACGCCGAAGTCGATGATGAGGAAAAGAGCGGCCATGCCGGTAACCAGTAAACTAAATCCAATTCCAATTACCCCGTTACCGTGAATGAAGGGGATACTGGTTCCCATCATCATCAGGACGAAGTTTGCCAAATAAACCAACATGATCGCACCGGTTATCGATACAACCGCAAGGACGAATTTTTTAGTTGGCTGGATAATTCTGTAGCGATAAAGTGTCAACATTACAACGAAAACTCCGACGGTAGCGATCATCGCCTGCAAAACAACCCCCGGACTTCCACCAATATACCAATTTTCAACCACGTACGACATCGCGCCAACGAATAATCCTTCGAGAAGCGAATATGTGATCATCAAGACTTGTGGTTGAGCTGGACGTCTAAACATTATGATTAGTGCGACGACGAAACCACCGATGCCGCCACCGAACATCATCAACATCGCAGAACCCGGGCTCTTAGATATTATTGAGTATGCCATAACTCCAGTGATGAAAACCACTACGAGCATTGTCATTGTTTTGGCAATTGTTCCTTCTAAAGTCATTGCTTCTTTACCATAGACGGGAGAAAAATTCGTCTGTGTTAGGGCCGGGTTACCGCTGCGGAAAACCATAGTATCAAACAGGGGCTTAAGCCTCCCCCTTTGTCAACCTTATGCGGAATTTTGCTCCATTTGCTGATTATACCACTCTGCAAGTTGGTCTTCGGTCCAACCGTTCTCCAAATAATCGTTGACTTGTTTTTCGGTCCAACCACTAAATCTAGTCATATCTGGGCCGTCATCGGTAGAGGTTCCATCAAGAACTGGAAGGTCCCATGATTTACCCTCAAACGGCACATCGACGAAATTGCCCTCTAATTCTTCTTCGCCCTTGGATTTCAACATCAATATTGCACCTGCGCCGACGAGGACAAGAATTCCTCCGCCAACCAGATAAAGCATGAAGGAGAGGCCACTAGATACGCCCTTGTTCGAGGTTTCATCTGCATTTTGCTTCTTATTTTGCTCGTTAGAACATCCTTGAGTATCGGTTGCTGCCCCTGCTGGGGTCTCTGGACACTCATCGATGTTATCCTTGATACCATCGTTATCGCTATCGAGATCTGGTGTTGGATCAATGGTTTCATTAGTATCATCCGTGCCGTTTTCAGTATTATTTTCAATCGGATCTATCGGTTCGACTGGAACGCATCCGAAGGTGATGTAATCATCCTCGCCATTCCCATCAGCATCTACCATGGTCAAAGCGGCGGTCGCATTAACATTGGATTGGGTTGTAGCCCACAATATCTCGGCGCCATCGAGAATACAATCGCCGTCGGTATCGTTTGAAAGTGGATTCGACCCATAGGAATATTCGCCGGTATTGTCGACTCCGTCGCCATCAGGGTCAAGCAGCGCATCGCCAGTTCTCGACCTTGCCAGACCATTAGCAACCTCCCATGAATCAGGCAATCCATCGAGATCGGTATCAGTATGGTCATCAAGGCGATTCCAATCATCCCACCATGCAGCCATATATGGCGCAACAATCGCTTCAGAATGTAAAATCAAGCCCATTTCACGATTGCGTAAAATTGAATTATCCCCCCAATTAATCGAGGATATAAGTACACTTTTGCCATCGACGATAACACCTTTATTGTGCAATTTTGTAACGGTATCGTTCTCGCTCATCAAAATCGCTTCGACATCTAACCCTTGGTTGACGCCCCATTCTTCGTTAAGGTCGTTAACCGCTTCTCTGATCTCCGAATTTTCGTTGACGTAATGTTGGTTGATGATCAGTCGAATAGACACACCACGCACCGCTGCATCGTGAAGTGCATCGGTGAGTGGATTTTCGCCCCAGCCCCAATACCAATTCATTTCGAAATATTGCAAAGATAGTAAAATTTCTTCATCAGCAGACTCGATCATATCGGTTAGCCCCTCGATACAATCGTCCGGGCAAGTTAGTAATTCTCCGCTAATAGCGCCGCTAATCGTTGCTGCACTCGGTGTAGTCGTCATTGAATACGGTGCGGTATAAGAACCAGGTTCAGGGGAATTGATCGTCGGGTCTTCGATGTGGAGCTCAGATGGTTCTTCATCAAAGGCCATCCGTTCTAATACGATACTTGCTAAATCGGGGCTGTTGACAATTACCGACCAATCTCTATTGCCGCTGCCGTCGGTTGGCAGCGAGGAAGTTTTCCAATTCCCAGAGCCAATCCAAACGCTGTCGGTATCTCTTACCGCTACCTTTGAGTGGAGATATTGGTATGGTGAAGAAGAGGATGAAGAAAATTGTAAGACTTCAATTCCAGCATTATCTAACTCATACATGATTCCCAAACTCTGTCCGATGGTATAATCATCCCACCAAAATTCAGGCTCGTGAACCACTACTGTCACATCGATTCCGCTCCCTTGGGCGTCGATCAATGCTTGAGCGAGGACCGGGTGATGGAATTGGTAAACGTGAACGTGAATCGATTCATTTGCGCCTTCGATCCAATCGACTAATTCCGCTAAACCATTATCGGGTCCAACCAAAGGAGTAACATCGCTATTATCACTAAATGTATTGACGCCACAGAAATGACTTGCTCCTGCAGTCGACCAGCGTATTTCCCAATCCGCTGCTGTGTCTGTATCAGGCATATCGCCACAGCCATCACCTCTGAGGTAGAGGATTCTATCGATTGTGGTCACTGGTTCTGAAATAGATACTCCACTCCAGCCTTCGATATCTGCAGGTCCATTGCCATAGGTGAATGCATCAGCTACTGTACCATTTGGGGAAACCAATTGAATTCCAGAACCATAATTGGAGAGCCAAACTGGGAAATCCATAACATCATCGGCATCGAGGACGGTAATTTCTCCAGTACCTTTTACCGAATTGGCATCAGGGCTGATAATTACCGATTCTCCTGCCGGAATTACCCCAGAACTAAATGTTCCATTAAAGGTTGATCCACCGGTTGAAATCTTGACGATTTTCCAACCGGATAGTAGGGCCGGCAAGGAACCAATATTGCTGATTTCAAAGAATTCATCATTGCTCGCATTACTACGCTCTTCAAACATAAATCTGCTGAAAATCAAGTCATCTGGACCAGCATAAGAACTGGGATCAGGTTCAGGTTCGCCTGGAGTGGGCCAAGGCAAAACTTGACCATCCGAATCCATAGTTTGGCATTCGGTTGTAATAGTCCAAAATACATCATCAACCCCCATCCCATCAGGATTCTCTAAGAATACCCCTCCACCAAGTCCACTGATGAACCAATTTGGTAAAGTGATAACAAAGCGTTCACCAGGTGCAATGACTGCCGAAGTACTATTCCAAATCCGATCAGTTCTTGCATGAAATAGGTCGCCATCATAGGATAATAGCCTCCAACCAGATAGGTCGATCATTTCGGTCCCATTATTCAATACCTCGATCCAATCATGGCCCGGCTCGATGCTATCATCTGGGCAATGGGCGAGAATTTCGGTGATTTCTATATCGTTTGAGCCGGTGTAAGGCGAGGTTGTAGGATTTGGCTGACCCGGGGTCGGCCAAGGTGCTTGTGACCAATCGCCATTCCAATTCCAAACACTCTCTCCTTCGGTCGAGTCATTCCACTGAATATTTGAAATTATATTATTTGAGCCATCTCGCAATTCGATGATGTCTGGATTTGTATTCAACATGTAAAATCCGCTACTACCATTGACAACCACTAATGCGATTTCACCTGGTTGTAAAATCGTGTCATCCTTAAACGGCATATTTTGAGGCTGAATATTGAGGTTTCTCGAACCGGCAGTAAAATGCCAATTTGCAATATCGACGGTTCCGTTGCCGACATTGATAATTTCAAGCCATTCGCCGTTAGGCCAATCCGATGAATCATTGCCGACCGCATCTGGTAATATTTCGTTGAATTCGACATCGCCACTAATTACGACGGTTCCAGGGTTTGGCTGGCCCGGAGTTGCCCACGCCGCAGGTGTCCAAGCATCCATTGGATTTGCTGCTTGAATTAATGAAGTACTTGTGCCATAATCTTGGGTCCACCATGCACTAGAAACAACTTCTCCAAATTGATTTACTAACATCAATTGATCATATTGTCCCCAAAGAATTGTAGCACCAATGAATTGAACCAATCGACGTCCATCGGCGCTGATTGTAGTTCCAGGTTGAGAGGAGTTAAATTCCAAAATCTGCATATCGAGATTTGTAATATTGCCCATTCCATTCATTATCAACCAACCTTGAAGATCTAAATCCCCGTTACCGGTGTTGTGCAATTCAACCCATTGGCCATCAGGTAATGGTGCTCCATCTGCGGTCGCATTCGACAAAAGTTCTGTAATTTGAATCGGTGAAGTTCCATTAACAATGAGATCCCAAGGCATTGGATTAGCTGTTCCCGGAGTTGGGAATGCTGCGATTTCCATATTGGATGCGCCGTGATCTACCATTGAAAATCCGGAGACAGCACCGGTCCAACTCAAGGTTTGAGAAGTGGTTCCATTTGGCCATAAGAGCCGAATGGTTTCGGCCCCATTATTGAGAACTCCCCATTGGGTAGAGCCGTTTACAGCAATTATTCTGCGTTCATTTGCTAAGATATCCATCGATGAATCGATAAGATGAGATTCGTTGAACGGCAAGATGTTTCCAGCATTATCAACGATAGTCCATCCGCTTAAATTGATGGTCGAATTTCCGGTGTTCCAAATCTCGACCCATTCACCTCCCGGCCATGTAGCATTATCTTCGGAAGGCCAAGGGTTCGCCATGACTTCACTCATTTTCAAATCTGAAACCACTGGGCCGGTCGCCGCATTATTTGCAGCACCAGGGGTGGGGGTATTTGTTGAAATCCAATCGGCGGTAGAACTGGAAGGGTCCTCTTCCAAACTAACGCCGCTCGCGGTATTATTCCAAGAAGCTTGATCGATAATATTACTCGAAGAATCACGCATGGTGATATAATCGAATGTATTTGTCAGGTAAAAATTCTGACTC
This sequence comes from Methanobacteriota archaeon, assembly GCA_004195515.1. Taxonomy (GTDB): domain Archaea; phylum Thermoplasmatota; class Poseidoniia; order Poseidoniales; family Poseidoniaceae; genus MGIIa-K1. The sequence goes on along the minus strand of PSPR01000043.1, from coordinate 2,432 downwards.
GCATTTCGAGCAATCACCATATAGTCTCCCGGTTGAATGGTCCAAGTCGAAGAATTTCCAGTCTCATATCCAACGATACTAGAGGAATCAAAGGTCAATATTTTACTGGCTTTATTCTTCAAAGTCCAACCGAGAACATCTACAGCATTAGAACCGGAATTAAAAATCTCCATCCATTCGCCACCCGGCCAAGCAGCATCGTCATAACCATTAGGATTTGGTAGGCCTTCATTCAAGCAAACCGTGCCACTACACGCCAGAGAGCGCCCGTTTGTCGCTTCAGCAACATCTACGATTTGTAAAACCGGAGCCAATAATAAAAGCGTGACGAGGAAGAAGACTCGGGTTTGCATGTGTTCACCGAGTTGGCCCACTTAACAACTGCATAATGATGGTTACCATGCCAGACCAAACTTTTTGCTACTGTCAGTAACAATACTCAAACCACTACAAATGCCAGTACAGTTTCTTCAACTTGAATAACGAATAAATATCTTAAGCCACTCTTCAAAACATCACAAGAAGCCGAACGCATCAAACTTCTGAGCAAAGGTATAGATCATTATCGGAACTAGAATTATCCCCATTCCATGACTCCTTCTGATTCCAATTCTTGGCGGCATCAATCCCATGATGGTACCGATGATCAGCACGCCGATTCCGACCCATCCGGTGCTCAGCCATACCAATGCTATAACGAAAATTATCACGCCTAAGACCATGCTCTGCAAAGGTATAGTCTCGTGGAGTTTGAGGATTCCCTTTCCGACGTGTCTCATGATAGGAACCGCCATCAAGCCAGCTGCTATGGTTATTGCTAGCAAGCGAATGAAATCAGCGGTAGGGTCCAACTCGATCCATTTATCGATAGGATACATCTGTTTGAGAGCAAGTGTTGCTCCAGACCTTGACCGCCCGATGATATACAGGAATCCAAGAACCATTACAGTAACTGCGGTATTGGTTGCAGATAAGAGCGCGATAACCTCCAAATCTTGTTTTTGATGAGGGCTTTCTCCTTCTCCCGCAGCCTCTGCTCGAGCCAAAGCAAGTAATTCTTCATCGCTCAATTGACTCAATCTTCTGGTTTCCCAATCGAGTCCAACCCCTTCCTTCCCTTGGAGTTTGGAAGCGACATTTCGCCCCCCCATGACCAGAACGGTCGCTTGAGCTGCGGTCATTCCAGGGAGCACGCCCATGGCTGCTCCCGCACACGAGGATAGGAAACAAGGGACAATCATCGGCCCTGCTGGAGGCAAGGCCCATTCTTCTTTTTGCGGTGGAAGTTCACTGGTTGTCGCATATATGTCGAGCAGATTTGCAATTCCGAATAAACCGGCTAATGATGGCAAGAGCAAAGATGCATCAGGCATTCCAACTGGAGAGCTCGCTGGTAGGTTGAATACACCCCAACCATAAAGTCCAGCCAGCAAAAAGAAGGCTGTTGCTGCAATGAAACCGGCAAACCTTGAGTCTTTACCAAGCCTGCCACCGGTTACTTTTCTGACCCACTTTGGGAAATCTAACCTAGTGGTTTCAGTCGCTAATAAAAGTGAAGAAATCACTAGCAAAATGATAGGGAGAGAACCTCTCAACATATCGTATAATCCTAATTCAGGTCCGAATGCAATCCGTGCCACAATGATTAGCGGAAGTGATAAAAATAATCCTAATTGACTCCCTCTCGCTGAATAAGCTACACCCTTCGGTGCATTACCGCTCAATAACATTCTGTGGCCGGGCAAAAGCGATAACGCGGTATCACCATCTGGAGCACCTATTAGCGCTGATGGAATATAATTGAGGAAAGTATGGACTACACCGGTTGAAACGATGATTCCAGCTACAGCCGAAAGCGGGATACCTGTTGCGAGAATCGCTGGTGAAACAGCAAGAAGAATCAGCGCAACGTTATTGACGTGGAAACCTGGAATTAAACCGGTGAGTGAACCGAGTGCAACACCGATTAATAGTGCTGCCATCAGCCAACCGAATTCAAGCCAAAACCCTTCCAAGCCAATCACTCCTGGTTTTCAACTTCCTGACGGTCGCCAATGCCATTATCGTCACTATCTTCGTCCCATTTATCATAACCGAGCGCATCTTCTGCATCATCGGAAAGGCCATCACCATCGGTATCGGTAACATCTGCATCAAGCAGAATATAATGATGAGATAAATCCACATCATCAGGAATTTCGCTCAATCGGCCAGTCCATTCGAGGGTTAGGTTTTGGTGAATTGAATCGGTTCCGATAGAACCGCTGGCAACATCGATTAAAATTCTGGCTTGGCCACCTTCTTTCTGTAAATATAACTCGCCATCAATCTGAACGAAATTACCAGTAATTCTAGTCATTTTATCAAGAGCGTACCACTCGGGTGCGCCATCGTTTAGGTCGAAGAAAGTCGCAGCAGGAGGATCTGCGGTC
>PSPR01000081.1 GCA_004195515.1 Methanobacteriota archaeon | reverse complement strand
TCCTGTGGGCAGTAACAATATCCGACCATGAACGAATATCGTAAACACCGGCCATTTGTTTTTGAGATATTCCACCAATATCTGCGAACTTTCGATCTTCAAAAAGAAGGAGACTGTTTTCAGCGGCAGCTTCGACCAATTTCAGCCAATTTTCTGTAGAAAAATCTTCGACGATGTCGACATGAGTCTTCAGGGCGGCGATATATGGGCCCACTTCATTGACCAAGTTCACCAATTCATCGATAGTGCGCAGGTCGGCAGCGAGACAAACTAATGATTGTTTTTCGCAAGCGGTTTCCATGAAGCGATGAGCGATAGGATTTGCACAACTTCTCCAGCGCGTGCCCCACACCTCATCGGGTTGCATCGGGCTACTCCGCTGCTGCAAGTATCTCAAGCCTTTCCCTTCGTTTACGAACTCAGGCCTATGGCCTGCAAGCGATGGCGGCGAATTACCGAGGAAGGCATATGGCAGACACTCCGGTTTTTTCATACGAAGTAACCACCAAGGATGTCGAAGGTTTACCTGATGCACGAGGAGATTCTATCAAGGCAATGTTCGCTTCGAATTATGGCGTTGAGGTCGGTGCGGTACGGGTAATATTGAGATATCAGGTTCGTGCCCAAATGTCGAGTGAAGAGGCTCGAAGTGCAATTTTTGATTTGTTCGCAGATCCAGTAATTGAGGAAGGAAGTGTCAACGAAACATTACTCAATGACCAAACGGTGTTTCCAATAGCCCCACAAATAGCTATTGCGACAGGATTCAAACCCGGCGTTACGGACAACGCCGCACAAGCAGGCCTCGACGGTTTGCTAACAATTTTCCCTGCTCTTTTCGAGCAAGCAGAGGTTGCGACGAGCAGAACTTACTTGTTTTGGGGCGTACCTGAAGAAATCTCGCCAGATTGGCTAGCAAGTAAATTGCATAACCGTATGATTGAGCGAGCGATTATTGCAGATACAATAGATTGCCAAGCAAAAAATTGGCCCACAATAAATTTCCCCGACCGTCCAGCATTACTACAACAAAAACCGTCAATCGTTAATCTCGAAGTGTCCGATGAAAAATTAATCGAGATTAGCCAAACCGGATTATTAGCATTAAACCTCGAGGAAATGCAGGCGATACAAGCACACTATCGAAATGCAAAAGTCAGAATCACAAGAGAAGCGAGAGGACTTGTGCCAAATGCTCCAACCGACGTTGAATTGGAGTGTTTGGCTCAGACGTGGTCTGAACATTGCTCACACAAAATATTCGCTGCAAAAATTCACCACATCGATACCGAAACTGGGGAAGATTGCTCAATAGATTCACTTTTCAAAACTCACATTATGACGCCAACGTTGGACATTCAATCCAAAGTTGATTGGCTTCTTTCGATTTTCCATGATAATTCCGGAGTAATCGCTTGGAATGATGATTGGAGTCTCTGTATGAAAGCCGAGACTCACAACTCACCGAGCGCATTGGATCCATTTGGAGGTGCGATGACCGGTATCGTAGGTGTCAATCGAGATATATTGGGAACCGGACTTGGGGCGCGGCCAATTGCCAATACTGACGTATTCTGTTTTGGTCCACCAAATTATTCGGGGGCAATTCCTGAAGGTTTATTCCACCCTTCCCGTGTATTCCGAGGGGTACATGCTGGTGTCCGGGCTGGAGGAAACGAGTCTGGTATTCCAACCGTGAACGGAGCAATAATCTTCGATGAAAGATATTTGGGCAAACCTTTGGTTTATTGTGGGACCGTAGGGATGATGCCACGCCGTTTGCCCGATGGCCGCGAATCACATATCAAAACGCCAACACCAGGGGATATCGTTTACATGGTTGGTGGTAGAGTTGGTTCTGATGGAATTCATGGCGCTACCTTTTCCAGCCTTGAATTGACCGAAGAAAGCCCATCTTCGGCTGTGCAAATAGGCGACCCTATCACTCAGAAGAAAATGATAGACATGGTGCTTGAAGCGAGGGATTTAGGTTTAATTCAAGTCATTACTGACAATGGTGCTGGGGGGCTATCAAGTAGTGTTGGTGAGATGGCCGAATTAACAGGGGGACCTTTCGGCCTGGGAGATATTAGTATCTGAGTCGCAAGAGAGGATGACTATTGGAGTAAGTACGGCTGATTGCGAAGCTTTCGAGAAACTTGCTGTTCTTCATGAAGTAGAAGCAACCGCAGTTGGAACTTTTACAGACTCCGGCTCATTTATTGTTCGATTTGGAGAACAAACAGTTGCTGATTTACCAATTTCTTTCCTTTACGATGGCTGCCCACAATTACAGCTCGAATCGGAATGGATTCCTCCTATTCATGAACCAATAATATTCCCTCAAGTCAATGCGAATGAGTTTGGAGAAATCCTTTGCCGACTGATGGCTCGACCGAATGTTGCCAGCAAAGAATGGTGGGTTCGCTCCTATGATCACGAAGTTATTGCCCAATCGGTGATCAAGCCGTTTGGCGGCGTCAACCATGACGCTCCCGGTGACGCTGCAGTCATCGCCCCAATACAAGGACAAACACAAGGTGCTGTTATTTCAAATGGAATCGCTCCACGATATTCTGATATCGACGCATATGCCATGGCGGCAGCAAGTATCGACGAAGCTCTTCGAAATGCAGTTTGTGTTGGAGTTGATTTGGATCTCATTGCCGGTTTAGACAATTTCTGTTGGCCAGATCCGGTCGAGTCTGCAAAAACTCCGGATGGACGCTATAAATTAGCACAATTAGTTCGTGCTAATCGCGCTCTTGATGATATATGCCGTGCATACAATTTGCCCTGCATAAGCGGTAAAGATTCTATGAAAAACGATGCAATATTGGATGGGAAGAAGATTAGCGTTCCACCAACATTATTGTTCAGTTTGATAGGCAATCATTCTGATGTTCGTAAGGCAGTTTCGAGCGATTTCAAGAATGTGGGCGACCACATATATTTGCTTGGCGAAACCCATCAAGAATTAGGAGCAAGTGAATTAGCCTTCATGTTTAGAGACGAATCTAATGGCCGAAGTGGAATTGGAGGGACAATACCAGAAATTGATGCAAAGCGAAACCTTTCGATGTATCGTTCACTTACGGCTGCAATGGGCGCAGGGCTTGTAGCCAGCGCGCACGATTGTAGTGACGGTGGACTTGCTACTACAGTTGCTGAATGTTGCTTCGGCTGTGATTCGGGCAGTATAATCGACATTTCCCCCATTACATCCGATTGTAGTCGAATCTCTGGGACGTATCTTAGTTAGTGTAAAACCCACAGACAGCGTCGCATTTGAAGCATCAATGAAAGGTCACGCCTGCTACAAATTAGGCCGTGTAGAGTCTGGCGACAATATCACTTTCAATAATGGTAATGATTCAGTTATGACCGCATCAATGTCCGCTCTAAGGGTGGCTTGGAAAGGTACACTAGACGGGGGTACAAACTAATGGTTGACACCCCGCGCGTTGCAGTCCTTTCCGGGTTTGGAATTAATTGTGAGACCGAGACGATTGCAGTGTTTGAAATGGCGGGAGCTAAGGCCGACAGAGTTCACGTCAACCGTCTTGTCAATGGTGAAATGAGCCTTGATGATTACCAAATTATGGCCGTTCCTGGAGGATTTTCTTTCGGCGATCATTTAGGAAGCGGCCGCCTGATGGGTAACAGGCTTCGTTTTGGCCTTCGAGAGCAAGTCAGGGCTTTTGTAAAGGCAGGAAAACCAGTGATTGGTATCTGTAATGGTTTCCAAGTCTTAGTAAAGATGGGTTTGCTACCGGGAATCCCTAACACAAACCGCTTCCCTCGCCCTAAATGATTCTGGGCATTATGAAAATCGTTGGGCAACCCTAGAGTTCGACCCGAACAGTCCATGCATCTGGACTAAAGGCATGACTCGTATGCGTGTACCAGTAAGGCATGGAGAAGGAAAATTCGTAACCGATGACAGAACTTTATTGGACGAGTGGGCCGAATCCGGCCAGCTCGCTGTACGATATGTGAACCCCGATTCCGATTACCCTAGTGCAAGTGACAAGATCCTCCCCTATCCAATATCACCAAACCAAAGTTGGCGAAACATTGCGGGTGTTTGCGACCAAACCGGTCTCGTTTTCGGCCTTATGCCCCATCCTGAAG
>PSPR01000042.1 GCA_004195515.1 Methanobacteriota archaeon | reverse complement strand
TAAAATTCAGTATTTAGGTTTGGAATTTAATGGACAAATACACTTGGAAGGTGTGAAACTAATTTCGTCAATTGAAAAGGAACGGCCGCTGTGTGAATGTGGCACTCGAATGAAGTCAATGGGTGAAGACCAAGGTATTCGTTGCCCTAAGTGTAAGTTGACAAGTACTGACAACTGGGTGGAAACAATTAGAAAACCTCCGGCTGAAGGTTGGGTTCAACCACCTGTAGACAAGAGACGACATTTGGCAAAGCAATTCTAGTCTTCGTCGTTTTCGCCTAATAGGTCGGCCATTTCATCGAGGGCATCCTCGTCGGGTTCATCGAATTGTTCTGGATTTTTCGCTGAGCCATCCAAAACATCTTCGCCTGCAACCGCTGGTGCACTAGCTGCTTTTGCCTTGGCAATATTTGCTCGTCCACGGTTTGTCATGAACCAAATCATGCCCAGTAGGGAGAGTCCGAGAAGGATGTAAGTTACTTGGTTCGTGGTGACCATGTTTTAGTGGGAGAGTGAATCCACCTATACTCTTTGTGGAATCATGCTAAAATGAATCCTTGTTCTTCAAGCCTTAGAGAAACCTCGTTTTGTTCTTGAAATAGAGTTCTAATTGAATTAGTGTTGGCTCTTACGAGGAGCCAAACTTGGTCATGATTCAGTGAAGAACGACCTCTAGCAATTAATGGTGTGCCATCCATTGCTTCTCCGCCTTTTGAAATCATAAGAACTGTACATTTTGTATTGAAAGTGAATTTGTTCAAAGCCTCAATCACATTTTTTGGCATTCTCCCACTATCAGGGCAATAATCATCTAAAACAATTAGACTAACCCCCGGCAACATATTGGAAGCATTCGAAAGGGATTCTAAGGCCAGATCGAGATTACCACCAAGGTTTAACCCGTGGAATCGAGAAGATGCGCTGGGGTTAAGGTCTGCAAATATTTGTGAAAACCTGATCCCATCGGGTAAATCTGGCGCAGCCCATAAGACTCTACCGCCATCTTGAATTGCCTGGCGCGCTAATTGGATTCCGATCGTTGTACCACCGCAACCGCCTTCGACAGCCAAATGAATGGTTGAACCATCAAGCTCTGCTCGCCACATCTAATTGCTGTGTCAGCGCCAAGGGTTGAATAACCTGTTGGACTTCAAAGTGCGATTGAACCTAAGTCCCCAGATTCGTCCTCTTCGTCTTCAATATCTCCAAGCAGCATATCGAGAAGATCGGATGTGGAATCGCCTTTATCAACGTCTTCCGATGCTGAGGTAATCGCTTTTTTCGATCGGCTTAGTCGAGCCGACATCATTTGGTGTGATTCGAGTTTACGAGTAGCATCGCGATAGTCTTCTGCAGAAAAATACCCCATGTAATTACCATCAGGGCCTGTGATTACGATAGCATCTGGCTTTTCCATCGACATTTGCTCAAGTGCTACGTTTAAAGGCATGTTTCCAGGCATAGTTGCGATATTTGTACGCATAACTTTTTCGAGTTTAGTCTTGACCGGATTTGTACCATCCGCCATCAGGAAAAATATATCTCGTGCGGTCACAACTCCTTGAATATCTCCGGCTTTGCCTTGGACCAAAACAGCATTGTTCGGATTGTCGGCCATCTTGCCACCAATATCACCTATTGTGGTCTTTGGTGCAACGATAATGTGCTCATCAGTAATCGACATGTCAGAAAGGGTTGGTGCCTGCATGACTTGGCTTAAACAGTCCTAGGAATTAATTGCTTTGGGGAATTTGAGGAAAATCCATATGACCTAGGATATTATCGTCTGTTCCATGAGCGACAAATCCGTCATGCGCAAGGGTGAAAAAATTCCACGCCGACCTGCGCCTGAATTCGATGAAATCGAAGGTGGGTTCATCGCTGCGTTGAAACGTGATGGATTATTCGGTACTGCTCTTGAAGATAAGAACCAGTATGGCCCTCATGGAATGATGGTTTTATTGATGATCGTTGCGACCTTGACCGGTGGAGTTCTACTACTACTTCGTAGTCTTTGAGCCTCTAGCCTTGGGTAACATAGATACCACCATCGAGGTTGAGCCATTAATAGATGGGACCTAGATTTGGCCTCAGTTCCGATGATGAGAGGGCTGGTTTTAACGATAAACGTTGGACCATCATGGCGGCATTATTGGGTACAAATACCGCAATGATGCTCTTTCAAGGCATCCAGCAAGAGGTTAGTCCAAATTCGATAAGGGAGATCGCGTTGGTTATAATTGGGATTTGTTTACCATTCCAAGCGATTTACTTTATGATTCACACCTATGTGATTGAATATTCAGATGCTATAGGTAGAGATCAACACAGAGTTTTGCAAAGATTATCCGCTTTATGCCAAGTAATTGCGTATATGTCTTTATCCGGAGTAATTCTACTATGGTACAATATGTCAAAGATGGTAGGAATTGCGTTTACACTTTCAGCATTAATTGCAATCGTATTGATCAGACTTGCAATGAGCCAAGCGGAATCTCTTGAAAAAGAACGCACTGAATCTGATTAGTGTGCAGCAACTATCGAGCCCTTTCATTTAATCGCTGAACGAGCAAGTTCAACAACTTCGTCAACGATTTCACCAGCTACTCCAACGTGGTTAGCCGGATCGAACATCGCTTCCAATTCTTCTACACTAAACGAAGCTGCAATAGCAGGAGTGCGAGCACAAACATCAATCAATTCTTCACCCTTTTCAATAGCCTCGAAAGAAGCAGAGCGAAGTATTTCGTGAGCTTCATCCCTACCTATTCCATGGTCGACCAATTCGATCATGACCTTTTCTGCCATGACCAATCCCTTTTGATCGTTAATATTTCGCATCATGCGATCCGCATCAACCCATAGATTGGTCAAAACATCAGATGTCTTTGACAATACGTCTTCGCATAGTGCCGAAGCGTGGGATAAAGTGAATCTCTCACTGGATGAATTAGCAAGATCACGCTCGTGCCAAAGCAATGCATTCTCATAAGTTGGAATGATAAAGGAACGAACGATTCGAGCCAATCCGGAAGCATTCTCCGATTTGATCGGATTCTTCTTATGAGCCATAGTCGAAGAACCAACCTGCTTTTCGATATCGAATCCTTCACCGGCTTCAGCTATTTCGCTTCGTTGCAAATTGCGGATTTCTTGGAGGATTTTTTCGCAAGTACAAGCCACATTTGCCAGCCATGAAACATATTCGACATAGCGGTCCCTTCCGACTACCTGGGTTGTTGCTAAAGGTACTCCAAGACCAAGATGGGTTAAAATCAAGCGTTGTAATTCTCTTGCACCTGCTCCTTGAGCAGCACCGGTACCGACAGCACCGAGGAATTTTCCAACAGCAATTCGTGGTGCTGCTTCGTCCAATCTGATCAATTGTCGTCGCATCTCATCAAGCCAGACTGCGGTCTTCAATCCGAAGGTTATCGGTACAGCAGCTTGGCCGTGAGTGCGACCTAGCATGACGGTATCTCGTTCACGTTCGCACAGGTCTGCGGTAATGCCCATCAATCGGCACAATTGCTCGCGCAGTAAAACGATAGAATCGCGCAATTGTAAACCGACCGCTGTGTCGACAATGTCATTCGAAGTTGCGCCCAGGTGAATACACCATCCTGCTGCCCCTGCAGATTCGGTCATCGCCTTGGTAAGTGCCATAATGTCATGGCGAGTTTCGGCCTCAATTTCCGAGACTCTTTCTTTGGTGACCACCGAAGGAATTGCGATAGACTCAACGATTGCATAATCTTCTGCTGATACACGGCCCATCTCTTTATGAGCCCAAATAAGCGCTCTTTCAACCTCTAATTGACGAGAGTGCCGGCCGAGTTCTGACCAGATTTCTTTGAAGGTGTCACAGCCGTAGCGGTAGTCTAATGGACAGAATGCCATGATTTACTTGCCTAAGTGACTACCCAATGAACCTTCCTCATAGAATTTAATCAAAAATTAATGAGCCTCGGATTCCATCCCACTCAATTTTGTAATGTAAATCCAATTGACCAACCATATGTGGCCCGGCGATTACCAAGGTTTCATATTCGCCTCCTTCTCCATCGACATGAAATCTATATTTCGCAGCAAGGTCAGCCAATTCACCCAGAGAATCCGCAGTTAAAATGTGGCCGAGCCAATCTCTATCTAACCCTTCTGCAGACACTCCTGTGATCATAATTTTGAAGCCGTTTTCGACCAATCCGTTCATATGGTTCATGCTCGTTTGATGCCATAGTGGATTGAAAGATTTAATATTGAGTTTTTCACTCATGCGCTCCAATCTAGTTTTTTGATAATCGGATCTTAATGCCCCAGCTACTATCCCGTCTATGTTTAGTTTTGAAAGTGCTTTTTGAAGATCATCTACTTCGGTTTCTGCTGCTCCGTTAGTCTCGACTGAAATCCATTCTATACCACAAAGGGCGGCTTGTTGCTCAACCATCGAAGTGCCGGGAATTTGAAACATCCAGGAGTCATCGCCTTGAACCAACATAGTGACCAGATGGGTAACCTCCCAACCTTGGCATTGAGCCCACCATAATGCTGCATTGCTATCCTTACCACCGCTGGATAGAACTGCGACCTTCATCGGTGATGCTAAGCCGCCAAGGTTGATAAGACCCCGACCCGGACAGCGACCAGAGGTGGACTTGATGCAGCCAAGTGGAAGAGGATATGACCATGGAATTACAACCTTCAGCCCTGAGGGTAGATTATTCCAAGTTGAGTATGCAAGAGAATCTGTTAAACGTGGTACTACGACTGCTGGATTAAAATTCCGTGACGGGGTCGTATTGGTTTGTGATAAGCGAATCGCCAGCAGATTAATCATCCCTGAATCAATTGAAAAAATGTTTAAAATCGATGACCACGTTGGAATTGCAACCAGTGGATTGGTTGCTGATGCACGCCAATTGGTTGCCCGAGCAAGAGTGGAGGCACAGATCAACCGCATCACCTATGCTGCTACTGTTCCTGTTGATGTTTTGACCAAAAAAATCTGTGATTTTAAGCAATCTTTTACCCAATATGGTGGCTCGCGACCGTTTGGTACCGCCCTTCTCATTGGCGGTGTCGACGCTAATGGAATTCATTTGTTTGAAACCGATCCGTCAGGAGCGTACCAATCATATCATGCAGGTGCAATCGGTAGTGGCCGCAATACTGTCATCGAATTCTTCGAAAAGAATTGGAAAGAAAATATGACCCTCAATGCGGCGATGAAACTTGGACTAGAAGCCCTTCGAAATTCTAATGATTCTGACTTGAACCGTGAAGCGGTTGAGGTTTCGGTCATCGACGGTGAAGGTTATCGTATCTTAGACCGTACGGCGGTCAACAAACAAATCGACCGGTTGAAACCAATCGAGGAGTGAGTATAGTCATGGTAAGTCTCGACGAAGCAGTTCTTGCTCGTTGGGAGTATGGCGGTAAGCGTTATGAAATTCTTTGTGACCCGGAATTGGTCGACCAATTCAAGGCTGACCCTTCATCGGTAAACATTGATGATTTTCTTGCGACCGACGAGGTCTGGCACGATGCAAGAGGCGGCGATAGGCCAACTGGAGAAATTATTGAGAAAACTTTTGAAACTCAAGATATTACCCAAATCACAATTAAAATTTTGGAAAAGGGTAACATCCAATTGACCACTAACCAACGCAAAGGTTTGGTCGAGGAAAAACGCCAACAAATCATTCATGAAATTCATTCAACCGCAATCGACCCCAAAGCAAAAACTCCTCACCCTCGAACAAGAATAGAATTGGCCCTTGATGAGAGCAGGTTCTCGGTCGATCCATTGCGGTACTAAAACCCTTGATTCCATTATCTTTTGAACCGATTAGAATCGCATTCAGAATTCCTGCCGAAGCCTATGGTGGTGCTGGGAAACTATTGCGCAAATATATGGACAAAGAAGAGTGGTTATCCAACGGGGATTGGGCTTGTATTATCGAATGTCCTCCTGGCTACGCTAGTAGCCTAATCGGAAAGGTCAATGGTATAACGAACAAGGCTGAAATTAAGGAACTTTGACCAGCCTCAACATGCGTCTGCTTTATCATGGGTGGGCAGGTCGGGCGGTTTGGAGACAAGAAATGTCAGTATCAGGAACAGGCGCCGAGCTGCGCCTCGTTGCTCCTGGGGAGGCCATCGGGGCCGCTTCTGGAGTGCGAGCAGGAACAGGAGCCTTAATTCAAGGCTCAGAAATCATAGCGACCCGCTTAGGCTGGGTCCAACAACTCAATGGCGTCATATCGGTAGACCCGGTCAACGCCGCTTATATGCCAAGATCTGGTGACCTAGTCATCGGAGTGGTCGAAAGTGTGCGAAACAATCTTTGGTTCGCAGATGTTAACGGCCCATTTAATGGATTACTACCAATGTCATTAGCACCTTGGAAGGTCGAATTCGGTGCAGCGCGAGAGCAAATGGATGTCGGTGATGTCATGCTCGCTCGAGTACAAGAGGTCGATGAGGCCCACAATGTTGTGCTCACAATGAAAGGTGTTGGCTTACGTCGGCTCAAAGAAGGAGTGATGTCAAAAATTTCAATGAATCTAATCTCTCGCCTACGAGGCGAAAACGACGAAACTCTTCGCTCTCTCAAAGAAGCGAGTGACTGCCGCATTATCGTGGCAGAAAACGGCAGAGTTTGGGTCGATGGCGGTGAAGATGGCACCGCATTCATGCGTAAGGTCCTAGACTTAGTACGCAACCAAGGCCACATGGCCAACTTTTCACAGTCCTTAGCGACTTTGATGAACGATGCACCAGGAGGTGTTGCTTGAATGGGCGGTTACGGAGATATACAATTATTACGCGAAGATGGCTTGCGACTCGATGGTCGTAAGGTCGATGAGATGAGAGAGGTAGTTATCGAAGCAGGAGTGCTTCCGGCTGCTGATGGTTCTGCTTGGGTAAAGCATGGCCTCAATATTGCTGTTTGTGCAGTTTATGGGCCAATGGAAGCTCACCCTCGTAAAATTCAACGCCAAGACCGTGCCGTCATCGACGTACGCTACAATATGGCACCATTCTCTACCAGCGACAGAATCCGTCCCGGATTCAATCGTCGTTCTCGTGAGATCAGCAAGGTTACCGCTGAAGCACTTGAAAGCGTAGTTTTAGTCGAAAGATACCCTCGCTCAAAAATCCGTGTCGAAATTGAGATTCTCGCTGCTGAAGCTGGAACTCGATGTGTAGGTCTTACCGCTGCAGCGGTCGCTTTGGCTGATGCTGGAATTCCAATGCGAGATATGATAGTTGGAGTCGCTGCCGGAAAGGTCGAAGATACCGTGGTATTGGACCTAGACAAAGCAGAAGATAACTACGGTCAAGCCGACCTACCGATGGGAATCCTTCCAACAACCGGTGAAATCGCATTCTTACAAATGGATGGCGATCTATCGGTAGAGGAGTATAATACCTGCTTAGAATACAATATGAAAGCAGCAAAGGAAATCCACGCTATTCAAATCGATGCTCTAAAGCGTAGATACGAACAAAAGATGGGAGGGGGAGTTTAGATGGTGGCACTAGTACCAAGTCTGCTTCGCCAAGAATTGGCAAACCTTGCAGCTCAAGATCAACGAATCGATGGCCGAGCCCAATTCGAAGCACGTGAACTAACCCTAGAAACCGACTGCCTCTACAATGCTGAAGGTAGTGCAAAGGTCACTTGGGGAGATACCATCATCTATGCTGGTGTAAAATTCGAGATGCGAACACCTTGGCCAGACCGGCCAGCACAGGGATCACTCATGTGCAGTGCTGAATTGCGACCAATCGCAGGCCGTAAATACGAACCAGGACCGCCTTCTCCAGAATCGATTGAATTAAGTCGAGTCGTAGATCGTGGAATCCGAGAGTCCAACTGTATCGACATGGATAAATTATGTATTATCCCAGGTGAAAAAGTCCTAGGTGTAATGATAGATATTCACGTATTATCCGATCAAGGAAATATCTTCGATGCATGCGCTTTAGGTGCAATCGCAGCATTGCGAACTGCAATAGTTCCTGCTGAGCGATTCGATATCGGTGAAGATTACCCTCTAACAGTTTCGATGACACCGACCATGGCCTCTTTCACAAGAGTTGGCGGTCGATATGTTCTCGATGCAAATGAAGAAGAAGAGTTAGGTGGCGACGAGCGCATCCACATCACCCTAGGTGATGAAGGACACCTCCATTCTTTGCAGAAGGGATTAAGAGGGACTTTAACGCCCGCCGAATTCGCAGAGATTCTTGAGGTCGCACAGTCCCGCTGTGCCGAACTCGCTGAACTTGTAAACTCCAAGGAGGCCTAAACACATGGCAAAGAGAACCCAGAAGGCTGGACTAACCGCTAGATTCGGTGCACGCTACGGTGTTAGCGTACGACGAAATGCAGGTGTCGCTCTGAAGAAAAAATCTGCAAAGTACACCTGCCCGGTGTGCCAATACCGCAGAGTCACACGTAGATCCGTAGGGATCTGGAGTTGTTCCAAGTGTGACCACACCTTTGCAGGAGGTGCATGGGAACCTTATACCCGAGCATCCGATGCAAATAACAGAATTATTCGCCGAAATACTGACGGTGCAACTACCGCAGACATGGCTTACATCGCACAAGAAGCAGCAATCGAATACGAGCGCGCTTTAAGTGCAGGTGAGCTCGAAGAAGAGGAGTGAAACCACCGATGTGGACCGCCCGTCTCAGGGTGGACTCACCACATGTTGCAGCCTTGGCTGCAAGCCTTTCAACCGAACAAAAGACCTTTGTTGATGGAAGAATTTTGGAAATGAATCTATGCGAATCTCGAGCAAAGGATTTGCGAGCTATTTGGAATACGAGAATGCGGAGCCTATTGATTGCTGAAAGTGTGATTCAGGTGATGGATTCTTCTACCCCTAAGGAGTGAGACCCAATATGGACAAAGGAGCACAAATGCAGATGGTCGTAGCCCAAGTGCAAGGAGCACGTCAACAAATGGCTAGCTTAAACGCACAACTGAGAGAACTTGAAGCGACTGTTTTAGCAGTAAAAAATCAGCCAAAAGAATTCGCACTTCATCGCCAGATGGGATCGGTTATGATCGAGGTCGAAAATCGGGACCAATTGCTAGAAGATCTGGAGATGACATTGGCTCAAATGAAAAGTGCAACCACCACCATGGCTCAAAAAGAGGCTGAATTAATTACCACCTATGAGCAGTTGAAACAAAGTCTTGAGGGATAATATTGCAGCGATTAGCTGATTGGATTCAAAGCGCTACCAAAGAAGGTATTGTTCCCGTATTGGCGGGAGCAAACGGCGATATGGATACAATTGGTTCTGCAATTTCTTTAGCATCATCACACCCAACGCTGATGGCATGTGGACTTCATATGGGTCGATTGCCAAACAAATTATGTGCTGAATTATCCGCTCCATTCAGGAAACTAAAGGAAAATTCACCATGGCCAGAGAATCTTGGTGGCATCATCATCGTAGATGCTGCTGCAATGGGTCAAACCGGCATGACCCTTCCAGAAGGCATACCCATTTGTGTTATCGATCATCATTCAACTTCAAATTGGGATTTCAAACCAGGCGATCTTGAAATTAAAAGTAATGCCCGTAGTACAACACAAATAATTTTTCAATATCTAAGCGAATTCTCTCCAACGAGTTTGACCGATGAAGTCAGGAAACTCTTACTCGCTGGACTAATAACTGATACAGGTAGATTCCGTCACGCTGATGCTGACGCACTTAAATGTGGGGCTGATCTCATTAGTGGTGGCACTTTTGAATATCAAGAATTTGTCGAACATATTCAACAAGATGACATTACTGCATCGGATAGAGGCGCAATTCTAAAGGCTTTAAGTCGAGTAAAATCACATGAAGTTAACAAATGGAACCTTGGAATTACCCATGGTGGAATTCTCGAAGGAAGGATTGCGGGGCTATTGGTCCAAGCAGGATGCGAAGTCGCAGTTGTTGCTCGATATCGTGATGGATTGACTAGATTGACTGCTAGAGCGCCTCGCTCTTCCACAATCGAAGGAGTCCACTTGGGTAAAATGATGGAGCAATTAGCCGAACAACTTGGCGGTGAAGGTGGAGGACATGACGGCGCAGCAGGCTGGACTGGTAAATCGGACCGAACAGCTGCTGAATCTGCATTCATCAATATCTTAGCAAATACAAAGAGGTCTTCAAAGTGAATCCAGAAGAAATAGTTCATGCTTATGACAAAGGTGAAAGAGACCTTCAACCCCTCTTGGATAAGATGGGTTGGAAGACCTGGCTTGGAGTAGCAGAGTTGGGAATTGTAATGGGTAGTGAAATCACAGAATTTCTACGACCAAAATTAAGCCCAGCCGAGTTACGTGTTTTAGAACTTGTAGAAGCAAGGATCGAGGGTGTGTTGAATATTGAGATGATCGAACAAGCACTCGATGTAGTTAGAGATCCTGAGACTAGGGACCTGACACTAGAAGGTAGACTACGAATGGAAAGAGGCTTGGTAAATTTCGAACTCAACAATATAGATGAGGCAAGAGAAGACCTGGCTTGGGCGGAAACTCGACTTAAATCAGTCGCAAAAGCCAGTCGCGACCACGATATTTCACTGCTTAATAAAGCTGCTTTCCATATTGCTATCGACGAAAATATGATGGCTCTACACGTACATGGAGAAATCTCTAGACACGCTGGTCATGCTCACGAAACCATCGCGATTTCACGAATTCAAGCTGCTAGAATAATGATCGGTTTTGGCCATCTATTCGATGCTGCTAGGAACTCATTCAATTCACATGCTCATGCTATTATCGCTGGCCAAACTGATTTAGCGGTTGAAGCAGGAGCGATTTTTGTGGAAATTTCGGCTGATTTTATCGATGAAGAAGCAGAACCATTCGCCGACCAAGTTGCAAAATCCGGGCCTAGAAGTATTGGTGAGGATGCACCAACACTCAAAGTTCATCCCGAGGATATTTATGGAGTTCTAACTTGGTGTATTGAAAACACAACCAATGGCTTTGGTGGTGAAGAACGGCCGGATCTGCGCGCCTTGATGATACTGGCAAAAAAACTCAAAAAAACCGAACTTTTCAAGAATTTGCTGGCGAATCCAGACCAAGTCGAAGATGCGATGTTGGCTGCACTGTGTGCATCGGCGTCGTCGGGTGAAGTTACAAAAATTTGGACAGACCGAGTCACCGACATAATGACTCTCAAAGAGTAGATCAACATTTGCTGTTGCAAAGAGTGCTACTGAATTATTGCAGGCCAAGCATATCTTGAGCCTTCTTCATCCATTGTTCTGCCCATTGTTCGCCGCTGGTTACCAATGAGCGCGCTAGGAAGAATGCCTCTGCAGCTTCCCCTGCTGCCAGGAGATTTTGTAATCTAACAAGGTCTGGATCAATTCGAGGTTCTTCTTGTTCTTCTTGTTCTTCGATTTCTTCAATTGGAACTTCGGTTATAGATTGACTTAAATTTGTCATTCTATCGAGGAAATCGGTTCTACTGTCTAGAGAAGGCCCGGACCAAGGCTGGGCCTTTTCGCCATCCATAGCGGTTTTTAATCGAATTAGGAATTCATCGCGAACCGTTTGGGTTGGTCGTAATTGCTGAACGTGGTCATAGCACATCCAAGCCATATCGATTTCGCTTCTTCTCTCGTGGAGCCGGCCTAAATCCATCCATAATTCGTGGTTTGCAGGTCGATGCGCAAGTAAATGTTTGACTAAATCGATGAAGAGAACTTCATGACCTGCAGACCTTATTCTTTCCAACCTTCGGCCATAAATAATGTTGGCTCTTTGGTCACTAAAATCAAGGCTTCTACAGCGAATAGCGAATTTTTCTAGGCTCTCTTGACCCAGGTTTTTGAACCACTTTTCAGGATCCAAAGGATCGGTCAAGAAAGCCGCTTCCAATAATTCTAGCCCCAATTCAAGATGGTCGATATCTTTGAGTTGATTCAATTGGTTTGCATCTCTACCCAATACGATAAAAATATCTTCTAGAACCAATGATAGACCTTCTCCATCATTTAGAAGGTGTTTAATTTGGGCTAGGCTTCGCCAATTTCGTTCATCGGTAAAATCGTAAAGAACCGCTTGTTGAGCGTTTTGTTCGGCCCAAGCTAAATTTTGTTGCGCTCGCTCTGGATCCATTTTTGCCAACTTAACGAAACGATCTGCTTGAGAGCGATGCCTAGTCCCAAGATTTCTCCGAGGATGTTGAAGTTGGCTACTACTATCCATTATTCTCACGTCTATTGAACCGAGGTGAAGCCTGTCTTGTCGGAACCCCAAGGAATTGTTGCATCGATACCAATCTTTGCGGTCTTTCCGTCCTCATGCCTTGAAGGGTCAAGGCTTGAGCCCTTTTGATTCGAAAGGATAATTGAATCGATATCAGGTTGCCATCTTGTCATCAAAGCCCACTCGACCCTCACCGGGTCGGTAATGTCGATATCCTCATCAACGATGGTGACCATTTTCATCGAGCGATGCCCTGCTAATGCGGCCTCTATCGCTCGCTTGCCATCACCCTCATTGTTTACTTTTATCTTGACTACTGCCGATAACCAACCCCCGCCACCTTCGGTCATATAAACGTCCAAACACTCGCAAACCTCGTTGACCGCAGCTTTAATTGTTGGTGCTCTAGGCAGACCCATCAAAGTTTTGTGTTCTGCCTCTGCTGGAATTAAAGCGTGGAATATCGGATTGTTCCGATGGGTAATTCCGTCGATTTCGATAACTGGTTCTTGGCGAACTTCGTCAACTGTCCCAGTAATATCAACGTACGGGCCTTCATCGTCGTCCTCGAGGGTTATGCGGCCCCACATCGCATATTCGGAATCGGCTGGAACAGCGATGCCATTTGGCAATTTGATTAGTTCTAATGCTGAGCCGTAAATCTTTTGGTGGAGAGAATTTGCAACCGTCAACTCATCTAAGTTATGATCAAAACTCATTGCCGCAGCCAATAGGACCACAGGATCTGGTCCATTGATAATGGCAATATTAACCTCCTCACCGTTTGAACGGGCTTTATCTGTCATCGTTCGCAGGTGGCGTGGCACAAGTCTGACGACCAAGTGTGTTGGGTCACGCAGAAATTGTCGATGGAAGGACATGTTGCGGATTCCATCATATTCAGCGATAATTACACTCGCCGACATATATCGGCCTCTATCCTCTGGCCAATGATGTGGAATTGGTAATTTGGTGAGGTTGATTGAATTTTGTGGACATTCTAATACCTCACCATTTTCAACGAGTTTTGGCTGACTTGGATTCGCCATCGCCCACGCCAAGAGGTCGATGAAATGCTCCGGCGCAATCGATAAGGCAGCGCATAGATTTGGTCTAGTCAATATATTGAGAGTGACTTTATGGCCTGGAGATTCTTTGATGTTATCGAATAATAATAATGGGTGACCCTCGGCATTTGAAAAGTCAAAAATATCATGCAGCACACTCATTTCATCAGAAATAATCCTCGCTGCACCCAGCAGGTCTCGCAATGCCATAATACCCTGCTGAGGGGGAATCCTCAAGAACATTGGCACTTGATGGATTGCCATCTCGTGTACCGTTCATAACACCCGATTCAATCGGCACCATGAAATAGGGGAGGTAGGTCGGCAAATTGCTTCACAGTAGTGATTATCATGGGTCGTGGATTGTTCGCTGGAACCAAGATGGCAAAGGACCGCCAAAAATTTAGGTGGTCTGATCGTAGATATAAGAAGCGCATGCTCAAGTTGCGCGCCAAGCACGACCCACTAGCAGGTTCTACTCAAGCAAAGGGTATCGTTATCGAAAAAGTCGGTATCGAAGCTAAGCAACCTAACTCAGGAATCCGAAAAGCGGTCAAGATTTCCTTGATCAAGAACGGAAACAAACTCACAGCCTTCGCCCCTGGCGATGGTGCTATCAACTTCATCGACGAACACGATGAAGTGATGGTAGAAGGAATCGGTGGACGCATGGGTCGTTCGTACGGAGATATTCCAGGAGTACGTTACAAGGTTATCCAAGTAAACGGCGTTTCTCTAGATGAGATGGTCCGTGGACGCAAGGAGAAACCAATTCGTTGAATAGGAGTTGAATTGTTATGACTGAAGAAACTACCCCTATCGAAGAAGAGGCTCAAGAAGAGCCTGAAGAAGAAGTAAAGCCAATCGCTGGTATCGGGACACTTGTCTTTGGCAAGTACGACACCTCTGATATTGTTTGCCGAGACCCAGGTCTAGCACCATATATCAATCTCTCAACCGTCGGAGTCCCACATACCGGTGGACGCCATGCCAATGCTTGGTTTGGAAAGCAAAAACTTTCCGTCGTTGAGCGATTCGTCAACAAGTTGATGAGAACCGGAAAATATACCGGGAAGAAAATGGGCGCACTCAAAGCATTCGAAGCAGCACTAGATAGTATTGCTGAGAAAACTGGCGAAAACCCACTTCAAATATTTGTCGAAGCGATCTCACACGCTGCGCCAATGGAAGAAATCACCAGAATTAAATTTGGTGCAGTCTCTCAACCAAAGGCTGTAGACAGTTCACCTTCACGTAGACTCGATGTCGCACTAGGCAACCTTGCAAAGGGTGCTCAACAAGGAACATCGAAGTCAAAGCGCACATTGACTCAATGTATTATCAATGAGTTAACTAAGGCTAGTAAAGGCGATGTAACCTCTTTTGCAGTAGGCAAGAAAGAAGAAGTACAGCGCATTGCATCAAGTGCTCGTTGATACACCTAGTGTGTTAATCAAGCAAAAAGGCCAACATGTAAGCCTCAACGGTCAAATAGAGTATGTCGTAGCCCGGGTTATGGGAGAAGTTGCATCACCGACCAAAATCAATTGGCTCAACTCATCGTTTTTGATTGGAATGCCAATCGTTTCGGTTATTGGAGTCGTATTACATTGGCTTTATTTCGGCCCACCTGGTTGGACTGAAGGGATCATTTTCGTAGGAATGTACTATGCTTGTGGATTATCCATAACCGCAGGATATCACCGCCTATTTGCCCATAGATCTCATACAGCTGCTTGGCCACTTGTTTTTCTTTATGCATTCTTTGGGGCAGGAGCATTCCAGAATTCCATTATCGAATGGTCGAGTGACCACAGGAATCACCACAAATTTGTAGACACCCATAAAGATCCATATTCAGCACCCCGCGGATTCTTTTACTCTCACATGGGCTGGATAATGATCGAAGAAGATCTATTTCAGAATGATTTTACCAATGTAAAGGATTTAGAAAAGAGTGCAATCATTCAATGGCAACACCGAAATATATTCATTATCGGTGGAGTATCGGGATGGATATTGCCTGCTCTGATTGGATTTTTGATTGGTGGGTTACCAACCGCTGTTGGCGGATTGGTTTACGGCGGATTGGTCAGAACAGTTTTCGTTCACCACGGAACATTTCTGATAAATTCTGCAGCTCATATTTGGGGAACTCAGCCATACTCGGATGAGAATACCAGCAAAGATTCGTTCTGGTTAGCATTCTTTACATTCGGTGAAGGCTACCATAACTTTCATCACCAATTTCAAGCGGATTATCGCAATGGAATTAGATGGTATCAATTTGACCCTACAAAATGGTGGATCAAGACCTTATCATTAATCGGCATCACATCAAACCTTAAGAAAACACCAGATCATTCAATCGTGGTTTCAAAACTCGACATGAAATACAAGAGGTCTGCGAGATTACTAGAATTAAAAGATGTGGATACTGCCTCATTTGAACAAAGGGTTTCCCTTTGTCGAGAGGCGATGAGAAACGCCCTTTTTGAGATGGCAAAAGCACGTAAAGAGTTAAAGGAAAACATCGATTCTTCAAAGGATACGATCAATGATAATATCAATGAACTTAAAACATCAATAATTTCAATTAGGGTAGATATCAATGATTTATTCAGTGATATGAACAATGCTAAATTCGCATTGGCTTAAACCTTAAAATTAGTCCGCTGCATTGCGTTTTAGTCAATTCCACAGGAGTTGCTTTGATAAACCCCTTCAAGGTGGCCCAAGTAAAGAAGACAACATCAAGAAGGCAACCGAAGTAATGCACATTCTGCCTCAAATCAGAAACCTATGCATTGCTGCTCACATCGACCACGGAAAAACAACACTTTCTGACAACCTGATTGCAGGTGCCGGAATGATGTCCGAGGAATTGGCTGGAAAGAGCCGAGTTCTAGATTTCGATGAGCAAGAATCTGCACGCGGAATTACGATTAATGCAGCATCTGCTTCGATGGTTCACGCCATTGATGGTACCGATTATCTGATCAACCTCATCGACACACCAGGTCACGTAGATTTTGGTGGAGACGTTACTCGAGCTATGCGTGCAGTCGACGGGTGTTTCATCTTGGCCTGTGCTGTAGAAGGTCCAATGCCTCCTAAAGGAAAAGGTAAAACCTGTTCTTTTCATCAATAAGGTCGACCGATTAATCAATGAATTGCAGGTCACACCTGAAGACATGATGGAGAGATTCAAGGAAACAATTGCAAAGGTCAATAAGTTGATTCGCCAATTCGCTCCTGAAGAATTCAAGAAAGCATGGCAAGTATCAGTCGCAGATGGAACAGTCGCATTCGGTTCTGCTTACCACAACTGGGGAATTACTGTGCCTTACATGGCAAAGTCAGGCATTTCATTCAAGGATATTTTTGAATATTGTCACGACGAGAATCAAAAAGATCTTGCAAAGAAAGCCCCTGTTCACGAAGTCCTTCTTGATATGGCAGTTCACAAATTACCAGGACCGGTTGAGGCACAACCTTACCGCATTCCGAATATTTGGACTGGAGACATGGAATCTCCAATTGCTAAAGCAATGCTAACTTGTGACCCTAATGCTGAATTGACTATGATGATAACCAAGATTTGGATGGACCAACACGCTGGAGAAGTCGCTGTCGGCCGTATTTATTCAGGTTCAATCAATCAAGGTGAATCTATTTACGCAATCGGTGCTGCAAAGCCAGAACGGGTACAACAAGTATCGATGATGGTTGGAGGCGACCGAATTCCAGTACCAAAAGTAGTTGCAGGGAATATTGCAGCACTCACAGGAATTCGTTCAGCAGCTGCTGGTGTCACATTATCTAGTGACCCAGAATTCACACCATTCGAAGCAATTCGGCACTATTCTGACCCTGTTGTTACCGTTGCTGTCGAGCCAAAGAGCATGAAGGACTTACCAAAGTTCATCGATGCTCTGCGCTCATTGGCTAAATCTGATGCATCTCTTCAGGTTACTACCAACCAAGAAACTGGAGAAGCATTGCTAGCAGGTATGGGAGAACTACACTTGGAAATTACAACTTACAGAATTGAAGAAGAACAAAATATCAAGGTCAATGTCAGCCCACCAATCGTCGTTTATCGAGAATCGGTCGAAGGCAATAACCACGGTCGTCCATTCGAAGGAAAATCACCTAACCGCCACAACAGATTCATGATGGAATGTGAAGCACTTCCTCTTGAGGTTGTCAGCGCACTCCGAGATGGAAAATTTAAGAATGGAAACGTCAGACCAAACGATGCTAAGGAACTCGGTCGACAGTTTGCTGAGTATGGACTTGACAAAGATAAAATGCGGAAAACATATGCCATCTTTGGTACAAATGTACTAGTTAACGATACAAAAGGTATCCAAGGACTACACGAAACCAAGGAACTTATCATCGAAGCTTTCAACGAAGTCTGCAAAAAAGGACCAGTTGCTGATGAACCTGTCATGGGAATGATGGTTCGACTAGTCGATGCAAAACTCCACGAGGATGCAATTCACCGTGGCCCAGCACAGACTATTCCTGCTGTAAGAAACGGAATTAAAGGCGCTATGATGCGTGCTCGAACCGTTTTGATGGAACCTATGCAAAGATCACACGTCTCAGTTCCTAATGATTGGCTCGGCCAGGTTACCCGCGAAATTTCCAACCGCCGTGGAATTATCGAAGATATGCCTAGTGAAGGCGAGGTTACCACAGTTATTGGAACACTTCCAGTTGCAGAAACATTCGGATTCTCAAACGATATCCGTGCTGCTTCCCAAGGACGTGCTGTGTGGAACTCCGAAAACATCGGATTCGATGCATTGCCCCCTCAGTTATTCGCTAAAGTTGTCGGTGAAATACGAACCCGCAAGGGATTGAAGCCGGACCCGAATCCAGAATCATACTATGAAGAATAATTGGGTTGCTCTCTCGATTTAACTAAAATCGCGATTTTAATCGATTAGATTTACCTTGGTTTTGAATTATCCGTAGGGTACTGAATCCATTGATTCAGAACAACCGCTTGAGTTGCAAATCGGTAAGTTCTCGCAGGGCGACAATTCCGGGATTATCATCCAATCGATCTAAACACCGATGCGCCTCTTGGTGATAGGACTCAGCCTTTTTCCGAGCATAAGCAATCGAACCTAACTCGTCCAACGCCTGATGAGCAGAATTTACTTGGGATTTTGAAGCAGCATTGCCTTTGCCTAATGCGGCTAACAAATTATCCTTAATCGGACTTTCTGGTTGCCTTAGTGCATTAATTACCATCAGAGTTCTCTTTCCTCGAGCAACATCAGAACCACTTGGTTTCCCGAGTGTATCTGAATCACTCAAAACATCGATCAAATCATCCATCAATTGGAAACAGAGACCGAGCGCTAGTCCCCAATCGTGCATGCATTCGATAACCTCGTCATCCGCCCCTGCTAAATGGGCACCAATTTCTGCACAAGTTAGGAACATCACAGCTGTTTTTCCGCGAATCATCTCGATATATTCGTCTTCTTCAACTGCGATTTTTCCCTCAAATTCGATATCTAATTGCTGACCTTCGCTAACCCTGCGGACCATTCGACCAATTCTCTTAATCAAAAATGGCAATTGAACGGGTTCAATTCCTTCTGCGACCGCCATCGCTTCAAATGCAATTGCAAGCATTGCATCACCTGCATTTATTGCGGTCGGTAGGTCATAAGCAATGTGAACGGCTGGCCTTCCTCTTCGGACATCATCATCATCCATGATGTCATCATGGACCAAAGTGAAATTATGAATTGTTTCAATTGCTGCTCCGACATCTAATAATCCGGAGTGAGTATCTCCGACAGCCTTGGCGACAAGCCAAGGTAAAGTCGCCCGCATCCTCTTTCCACCGCCTTCGACCAAATGCATCATTGCTCCTGAAAGTCTAGCATGTGAAGTCGCGGTGAGCGCACGTTCAATTCTCTGTTCGACCAAACCTTTTACCTCAGCAATACTGGTCATCAAATCTGCACCGATTGCACCTGGTAACATATGAGACACATCACCCATATCATGAATGATCTCATCTTCTGATACCATTCCTGGAGTCCACCAATCATCGGTCATTACACGAGCAGCAATACATCTAAACCATGGTGCAATTATGTTTTCATCGTCTTGGGCGACCAACATTTCCTCAAGGTCAAATTGACTAACCCATTTGGTTTCGCTGACCTCATTTGGATTAACATTTAAATCTACATCTGCATGAATAACCAAGCAGTGATCTATTTCTCTTTCGATCCAAGTTTCATCTTGGCGAGCTTGATAACGCATACGGGTCACAAATTGAAAATCCTTCAAAGGGACTTGGTTCGGGCTGATGCCCAACTCTTGCTCGAGTTTTCGCACCGCTGCCCGTTTAACTCCCAGCGCATCGACCAAATCCATTTCTTCATCACAATGTAAAGGATGTGAGCAGCAAGAATTCGCCCAAACAGATGGAAAAGTAATTTTATCTGACGCTCTTCTTTGCAGCAATAAACGGCCACTGCTATCGAATAGTAGAACCGAAAATGCTCGATGATAAGAGCCTGCGCCACTATGAGATTCAACTTTGGTCATTGGTCCGAGGACATTGTCTTGCTCATCAACCACTATGATCGCTTCAGCCATCATCGCTTCTTGAGTCGCGTCACCGCCATTCAATACCGCAGCAAAATGTTCGTCCACAGCAATGGTTGGGACATCGTGAATTTGATAACTAGCCATAACCAAGCACCTCCTCTAAATATCTGGGGTTCGCGACCAGTACATCAAGAGTTCCTTCTAATTATTCTAGTTCCTCTGACCGGTTTACCTTCGATGGCAGAGAGAAGTCTATCTGGTTTTTCACCGTTTACCATCAATACTTCAATGCCATTATTGGCGATAAAAGCACCTCTAGTGGCTTTCAAGCCAATTCCACCAGTAACATCGATTTCATAAGCATGTTCACCTTCAAATTCCATATCTTCAGACCAAAATTCGATCAAATCTTCAGCTCCAGCTCGGCTAGGTGGAACCCTTAGCAAACCATCTACACCGCCGATTGCGAAAACAACTCGTTCAACATTGGGAGTTTCAAGAGCATACCTCAGCACGAGGTCATCACCAGACAAAATGCCAAAACCTTGGGATTCATCAGGGACAACATCGCCGAATACTACGGTAATGCCATCATATATGGGCAACTTGCCAGAAAAATTTGGTCCAAATCCATTTGCCCATAAATGTGGTGGGAATGCTTTGGCATTCAAACCGACATTCTTCAATGAATCCATAACCTTTGAATTTAACAATAACATATCTTTGCGTACAATGTTGATTCCATCCTTTTGATCATGCCCTTCAATATCACCCTCTGAAAGTCGATATTGCTTGGCCTTGATATGTCCAAAGGAACCAGCACCGTGAACGATAACTAATTTTTTAGAACAGTTTGCAGCAACTCGTGCTAAGGAATCCAATACATGTTGGTTTACTGTACACAATTTGTCCTTTTGAGTGATGAGACCACCACCCCATTTGATGATAACCACCCCGCTCATACCCGTGGCTAAAAGGTCAACATCTAATTGGTTTCCATTTGTTTGAAATGGGAGAGGGCTTTAGGGGGTGCTATGACCAATTCGGCATCCATTGATGAATTCATCCGCCATATGCAGGCTGAACTGGATGACTGCGAGCAAATTTCAGACAAGCAAGAAAGAGAACAAAGACAATGGCAACTAGAAGTTGCCATCCAAGAAGCCATCTTATTCAATAATAGATTCAAGCAACTAGAAAAGATTGGCTCTGACCCTCTTCAAATCGTTCAAGCATTAGCAATGCCAGATGCTCCGAGTGCCGAAAATCCGAAATCGGGTCTATCTTCAGATTCCAATTCGTGTAAATCCTGTGGTGGCTTAATTGAAGCAGAACTCGGATTCTGTGCTTCTTGCGGCAAATATTCCGAGTGAGTTCACTCTTCTTCTTTTGCTTTTGCTTCAGCTTCTTCATCGAGCACCCATTGAGCGACAATCTCTTCGATCATCGGGTCATCGGATCCGACGTGATAGAGATAATCCGCTGGCATTTCCTCACATAAGAAAACGGTAGTGCCTGCTCGCCAGATAATTTGGCCATCGGCGACTGCTCGGGTAGTATCTACCTCTAGAATTGCGGGTCGAGATATTCGCACATGCCCTGCTTCCATTGCATTAGCGATGGTTTTCGAAAGATGGACGTGATTTCTATCGCCTGCGGTAATGCCGAGTTCCAAATGGGTGTCGACCGCTTCGGTTTCACATGGCCAATAAAGGGCTTCAGGAATATTATCGGTCGGAAGATCCAACTCCAATTCGATCGAGTGACCATAGGTTGCTCGAATCATTTCTCCTTCAACTTGGTAACGCCCTTTGGTATCAGCGTTTGCGATGGCTTCGAAGTGCCAGCCGCGCAGCCAGTGGAAATGACGGCGTTGTTTCTGGATAGATTCAGACAACTCTCGGGAGTTAACCCAGCCGTTAAGATCCATCTCAACACCGAACTTCTCTGGAGCGTGTCTCAAAACGAGAGCAAGCATTCTTCCAAGTGAATTCGATTCTCTGTCAGACATGATGAACTTGCCCTCAGCATTGCATGTTGGGCAGTTATTTCCGCTAAAGTGGCCGTGGGCCCTGCATTGTCGCAGCATAGTACTCAGAGCGGCCGACAAGAGTGGTGTTCTTGAACCCTGTGGATAAGTTGATAGCAATTCGCAAAAAAAAACCCAAAATGTAGTAAATACAACAGAGTGTTGAAAAACAATCAATGTTGTGGATTAGATATGGCAGGGTTTGGTATGAGAAAAGGTCGGCGCGAGGCCGCGGAAAATCTTCAAGCAAACGAAGAGGGGGACTGTCCAAGATGTGGTGGCGAAAAACAACCATCATCAATGCCTGGTTATCTATCTTGTTCACGGTGTCAATACGAATGGAAGGATCCAGATTATCAGCCAACTAAGGCTGGGCCACCAGATGATTTTAGACGAGATTCTGAGATGATTGAGGAATTCAAACAAGAGATGGAATCAGGTAAACTTCAAAACATTCTTGGGATAGACAAGGGTTTATCTTCTGGTCAAAAGCAATCCTTAACCCGATTAGAAGATAAATGGATGACTGGAATGAGTGGTCATTTCAACGCAGCGGTTGAAGAGCGTAAACCTTTGATGATTTCTTTCGATGACGATGATAATTTAGTCAGCACCACGGTAGGCAGCATTACGATCGTAGCGAATGGCTTCGATGGTGGAGAAGAGATTAGATTGGAATATCCTGGACTTGGAACAGAATTCTATGTTTTTGATGAAGCAAGCGAAACCGGCTGGCGCAGAGGAAGGTCTGCTGAAGATACCGCTCGCTCGATCACCAATGTAATCAATCGTCACTCAAAACTGGTTTATGCAAATCAAGAAGGTTCGGCAATATTATTTGAATTACGTGATAATAATCTCAAGGCAGCATCATTGGTAATCTTTGTCGATGACCCAGGCGGTACCGATATCGTAGCGGAGAAAGGTGGTGTATCTATGGATCCTAGAGATATTCGAATGCTCGACGACTATCGTGTAGTGGTTGAGATGGTTTTAGAGGACGGAATTATTTCACCTTCTGAAGATCAGATGTTGTGGTCGATGAGGCAACAATTAGGCATCGATGATATTCACCATGTTCAAATTGTTCAGCAATTATTTGGCGACCATGCTCTCAAAGAATGCACCGGTTGCGGCGCGATGGCAGAACTATATGCGGAACATGCAGCATGGTATTGCCAAAACTGTGAAAATTGGTGCTAGTGCATCACTTTATAGATACTAAAACTAACTGTACAATGACACTTAGGCGTGGTATTGTTCATAAGGTGAAGCATGATGGGGCAAGTAGGCGAGTCATCATGGCTGAAGAAGTACTTTACATTGGAATCGATCTTGGCACATTCCGTTCGGTTATGGTTTCAAGCGATAATCACGAAGAAGAAGAATTAACTGTCATTGGAACACCAAAGGATCCTATCGCAAGAAATTTTCTAAAAAGAGATGTTTTATTCGGGAATGAAGCTCTAAAAAATCGGCTTGCACTCAATCTGTACCGACCTCTCGAACTCGGTGTTATCAAAGACACCCCCGAGGATCGTGATTTCATAGCACACTTCATCACTCATCTGATTGGTCTTTCTGACCCTGAAGAATATGATAGAGTCGTTGCGGTAATCGGTGCACCAGCAGAGGCAAGCCACGTCGATAAGACAGCAATTTTTGACGCAGCAGCGGGTTCGGTCAATGCTGCAATGATTATCTCCGAACCGTTCGCGGTTGCATATGCTCTCGATATGATCGACCACACTCTTGTCATCGATATCGGAGCAGGAACAACTGACCTTTGCCGTGTTTACGGTACAATCCCAGGACCTGGAGACCAAATGCATACCGGCTACGGTGGAGATTTCGTCGATAATAGAATTATCACAGAGGTACAAGCAAAATACAATGGTGCCCAAATTACCAAAGATAGGGCTCGCCGCTGGAAAGAGCAATATTCTTTCGTCTCAACCTCAACACCCGATGATCCAATTATGGTAGACTTCTCAATCGAAGGGAAGGCCATGACACTTGACATCACAGATTGCATGCTAAATGCTTGTGAATCAATCGTTGACCCAATCGTTGAAAATGCAAAACTTCTAATCGCACAATCAAATCCCGAATTCCATGATGAATTCCGCCAAAACATGGTTCTAGCAGGTGGTGGTTCAGGCATTAAAGGCCTTGGTGCACTTCTGGAGCGCAGACTATCCGATATGGGTGAGGTAAATGTTCACGTGGTCGATGACCCGGTTCGCTTGGGTGCAATGGGTGGCCTTCGATTAGCCATGGAAGTCCCTGAAGACATGTGGAAGAACCTAACTCTTGCTTCTCGTTAAAATCACTCTTCTTCAGAGCGTACCAATCTAGCCTCACAATGAGGACATGTATCTTCTAGAGAAAGCAATTGTGGATTGATTGCCAAAACGGCCAAACAGGCTGGACAAGTAGCAAGCATCTCCCCTTCATGTATTTCCAATCCGGATTCATGGACACCAATTCCAGAATATCCCATTCGATATACTGGATGGAAGTGGATTCTGATGAATCGAATCGAAGAAAAAGCAGCCCAGCCCACCAGTAATGCCATCAAAATGCTTCCTCCGCTGCCACTAAAGAGATAATAAATTTGGACGGCCAATAATAACAGGAATAACAAGGAAGCAGTGGCCATTAAAATTGGAGCAAACCAATAAGCCCACGAAACCTTTCTTCGATAACCGTACCATAAAACCAAACCGATTCCCGCAGGTCCTAATGAATATGGATATAGCAACATTCCAATTACAAAGATGTCGACAATCATTACCATCGAACAGCGGCTGTGTAATGCATCGGTGGGTGAAGAATGACTTGGTCTTGAGCCAGCCAAAACCATCTGGTCAGCCCCCGACATACCAACCTCTAGCAACAGGTCACAATTGAATGCAACGGCCAAACCATCTTGAATGCCAAGTATCTAGGATGCAATATGCGAGACACCGATGTTGAAGTGAGAGGCACTTCGTTAGCCGGCAAACATGTCCTATTGGGGGTCACCGGTGGTATCGCCGCGGTCGATTCGGTTCGCTTAGGACGGGAATTGCGGCGCCATGGGGCCAAATTAACTACCATCATGACTCCATCTGCTCAAAAAATAATCACCCCGTTAGCTGTAAAATGGGCCACTCAAGGTGAGGTAATTACCGATTGGGATAGTGATCTCAGCGCTTTGTCTGCCTTTGATGCTATTTTAGTTGCTCCAACAACTCGCAATATGATGGCTTCATTTGTTCATGGCTTGGCTTTGAGTGCTGCTAGAGGTCAAGGTTCTCCTATTATGATGGTTCCATCGATGCACTCTAATCTTGGTTCGGACCCAATTACCGATGACCTGGTTCAAAATTGCACAAATCAAGGCGTGCTAATTTTGTGGGGCTCGGCAGAAGAAGGAAAAAGAAAAACTCCTCATCACGAAGAAATAGTTGCTCGTTTAGGGCAAATGGTTAATGCAAATTCAACTTCAGTAGTGATAACCTTAGGAGCAACAAAAAGTTTTATCGATGATATTAGGTCGGTACAAAATACAAGTTCTGGTAGGACTGGTTATTTGATTGCTGATGATTTATATCGCAAGGGATATGACGTCACTTGCGTATCTGGCGTCACGAGTATGGAAGCACCTACTTGGCTACCACTCAATATAATTGCTCCGGAACCCAACAATATGTTAAAGGAATTAAAAGCCCTAGCCAAAGACCAAATCGATGTTTGGATTCATTCTGCTGCAGTATT
Organism: Methanobacteriota archaeon; assembly: GCA_004195515.1. Taxonomy (GTDB): domain Archaea; phylum Thermoplasmatota; class Poseidoniia; order Poseidoniales; family Poseidoniaceae; genus MGIIa-K1. The sequence goes on along the minus strand of PSPR01000042.1, from coordinate 2,841 downwards.
GGATTATGTGGTTTCTGAACAAATTGAAGGGAAAATCGCCTCATTGCAAAGTGGACTAAATATCGATTTGATCGAAGGGGCTAAACACATCCTTGAATTAAAAGAACTTTGTGAGGGCGCGGTTCGAATCGGCTTCAAATTAGAGAGTGGAATTAAACAAAAAGATTTGGTTCATCGAGCTTATGCTCAAAATCAAAAATCTGGCATGACCGCCACAATCGCTAATCGCCTCGAAGATCTAGGTGATCCAGAAAAGCCACGGGCATGGTTGATCGATTCCCATGGTGCCCATTTCATATTACAAACCGAAGCGGATATGTGTGAATCGATTCGATGCATCATTGAAAACAACAGGTGATCAAATGCGCCGTTTTGTTATCGTTGGAACCAGAGCGATGTCGAAGGGAAAGTTGCCTCTCAACGATCTTGGTGGTGGCGCTGGAAGGATGGATGTTTTGATTCGGGCATTGATGGCCGCATTACTCACCAGTCATGGAATTCGAAAAAACGTCGAAGTCATCCTAATTTTAGGAGGTGGACCTGGTCCTTCAAGGCGAATTAAATTTGTAGGTTCTCAATTGATAGGACTCCATGCTGAAGAGAGATCGATCGCTGGGCAAATCGCAGCGGTAATACGTCAGCCAATGCCGCCGCGAGGTCATTGGGTCAGCAGAAACCCTGGTATTTTTGATGGTGGGGGCGATTTAGAAATGACTCTGAAGGAGTGGAATCATCCAATCATCAGGCTCGATGCTGAAGCACCGAGTCTATTCGCAGGAGAAATACCAAATCAAGAGCAATCTCACTCAGATGAAATCGGATTCATTATAGGCGACGATAAAGCATTGGACACAGCCAGAGGAATCCCACGATCTTTGGGCAAGGAGTGGTTACAAGGTAATGCCTGTATAACAATTGTTCACTATTTACTCGACCAAGGAATTCCAATTCAGTTGTGAAGCCAAACCGGCAAACCATCTGGGCTCTGCAAAAGAGTCCAAGTCAATAGGCCGTCGTCTAAAGCCAAGGGGTGGGACTGTGGCCAAGACGCAAGGCAACTTACACTTGCGAATCCTTTTGCATCCGCATCTGCATCACCCCGGTAAACCTCATCGTGCACAATTTCAGAGCCACCGATGGTAAAGGTCGCCTTATCCTCTGAAAAGCGAACCGCATTACGATACCAGCGCATACCTAAACGAGTCGTTACGAATTTTCTATTCCAACCGGGTGGTACATTGAGGTTGAGAATCATTTCTCCATGACTAAATGCTGTCCTCAATGCATCGATTGGATTTTCTTCCCATGCAGGATGAAGCGGAACATCGGGCCAACGGCTGATGTGTGAAGCTTGTAAATCGATATTGGGACGATTCAAATTTGTAGGAAAGTCAGGTAGAATGTCCATAGCAATTTCAATTAGTTCAACGGTTGCATCGATGGCGACCTCCATTCCATCGGGTTCGAACGATGACCAAGAACTTGCTAGCGCTGGCATACCGTATAGCCCCGCCTCTCTTGCAGCTGCCATCGTACCACTATGATAGGTATCTTGACTCATATTTGGACCGAGATTAATTCCGGAAACAACCAATTTTGGAATGATTCCCGGCAATAATCGCTCGAGTCCTCCATCCAAGGCCGCAATCACGCAATCACAAGGAGAACCACCCAATGCGAATTGGTGGACATTTTCTCTTTCATCATTTCTTTGTTCGAGGTCTAAAGGAATTCCTAAGCTAAGTTTCATACTCACAGCCGACATGTTTTTCATCGGAGCAAACACAATGATTTTGTGACCACGTGAATGGAGTCTATCTACTAGACTCTGCAAACTGATCGCATCGATACCATCGTCATTGGTCAACAATATCCAACTCATTTTTTCCACCTCCTTTGACCACCAAAATAACTCCAACAATTAACAATGGTCCACCGAGCCAAGTCCAAAACCCAGGTATTCCAGCATCGAAGAAAACGTACCCAATAATCGAGCCAATCATCGGCTCCAAAGTTACCGCTACAGATACCGTGAGCGGTGAAACCCAGCGCAAACAAGCATTAAGGCCGGTGTGACCAATTATACCGGCTAAGAATGCTAATAACACAAACCAGCCAAGTAAATCCGATTCAACCCAGCCTAAAGCCGCGGTCGACTCTCCCATCAAAAATGAAAAAGGGACAAGAATTACCGCTCCGATAAGGGTTACAGGAACTGCGTAAACAAATACTGGCATCCACTCCCGAAGAATTTTTCCAGCAACGATATATCCAACAACCGTGATTCCGCCGATGAATGCCAAACCATCACCAAGTAGGGTGACATTGCCATCATTTTTCACATCGGCAAGGGTGATAATAGCGCCACTAAGGCCAAGAATCGCACCAATTGTTTCAAGTTTACTTGGTTTTCTAACCCAAATCGCAAGACCTGCTAAAACAATGAGTGGATGAGTCGTTACGAATAAAAGTGAATGTGCAAGAGTGGTATGGTCTAATGAGGCGACCCAAGAGGCGAAATGTGCTGCCAAAGCAAATCCAGATGCAAATATTATCAGTAAAGTTTTCTTTTCAAACATCTTTTCTTTGATTTTGTCATCCATCCCTCGCCACTGCCAGATCGCAACTGGCAATAGCATCAGGACTGTTATCTGTAATCTCCAACTAGCACGCATCAACGGTGGGATTTCATCAAGATGTTGGAGAATTGCACCGGCGAAAGATACCCCGATTACTCCTGCAATCAATAAAGCCCAAACCAATGGAGGGGGGCGGTTCATCGTTTATTTCCTCCCTTAATGAGGATTCAAGCATCGATTAATTCAGCATCTTTAGTTTGGT
>PSPR01000041.1:9932-34964 GCA_004195515.1 Methanobacteriota archaeon | reverse complement strand
TTTCTCCCCCCGTAGGGGGGAATAGACGAGGGAAACTTATGTTCATATACCTGATATACTGAGGCTTAGAGCATGAAGACTGCACCTATGACTGCCCTTTCGATTTCTGCTCTAATGTTTTTGAGCATTTTCACGTCTATTTCTTCACTGTTAATCGAAGAAGAACAAGTTGACACAACATTACCCGATATTACCGAAGATCCTGCTTATGCAAGTTCTGCAACTTCCCCAGGGCATGTGGTTTTCGGCCAATACTTGTCCTCAGATAATTGTGGCCATTGTTCAAAGCAAGGTGGCGGTTCAGCAAGTCATCACGGTATCAAAGTCACATTCCCTGATGAATATGTATACGTCACATATATGTCAGTCGATTATGGCAACACAGGCACAGCAAGAGCAGGGAAGATTTCGCCATATAATTGGCCTTGGACCACAAGCGGAGCACCAGATGCATACTTTGGTGACCGTACAGATATCCGCCAATCAGGTGCAACTGCAAATTATGATTCGTACGATAATGAATTCAGCTCTGGCGGCGGAATGCATACTAGCGTCAACGATTACCAAATGGTCTCCCAAGTTACTCCAAACGGAAATGTGTTTGATATCGAAATCGCTTTCAGATATTCGGGCTCTGGAACTCCTCCTGCAAATATGATGCTCTATTCGGCGATTACCGAATACGAGTGCACGTCATATACCTATGTTAGCAGTGGTATTCCTCACGGTTACAATTGCTGGATGGGATGGTTAACCGACGGTGATACTTACAAAACCAAGAACTCCGGTTCTGGAACTTCCTTTACCAGCGTTTCACCAACCAGTTCCTGGCAAAGTGTATCTTGGTCAAACGTACCGACCAGTTTGATCCAAGGCGGGACTGCCAATGCTCTGGTAGTAGGCGTATTGATGGGAGGTACCCAGGTTTCAGTCGGTGGAACTTCTCCTCATGTTTACGGTGCAACCGATTCATCGATGATGCCTTTGGTCGACATTGGAATCTCAGATTTCTCGGTCAGCAATCCTAACGCTAACCTTGAATCGCCAACCTCTTATGTTAACGGCGATATTGTTGATGTTGAAGTTGAGATTAAAAATAAGGGTGTTGATGCGTATTCAGCTAGCGGGGATATTGAATTCTACACTATAGAAAATAATGTAGAAACCTCGTTCGGAACAGTATCTATCAACTCTCTTTCAACAACGGGAGCTGGCAATACTCAAACAGCGACCGCAACATTAGATACTACCAATCTACCACCTAATGCTTGGCAATCCAAGGTCCGAGTCAAATTAATCAATCTAGATGGTGATGGCAGAATTAGCAATAATATGGTTGAACTTAACATGCCTCACGACCTGATTCCTGTTGCACGAAAAGCTCAAGTAATCGATTCTAATGAAATCGAGAGAGGAAATAATTTTTGGGTTGAAGCAAAAGTTTCGATTAACGACAATGTCGATCTAAACACCTCTTTCTTCACATTTGAACTTGAAACTACTCTTCACAACACCAATGATTGGAGTTCTAGCATTATCACAGGTGGGGAAGAAATCTTCAATATAGATACCGATAACGAACACCGTGAGTATTTGTTCAGCCCAACCATGGATATGGGAGCAGGGGATTATGACATACGAGTTCGTGCAATTGATTCTCGTGACCAAGTTAGTGATTGGCATGTAACAGAAAATGCTTTCATACTAATGAATGCACTTCCAGTTATCAATTCTTACCCAGTTCCGACCGTTAAGGTTCAAACCTCAACCATGGTTCACATCAGTGACAATATCGAGGATGCGGAAACTGCTCTGGAAGATTTAATCATTACAAGTACAAGTCCAAACTTTATCGCTTGGCACCCTGATACCCAAGACATTGAGGTTTACTTCGAAAATATTCGCTTTGTTTCAGGTACGGCAACCGCAAGCGGTGTAGAGATAAATGTCGATGACGGAAGCGCTATCGCGCACGGTACTCTATTGTTCAACGTCATCGAAAACGGCCAGCCTCGCTGGGCCGGCGTTGAGAAGCAATATGTTGACGAAGCATCTTCTGGTGCAATCAATTTCTTGTCTTACCTTTCGGATACCAATGACGATGGAACCGTAGCGAGCCCCGAAGATTTGGTATTGGCAATAATCGATAATTCCAACCCTGAATTGTTAGAATTCGATCTGCGTGAATTCACCCTCAACTTCGAGACCACCGATGATGATATCAATGGAGAAACCACAATTACCGTTCGCGCAAGCGATGGTATGTCATACTCTGACCAATTGGTCACTATTGCAATCAATCCAATCAACGATGCACCTCGCTTGGACCTATCCGAGTACGAGGATGTTCGACTAAAGGTTGGAGTTCAGAAAATAATTTATTTGAATGAAATTATGAGTGATGTCGATGGTGACCTCGATGAGGTAATAATCACCGCAAGCAATCCTATCCCTGGCGCTGCTCGAATTAATTTCCTCGATAATACCCTAACCATGATTTGGCATGACCAAGGTTTGCAAACCGTAACCATTCAAGTAGAAGATCGCTATGATTCCAACATTTACACAATAGTAGTAGATGTTTATGACAGCGTTCCGTTATTGGTTGGAGAAGGACCTGACGGCGACGTGAGGTTATCGGTAACCGGTGTCTATACCAAGGAAATCCCTCAAATTACAATGTTCTTGAATAAAGATGATGTAACCATTACTTCCCTGACAAGTACATGGCAACTCTGCAATGAAATGACCGGAGTATGTACTCTAAATGTTGTTCACGAGCACGACATCACTCAGAAAAGCCTTGGTTGGACCTTCGATCCTTTCAAGGGCCAATTGGGAGATGAGGGAATGCGCCAAAAAGACCAAATCAAATTGGTCAAGGTTATGGCAATCGATTCCGCTGGCGATAAATACGAATACAAAAACACTCTATATTGGACTGCAAATGAAGAAGCACCAGGACCTGAGACCATGGATGCTGACGAAGTTGCGGCATTGATTAGTGAGTTGGAAGCACAGATTGCGATTAAAGAATCGGAATTAGCTCTGATGACCGAAGGGTCTTCGGAACATGCTGAAGCAAGCGCTACACTTGAAGAAATCAAGAGTGATTATACCGAAGCTTGTACTTACGGAACTTGCATTAGCGATGATAGTCAAGCGGCTACAACCGATGACTCAGAATCACTAAACATGAATGTATTAGTCGGTGTAATTGGTATAATCCTCTTAGTATTGATCATCGGCCTGCTGTTCCTTCGTAGCGGAAAGAATAACGATGGACCTGCTATTGTGGATTGGGCTAACGCTCTGCCCGCAAATGATACGGTCGCAAACTCGATGTATGGTGGAGCCCAAGAATTATTCACACAACCGGTTGCAGTTCCTGCACCGGCAGCAGTAGCCCAAGTGCAACCCGGTGTGCTACCACTACCTCCCGGCGGCCTCCCTGCAGGTTGGTCGATGGAGCAGTGGGCACATTATGGCCACCAATATCAACAGTAATTTTCGACCATAAAGTCGTAATCAACCAGCCGGTTGAATACAAACGGCTAAAATGGTCGGGTGTGAGGAAAGACCGTGTCCGAAGAAGAGCCAATCGATGAGACCCCTTCCGAAACGGAAGAAGAGGTCCTTGCCGATGAGGAAGAAATGGTCACCATTTGGAGTACCGATTTGAATGAAGCGCCAGTTATTGTCGATGAACCAGTCGATGAATGGATTCGTTCGGTCAACTTCGAAAACACTAGCGATGTTCCAGTCCCTGAAAGGTTGGTCGACCAAGTTATTGGTCAAGATGCTGGTTCGATAGTTATCCGGAAAGCAGCGGAGCAAAGACGCCACATGATGATGATCGGTGATCCGGGAACTGGGAAATCGATGTTAGCTCGTTCGATAACAGAATTACTTCCAATGGATAAATTAGAAGATGTTCTGTGTTATCCTAATGAGGACGATGAAAACGAACCCCGAGTTCGTACCGTCCCAGCAGGTCGAGGCGATAGAATCGTCAAAGCGCAAAAAGAAGCGATTCGAATCCAAAAAGAAAAAAATCAAAAAATGCTGATGATCGGATTCGTCGCAATTGCATTTTTACTGGCGATAGTAGCGATTCAATCGGGAGATATTCTCACCCTCTTATTCGGAATGTTACTCTTGATGTTCGGATATATGTTCTTGCGATCCCGCATGGGTGGCGCAGATGAAGGGCGTATTCCGAAGGTACTTGTTAAACGAGAAAGCGGCGATAAACCACCTTTCGTCGATGCTACCGGTACACTTTCGGGTAGTTTACTCGGTGATGTAAGACACGACCCATTCCAATCCGGTGGTATGGAAACACCTGCTCACGACCGGGTCGAACCTGGTGCGATTCACCGCGCTCACGGCGGCGTACTTTACATCGACGAAATCAATCTCTTGCGTTTGGAAGAACAACAAGCATTACTCACCGCTATGCAAGAGCGAGCATTTCCAATCACCGGTCGTTCAGAGCGCTCTAGTGGTGCACTGACCAAGACCGAACCAGTCCCTTGTGACTTCATCCTCATAGCTGCTGGAAATCTAGATGCTGTTCAAGGAATGCATCCGGCTTTGCGTAGTCGTATTCGCGGCTACGGTTACGAGGTTTTCGTCAATTCAGTAATGCCAGATACATTAGGTAACCGCCGTCGCCTGATTCGATTTATCGCCCAAGAAGTTCGCAGAGATATCGGCACCAATCGTGAAATCCCTCACTTTGACCGCTCAGGTGTATCGGTGATTTTACGAGAAGCACAGCGCCGAGCCGGCCGCAGAGGAAAACTTAGCCTGAGGTTGAGAGAACTCGGTGGTTTGGTTAGAATAGCAGGTGATCTCGCTCGTGAAGATAAGGCGGAATACACAACTTCCCGCCATGTATTGGCGGCTCGAAATATCGCCAAGCCATTGGAGCAACAAGTCGCTGACCGAATGATTGAGCGCCGCCAAGAATATTCAATCACCGTAAATTCCGGCCAACGCATTGGCCGTGTCAATGGATTAGCGGTTTTGGGTGCGGATTCCGGACTTTCGGATTATAGTGGAATCATGTTGCCGGTCGAGGCATTGGTAACACCTTCGCATTCGAGTAGCGGTAAGGTATTCGCAACCGGTGGACTTTCAGATCTAGCCAAAGAAAGTGTTACCAACGTTAGTGCAGTCATCAAAAAGCTGACCGGAAAAAATGTGGGGGATTACGATATTCACATTCAATTCGTCGATACCCACGGTGTTGACGGAGATTCAGCATCGATTACAATTGCAACCGCAATTATTTCAGCACTCGAGAATATACCAATTCGCCAAGACTTGGCAATGACTGGTTCATTATCAGTACGTGGAGAGGTTCTTCAGCAGCTCGTTGTGGAATCAAGACAATCATAATTCCGAGAGCAAATGCTCAAGATGTATTATTGGATTCTCAATTCGACCATGTAGAGGTTATAGCAGTTGATTCACTCGACGAAGTAATGGAACATGCATTGATCAAGGGTGAGAAAAAAACCAGCCTCGTAAAGAGATTGGGAGCTGTAATCGATCGTTTGACACCAGAGATTTCACCATCGTCTCAATTGTCGTGAACTCGACTTGAGAGGTGATTTGGATGTCAGAACAAAAAAAGAATGGCTCAGCCTTATTCATTTTATTTTTGGTCGTGATGATCGACATGATTGGATTTGGAATTATCATTCCATTCCTGACCTATTTCATCGAGGATTTAGCAACTACAGAAGGAATAATTGAATTTGGTTTTTGGATCGGTTTAATGTTGGTGTCCTATTCAGCAGCTCAATTCTTGTTCTCACCATTTTGGGGTTCATTATCGGATCGAATAGGTCGTCGGCCGGTTATCATGGCCGGATTATTGGGCAATACGGTTTTCTTCACAGTATTTGGATTATCATCAAGTCTGATGATGGCTTTGGTCGCAAGGTTTTTCGCCGGTGCTTTCAATGCAAATATTGCTGTGGCAAAAGCATACATTGGTGATATTTCAGATCATTCCAATCTTGCAAAAAGAATGGGATTAATCGGTGCTTCTTTTGGATTGGGGTTTACTATTGGCCCGTTCTTAGGTGGAGAGTTCTCAAGCCCAGCAGAAAGGTGGGACATCTTTGCAAATACTATTTTTGAAACCAATCCTTATCTTTTACCTTGTGTAATCGCATCTGGTTTGTCGATTGCATCCTTTGCAGTAGCAATGAAAAAATTACCCGAATCCCATCCTGTAGAACATCGAACAGTTTCTAGTTCACTTAATCCAATTAGCCAAATTTCTACGATGCTCGGTGATTTGAAGAGAGTATCAAAGATGCCATCTCTAGGTAATATGGTTATGATTAGCATTATGTTCACATATGGCTTTACTATCATGCACGCGGTTTTGGTATTATTTACAGAATCCGGATTAGGCTTTAATGAGGCAGAAAATGGCCGAGTATTTGCAATGATTGGTCTCAATGGGTTATTGATACAGGGCTTTTTAATTGGGAGGTTGACCAAAAAATTTGGCTCGATTAAATTGATGAAAATTGGAACGATTATTTGTGGGCTCGGTCTGACATTGATCCCCCATGTTTCAACCGAATATGTTTGGCTTGCAATGATGGGTGTGGTTTTACTCATCAGCACAGGAAACGGTCTTTTCCAACCATCATTTGCAGCAACATTAGCCCAAAATACCCGCCACGCTGGCCAAGAGATGGGGATGGTGATGGGTGCTCAAGAATCGGCAAGTGCATTTGCACGAATTCTCGGTCCACTAACCGGCGGCTTGGTTTGGGATTATACGGTGGCGAAAAATGGTTTGCTATCCAATGCGAGTGCGTTTCATCTATGCGGCTTCATGATGATAATTGCACTCTTTTTACAATTCAATACTCCAATTGTGAACCCTGCTCGTAGTGAACATGTTGAAGAGTGAGTTGGTCATGTCGTGGACATGGGCGATATTGCAAATGTGATTTTGAACAAACCTTTTCATCGAAGGGTTGCGACAATATCTCATTCTATGATTATCATCGCATTAGCGGTCATAGCATTGATTTATCTTGAAAGTGTTTTGAAACCATTCTTTATAGCGATGGCGATTTATTTTGTTCTAAAACCGGGTGCTGATAAATTATCGGATAGTGGATTCCCACAATTTCTATCGTTTTTGACGATGCTATTACTGGCGATTCTAGTTGTAACCTCAACCGCTTTCTTCGCTTGGTCGCAGGCTCAGGATTTCACAGATGATAAGGATCGTTTATCGGAATATGATAACAAGTTAGACCGTAAATGGAAAAATCTGAAAGAGGTTCCAGTAATTGGTGCGATTCTCAAGGACGCAATAAAAGGTGATACCGAGACTGTAGGTGGTGACCTTGCCGATATGGGTGTAGGTTCTGGTGGGACCGTCACAGGGGTATTTGTCTCGATGCTAAGTGGAATTGGTGGCGCGATAACTACAGGGGTGACAGTTCTATTTTTCTTGATATTCATCGTGTTTGAAGCACATCTCTTGCCTGGTCGAATCGATAGAGCTTGGCCGGGGGGAACCTCACATCGAATGGAACTAATCACCAAACAAGTTCAAGAATCAGTGAATACCTATATCGTGGTAAAAACCGGTTGTGGCCTTGGTACTGCTTTATTGGCCGGTATCGTGATGTGGATGTATGGCATTGATCTTTGGTTTGTTTGGGCCGTTATGACATTCGTATTCAATTACGTACCTTATATCGGTTCTCTCATTGCCACCATTCCACCAATCATTATTGGTTTAATTTTACTTTCACCAGCACACCTGATGATGCTGATAATTCTCCTCTTGGTAAACCAGCAAATATGGGGGAATTATATCGAGACCAAATGGGCTGGTCGCGCACTAGACCTTTCTCCAGTTGTTTTACTTTTATTGACTGCATTTTCCTTCTGGCTTTGGGGCATTGTAGGGATGGTTTTAGCAGTCCCACTATTCGTAATCGTCAAAATTATTCTCGAAAACATCGAAGAAACCCGACCATTTGCTATTCTTATCTCAGAGAGAGCCCCAACATTGGAGGAAGCTTGGTCGGATGCTTTGCGTGATGGAGTTTTATCTCCGGGCGAATCCCATAAGTTGAAAGAACTTCAAAAAACGCTAGGAGTTTCCGATGAAGAAACTGCTTTGGTAGCCGGACGGTCAGCCGCCGCTACAATTCTAAAGCGTGGTCGCGCAAAGCAGCAAGAGGTTGATTTCATCTTGCTAGCGGCGAAGGGAACACCTCAAGAAAATAATTTGATCGATAAATTATTGATCGGTCGATTATCGAAAGATGTTCGACCATATCTCAAAGATCTAGTCGCTCATTTAATCGACCTCGAAGAGGAATAAATCCTCTCAAAGAAGCTCACGCAATAACTTTTCAAGTTCGGTATTGATCATCAAAATCAAAGTTCCAAATTCGGGTGGAATATTTGGATCTTCGTAAAGTTCCTCAAGTTTATTTTGAGTAATTGCGATTCTAACATCCATTTCCTTGCCTTTATTTAGCAACCATTGGGTGCAAGCATCTTTTGCCCCCTTGCGAATATTACGGGGTACTTTAGGATCATCAATTTGATTGATGACGGTCGAAATTTGGGTTAACTTGGTTTCTAAGTCTGACATTTTCCACACCCACACAAAAGCCTCGTGCAAGATGTGCTCAAGTGGGCCGGCTTTAAGGTGATTGCCGACACCGGCTGGTCATGAATTCTGCTGAGATCATCGCGTGGACCCGATTCGGCGTTCTTTTCTTGGCCTTGGGCATAGCAGCTTGGCTTGATCACAAGGACAGAAGAGTCCCCAATACATTTTGGATTAATTGGTCTAAACCCGCGATATTCCTTTGGGCAATAGACTTGATGAATCAAGGTGCTGAGTGGTATATTTACGCCACTGCTGCAGGGGTTGTCGCTTATGCATCGATAGCGGTTATTGGCAATCCAAGCCTGAAAGATATTGCAAAGGGCTCTCCAATTGATATTGGTGTTTCTTTATGGTATGTGGTTGGAGTGGCTGGAATCGTTCAAGGGGTACTGATTCATAGCTCCGAACTTCCACTCAACATAATCTTTGAACTAGGTGATGCTCAATCGATTCTTTGGTGGTCAACGATAGCAGTTCTTTTGCCAATTTTCTTGGTTGATATGGCTTGGAGATTCAGATTGATTCATGGTGGTGCAGATTCCAAAGGTTTGATGTGGGTTGCGATTTTGATTCCATCTTGGTCATCGGTACCAGTAATTTATCCCGGTGCAATATCTGAAACTGTTTTCGTTTTACCGCCAGCCATCGCGTTGTTGATCTGGGGTGGATTCGCATTCCTATTATTGCCCGTGATTATGACTTTCCGCAACTTCAAGGATGGCAATTTTAATCCAAGATTATTTTGGCATGCAGAGCGGTTGGATATTGACTTGGTTGCAGATAAACATGTTTGGATGCTAACAGGATTGATTGAAATGCCGGATGGGATGAGTAAAATAATCCATCGAACCAGAGCGCCAAAGCGAACTCCAACCGCAGAACAAGTAGCAAAAACGATCCAAGAATTGAAGGATTTAGGCATTGTTCGAGTTTGGGTTACTCAAAAATATCCACTACTTTTATTCTTATGGCCAGCACTAATACCATTGTTATTAGTCGGTGGACCAATGGCATTTATCATGCCACTGCTAGGGCTTTGAGTGGGATTCTCAAATTGAAGTTTAATCATACGCCCTTACGCTCTACATTCTTGGGTCGTAGACCCTTGTAAGAGCACTTGCGACACTTTGCAGCGCGGAAAGCATTACGTGCGTTGCACTTCATGCAAATCTTGACGTGAAGCAGGCGTGCTTCAGCCTCTGGGAATCTAGCCATGTTGTCGCCGACCTACTTCCTCTATTTAACCCAATCCAGTCGAAAGCAGTCCAACTGTTTCAAGGACTAGGCCCTCTTGGTCGTCGTGTGCGCATTACACGCTTGCCCGGGATTCACCACGATGCCAATGCGGTCATCATGGTTGGCTCGGAATCTTCGATAATGGTCGATACCGGTACGACTTGGTATCAAATGTTGCAACTTGAGCGCTTAGCAGGCCATTTAGGCTCAACCAAATTAGAGCGGATTTTATTGACCAGCAGAAGGTTTCCATTCTGTGGTGCGGCTGGTCATATATCTCAAGTCCATGGCGATATCCCAATTCATATTCACCCCTCAGCAATTTCAGCGATGGATACTGGTGATTTTTTTACCACTTGGGCTAACCGATACGATTCGGATATGCCTTCAACAAAATGTGAGCCGGTCGTTCAAGGAGAGGTTTTCGAAATGGGGGATGGTGTGATTACGACCCTCTCTTTACCAGGACATACTACCGATGGAATGGGTTATTTTGAGGCTGCACGGGGGATTTTGGTCGCAGGCTCAGTTTTACCCCGTGCGGATTCACCTTCCAGATGGGATATGCCAGGTGGTTGTTTGCCCGAATTGATAGATTCACTAAAAATCATTCATGATTTAAGCTGTGAAAATATAGTTCCCGCTCGAGGCCCAACGATAAAAGGGCGCGATCATATTGATGAAATTCTCAATCGGCATCTTGAATTCTTCGAAGATATTTCGGACCAAAATGGCAAGGTCCCTCGTTCTTGGCCGCGGCCGGCTCGAACCGCGTATTTTCTTACCCCGCCAGAACCTTGGCCTTTGGATGAGATTGAATTTTCACGCAAGGGCAAGTGATGGTTTGAAACTCGGTGTTTCAAACGTCGTAGATTCGCCGGTCCAATCGACAATTTTTCTCTCCCAACCCTGTTGAATATGGAGTGATTGTCCTACAACTCGAATCGCCGAAGCCGGGCCGTCCAATTGGAACAGGCCAACCGTTCGCCCGGGTACATCAGGTCCTAACATGTATACGCCACCATCCTCGCACCCAGCGAGAATGCTTTCGCCGCTCATCGAACAAGAGCATAATGACCTGATCGGTGATTCGCTGATAACGAATCTATCGGCCAGTTCCATCCGAGCTAAAGAAATTATATTGACGCCGCCATTTACATCACCGATGACTATGCGATCGATTTGACCCATCGGCCCCATCAAACCTAGCATAACGCTCGCTTGTGATTCAATCCTACAACTACGTTGCTTTTCGTGGCGTGGGCGCCAAGTTATCGTTCCATCGTCCATTGCTACTACGCTACCAGATGGCATCACCATCGAGCGAATTACCGTCCTCATCTGTCTCATGAACTAAATGATGAACGGCGAAGGTCCTCTTTCTTTTCCCACACCCGTGGCAATAAAAGTGAAAGTGATATTTCCGGCATCAATAATGAGAAGATGTATCGTCTTTGTTATCCTTTTTCCAAGTCTTGTAGCACGTTTTACATACTCTTACTCGACTTTTCCGTACAGTATATGTTCCGTCACCCCAGGTGTCGATCGCATTCTCTTGTGAAAGTGAACGGCCGCCGAGATGTTTGTCTGAAAATCCATCGCATGCTTTAATGCCACAACTGATTTCACCGGGTTTAGCGGTTTTAGACTTCTTACCCTTCTTGGATGAACTAGAAGGGACTCGGACCTTGCGCTGGGTTCGGTTGATTCGATGGCTCATACTATCACTGCGTGTCGATAAACCAAATGAACATTGTTCAATCAAGCCGATGGCGAACCAATACTTTTCAACAAGCCATCGATTTGCTTAATCAATCCCCGCAATGTGACTTCAGAAACATTTGCGACCTTGCAAATATCGCTCTGGGTTCGACGCGTACCGCCTTCAGCAGCAGCTTTGTAAATCAATGCCGCCGCAACGCCCATCGGTTTCTTACCCTGCCAAATATCGGTATGAGGCTCAATGGTATTCCAAAGGCCGTCCAAAGCCATCATGGTTTCTGGTGGCAATTCCAAATCCGAAACGAATTTCGGGAAAAACTGTGGTGGCAATGTGATGGTATGCATATTGAATCGACGAGAGACCCCTCTGATCAATCGGGATAACTCTTTTTCTCCAACGTGGAACTTTTCAGCCAAATCTGGGATTTGGCGAGGGATTCCCTCTTTTCGAGCGACCAAATATGTGCACGCAGCGGTAACTCCAGCAATCGAACGGCCGGTGACGAATCCCTCATCAGAAAGCATTCCGTAAATTCTGCAAGCCTCTTCTTTGAGCGAACTCGGTAATTGAGAACGGTCCCGGATATATTGGAATGCCTTGACTCTGTTTCGAATCTTGCTTTGGCGAGTTTTGGAACGTTCATCGATAACGCGGCGTCGACGCCATTCACGGCGAGAACGGGCACTGATACCATTTCTTGAAGCTCCACCCGAGGTTAAATCAGATGCTGCAATCGAGGTATTCAGTCCCTTATCCGCCAAAGTATGGGTGATTGGTGCACCGACTCTAGACCTGTCGACGCCGGTATTGGCGTGGTTGGTCCATTCAGCTCCAGGATCGATTACATTCTCTTCGACAACCAGTCCGCAAGAATTGCAAGAAACCTCGCCTCTAGAATCATCTAACTTCCAATCGACCAAGCCACATTCGGCACAAGGCCGGGTGTGTCCAGCGACTATTCTTCGGCTTGGTCGGCTCGCTCCCATCCCGGTTCGTGTACTTGTTTCGTTGCGGCTTCGGCTGCGGTTTTCCTTATCGTTCATTGTTCTCAACTCCAGGTTGTATAGTGTCTGTCACCGGTATATTAAGTATTCGGTGAGAATTAAGCATCATAGTGTTAGATAGCGTCATATTGTCGCATAATCTTCCTCTAACAACAATAGTGTGTTCTGGACCCTTATTAACCCATGTATTTAATGCATCTATGTCAGGGGAGGGTTCATGGAGTACTTTCGCACGGGATGGCTCGGGGAAGCACATGTCTGCCACTGTCATACTCGGGTCCCAGTGGGGCGATGAAGGCAAAGGGAAATTGGTTGACCGTTTGGCTGAGTCTGCAACTTGGGTTGCAAGATTCCAAGGTGGCAATAATGCCGGGCATACCGTCGTGATCGGGGATCGAATTCTCAAATTCCATTTACTTCCTTCTGGAATAACTCGCGAAGAGTGTGGATTGGTACTCGGCGATGGCATGGTAATCGACCCTTGGGTCTTGGACCGTGAACTCAATGATTGGGTTGCAGGAGGCGGAAAAGACCCCGCTGGCTCAAGATTATTCATCAGTGCTCGTGCGCATATCATATTGCCATACCATCGGTATCTCGATGGTTTGGATAAAAAAATTGGAACTACTGGAAGAGGCATTGGACCCACCTATGCGGACAAGATTAATCGTATCGGGATTAGATTCGCCGATCTACCTCATTGTAATCCTGAGGCTATGGCAGAGCGTCAAAATTTACAATTATCGAATGCTGGTTGTGAACAGCGAGTCACAGTTGATGAGCTCAAGGAGCAAATCGAGTGGATTTCCAACCGATTTAGTTCGGCGATAACAAATACAGGCGTTCTTCTCGACAATGCCTTAAAATTGGGCGAAAAAATTATTCTTGAAGGTGCTCAAGGTTGTTTACTAGATATCGACCAAGGTACATATCCATTTGTTACTTCATCGATTACCTCGAGAGGAAATGCTGGCCATGGTGCAGGAATTCATCCCGGCCACGTCGAAGATGTCATCGGCATCACCAAGGCATACATAACCCGGGTAGGGCATGGTCACATGCCAACTGAACTCTTTGATGATGATGGTGAACACCTCGGCGTTGTAGGCCATGAATTTGGCACAACAACCGGCCGAAAACGCCGCTGTGGTTGGTTCGATGCAGTAGTAATGCGTCACGCAAACCGAATCAATGGCTTTACCCAAATAGCACTAACAAAACTCGATGTCCTCGGTGGACTCGAGGAGATCAAGATATGTATCGGTTACGAAATGGATGGCCAAGAGATCCACGAATTACCAGCGAGCGCAATCGACCTCGAACGCTGTTCTCCAATTTACATTACCATGCCAGGATTCCCATTATTGTCAACAGAAGAATGGCTTGGAATCGCTGAGAAATGCAATACCAATGGCTTAGGATTCACAGGGCTTCCTGCAGCTGCTCAGAATTATATCAGCAAGTTAGAGTCTATTATTGGGGTCGAAATCACATCGGTAGGTGTGGGTCCAGACCGTGATGCAACTATTGACCGCGTGTGAACGCTCAAAAGGGAGAAGCCTGCCCGCTGAGTTGAGAAGGGCGCTTAGCTCAGTTGGAAGAGTGCTTGGTTTGCAACCAAGATGTCGGGGGTTCAAATCCCCCAGCGTCCACCTTTTCAATAATATTCAATTAGCGGTGGCAATGGGGGATTTGAACCCAGCGTGTGCTGTACATAATACCACATTTCGGCCGCACACGCGTCCGGGTTCATCCCCCTGCGTCCACTTGTCTTGCTTCTTGATGTACACGTGGACACTTGGTCCGCAATTATTTCGCCTTCGCTTCAGTCCAGATTGCTTACCCCAGCGTCCACCTTTCGACAAAAAATAAATGGGGGTCTCTCAATAAATTGTGATGCAATAGTTGCATCACGATCAGGACGAACAGGTGAGTGTTAGCATTGAAGCGAATCAAGCTTTGTTGATGTAAACCGTAGAAATCCAAATTGCTTTCCAAAAGCCGATCTCCTCGTAATCCCAACCGTTCTCTTCAGCATATTTCTTGACGTGGGGAGCGATCTTTGGTAAGGCGAAATGAGATGCTGAAGGCAATAGATGATGCTCTATTTGATAGTCTAGGCCAACGAAAAAGAAACTGCTGATACGGCTCATTTTTATTCGGCGCCCAGTCTCGATTTGAAGGCGCCAATTTTCATCGTAATCATAGACGATTGGTCGTGCTGCATGCCCAACGATGAAAATCATCGATAGAAATAATCCAACCAATGACCATAATGCGATATAAAATCCTAATACCATATACCAAGCGACGCCAAAGAAAATTGGTGCAGCAAGCCAAAGGAAATAATGGATTACCAGCATAGTGCAGTCGAGTAACCACAACTTGTTGAAGCGCTTTCTTTTGCTAACCTTGAATGGGTGCTTAGCCAAAAACTGAATGCTCTCCCAACGTATCGAATGACCGGTAAACAATGTTAATGGCCAAAATAAGATTCCTTGGAGATGTCTTTGGAAGAATCTCCTAAAAATCCCCGAGTTTTCATAATCAACAGCTGAGAATGCTAAGGGCCAGGCATGAATATCAGGATCTTTTTGAATAACGTTAGGATGTGCATGATGTTTGACATTATGCTTATCGCGCCAATGTTCCATCGAAAGTCCCGAAAATAACGGAAACACGATCGCGGCAAGGCTAATATTGCCAAATCTCGAATTGCATGCCGATGAGTGAACCCCTTCATGGCCCGTCATAGCCAATGTGGTGGTAAAAAGGCCAGTAAGAGGCAGTAGAGCGATACTCCAAGCAAGAGGAAGGTAAAGGTGAACCGTATATAGGATTCCAACAACCAAAAATAGAGCACCGACCTTTATCCAAGATTTCAATCCAGATTTTTCTAATAAGCCGAGCTCTTGCATATTTTTTCGCAAAGCGGCCAAGGGATGTTCGGACATGATAGTTATCTCATTGGTAAAATGAAGGGCCGAGGTATTCGATTAATCAAGTTTCAGCCGGCGTGTCCATTTGGTTAGCGAGTCTTGCCGCTTCTACCACATCACCGTCTTGCCACCAATCAACCGCGATAAACGTCGGTCGCTTACCATGTAGTTCGATGCACTCTTCAACCCTTTCAACTAGAAACTCAACATCGTTAGCTTCTGCTGCACGATTAGGATCAGATAAGCCCAAAGGGCCTCTGAGCCAAGAATTCATATGAAACACCTCTTGGTTGCCGTCGCCCCGATATATTTCACAATTCATGTCTTCAGTCTCCTCTTCGGCATAATTTGTGGTCCAAGAATGAGTGCCGAAATCATGGAAATATGGGTGGGCGTCATTTGCTGCTTGTTCCCAAAAAATTACTAATCTTGTCTCTGCATCGATCAACTGTGACAAGGTTAGCCATGTTGAATTCAATTGATGAACATACCAATTTGTGCTAGGAATTGAAGCATTGATAACTTCGAATAAATGGTCGGCTTGAACATTGTTTTCAATCAATAAAGTCACGGTGTCATTTTGAGACTCATTCATGCGTTGACTAAGTGAATCAAGCCATTCGCCAGGTGATACCTCGCCGTAAAAGCAAGGACTGAAGCCGCGGTCATCATCACCGTGGCAAAATCTAACCTCATCAGTATCTTCATTTGATTGGGTAGCATAATGGGTATCGAGCATGAAGGCTCTCATTCCAGCATCCCACTGTGATTGGAAGCCAGTTTCATGGTTGCTTGCAGGATAGTATATTCCATCCTCGTGGGTAGCAAATGAGTTATGGGTCTCGGGAAAAGTCACATTATCATAGGAGCGTTCACAAAGAATCTCCATGCCATTACATAGGCGCAGCGGTCCTTCTTCGATAAGTGGTTCAACATCGGATTCAGTAGGATTTAAACAGCCGGAAAGCACCAGCAACCAAGTGATTGCGACACATACCACTCCTCGCATATCAACCGATGATTCGGCCTAATAATTTAATTAACTGGACTAGAATCAGATCAGCATGAAGTTTTCCTCCATTGAATAATCTATCCTTTCGCTGAATAAATAACCAATGTTGAAGAGGGATACACCTCGTCCCATCGGTTGTGAAGGGCTTAGCAGATTTGGATTGGCTCTCACGTTTCTTGCACGAAACACCTGGTGACCCGGTCGAGGGCGGTCCAACAAGACAGGTCTTGAACGCTTGTTGGTCAAGGGTAAACCCGACTCCGATTCCTGTACCAAGAATTATTGCTTGGTCGGACCAGATGGCTCAAACCCTCGGTTTGGATCAAAGAGATCCTTCCCTTCTTGCAGGGAATCAAATTTGCGATGGAATGGAACCCTATTCACAATGTTATGGCGGCCACCAATTTGGAACTTGGGCCGGTCAATTAGGCGATGGCAGAGCTATTACCTTAGGAGAGGTAAAAGCCGATAAATCGGTGCTGGAATTGCAACTGAAAGGTGCGGGAAGAACACCATATTCACGCCACGCAGATGGAAAAGCGGTCTTGCGTTCATCGGTTCGTGAATTCCTTTGTAGCGAAGCGATGTTTCATCTTGGCGTACCGACAACACGTGCGCTTTCACTTTGTACAACCGGTGAGAACATAGTTCGAGACATGTTCTATGATGGTCGGCCAGCCGAAGAGCCTGGTGCGGTAGTGTGCAGGGTCGCTCCGAGTTTTCTTCGTTTTGGTTCGTTTCAAATCCATGCTATGAGAGGTGATGAATCGACTTTACGAAGTCTGGTTGAACACACATTGAAAACCCACTTCCCACATCTTAAATCTCAAGGTGATCAACTGCTGATAGATTGGTTATCCGAAGTTGGCCAAACCACTGCCCACATGGTGATCGAATGGTTGAGAGTTGGCTTTGTCCACGGGGTAATGAATAGTGATAATATGTCGATTCACGGGCTTACTATCGATTATGGACCCTATGGCTGGATAGAGGGCTACGACCATAATTGGACCCCCAATACAACCGATTTACAAAACAGGCGTTATCGATTTGGGCAACAACCTATGGTCGCAGGTTGGAATCTTTCTAGGCTATTTGAAGCGATTTCACCATTGCTAAAGAATACACAACGATTACAAAAATGCTTAGAATCTTACGATGAGATTCTGCTCGGATATTATCATCAGATGTGGTGTGACAAACTTGGACTCAACCAATATAATAAAGAAATGGTCGAAGAATTAATCGGCTTATTTCACAGTTCAGAAACCGATATGACAATATTTTTCCGCTTGCTTGCAACTGTTGAGAAACCAAATATTGGTGATCTAAAAATCTGTTTTTATGATTTTAATTCTGCACTTAAGGAAGAATGGACTCAATGGCTGAGCAAATATTTAGCACTAGTAAAACCAAATAGAGCCCAAGCAATGAATCGGGTAAATCCAAAATATGTACTTCGGAATTGGATGGCTCAATTGGCCATCGATAAGGCTGAACAAGAAGATTTTACCTTGATTGAAGAATTGTATCAACTATTAAAAAAGCCATATGATGAGCAACCTGAAATGGAATCGAAATGGTTTGTCAAACGACCGGAATGGGCAAGGAATCGCCCCGGTTGTTCGATGCTTTCCTGTTCGAGTTGATTTAACCTGTCAACTTCATTGAAGGACTATATCGTGACCACGAATGGTCTTGCGGCCATTTGCGACCGCTCGATTGCATCCAGAGGAAACGACCCAATTTAGTTGGTAATTTAAGCCATAAAATGCATCAGCAGCACAATTTAGGCCGTTTGCTTTGATTACTGCCTTGACCTTCGATGCGACCAATAGTGAATCTTCGCTAACACTCATGGTCGAGAAATCATGGCTGCGGACGGTCTTGCGGCCGTTTGCTTTGGCGCGGTTGCACGCTTCCTCAATCTGCCAGTGAACGTAATGGTTGAATGCTTCAGCAGCATCCCCACCAGTATTGCATCCAGATGACTTTACCATTTCTTTAAACTTGCTTGCGACGATGACCATATCTGCCATGAAGTCAACGCTTGGTCAACGGTACTTAGCCTTGATGGCAGGAATACTTGGTAGAAGTTATCTACGATTCCGGTTATTATTTTGTGACTTTTTACGGTTTGAATCGCGGCTTTTCCGATGGGAAAAATTCCGACCACGCCTATCGTCCATACCCTTTCCTGTTTTGATTTTACCAGGTTTTTGCCCCGGCTTTGGAATCGCACCCTGGAAATGGAATGGGTGGGATGAATCGACTGGGATATCTTGGCCGATCAATCTTTGAATCCCGACCAAATATCCGCTTTCACTATCATCACAAAAAGCATAAGCCATTCCCGATTTCCCAGCTCTTGCAGTTCTACCGATTCGGTGAACATAACTCTCTGGCTCATTGGGTAGATCATAATTGAACACGTGAGTAATTCCTTCAACATCGATACCTCGGCTCGCAATATCGGTAGCGACAAGAATCGGCACCGAGCCATTCTTAAATCCTGCCAACGCTTTGGTACGTGCTCCTTGACTCTTGTTACCATGAATGGCTTGGGCATTTATTCCGCTTTGGTCGAGTTGTTTTACCAATCGGTTGGCGCCATGTTTTGTTCTAGTAAATATAATTCCGCGCTTTACCTTTTCATCTTTGATCAATTGGACCAATAAGCGGCGTTTGTCAGCCTTACGGATGAACATAATTTTTTGTTGAATTCTCTCGACTGTCAACTGTTCTGGACTAATGTCAACCATTATTGCATCGCGTAGAAATGATCCGGCTAAATCTGCAATTGATTTTGGCATAGTTGCACTAAAAAGAAGATTTTGTCGATCGCGTGGAAGAATTTTTAATACTTTTTTAATGTCATTGATAAAGCCCATATCGAGCATTCTATCGGCTTCATCCAAAACAAAGAATCCGACATCTTTCAGAGAGATATGGCCCTGATTAATTAGGTCTAATAGTCGACCTGGCGTTGCGACCAAAATATCGAGACCGCTTTGTAATGCTCGTACCTGAGGTCCTTGTTTAACCCCGCCAAAAATCACTTTGTGGCGAATATCCATATGTTCAGAATATGCTGCAAATCTTTCATCGATTTGAGCCGCTAATTCTCTTGTAGGAGATAGTACCAATGCTCGAATTACCCTCCGGCCTTGTGAGCGGTTTCGGCTGATTGCTTGAAGAACCGGCAATGCGAAAGCCGCGGTTTTTCCTGTGCCTGTTTGGGCTACACCGAGGACATCTCTCCCTGCGAGGAGTGGTGGAATAGCTTGCTCTTGAACCGGTGTCGGAGTGGTATAACCTTCGGCTGCTACCGCTCGCAACAATTTGTTGGAAAGCCCCAATGATTGGAAATCGCCCATGGTTGGGGGCCTGACAAGTTGCTTAAGGTCCAATCGGTCATTCTTCTTCGCTGCTAATCGCTTCTTCGCCATGATAAAGCGAGTCGACAATTTCAGCCAAAATCATTTCAGCTTGAATTTCATCGATCATCGAACATTTAATTCTTTGTTCACCAAGTAAAAAGGTTAGGTTGCGCTCATTTGAGATATCCAAATCCTTGAAATCTGATATTAAATATTCTGTGGTCGGTAATCCAAATATCCCAAGGAATTTTGGCGTGACATAGATGTTGCTCTTGTTCAGGGCAATGGTATGCTTCGAGACCAATATATCCTTTTTGATTGCTAGAATTCCAATCAATAGAATGAAAACAATCGTTGGTATCAATGCTGCACCAATATTCATCAAAGCCGAGTCAAAACCGAACTTCATGTTTAATCCAATCGGCAATGTAGCAAGTGCGGCTAAAGAGAATAATGTCACTTGACCGCTATCTAATTCTGAAGGGATTGAGATATGGGTAATCGAGCCAACCCGAGCAATATCCGCCATCTTCACATCGTTTTGACCTGGGTAAGGCCAACGGTCTGGAAAGGTATTTATTTGCTCGATAACAGTCATTCCGTGTTCGTCCGCTTCGACAGATCTTCCGGTATGCTCATCGAATCGAACACCTAAAAGAGCAGACATAGATTCGATTGCTCTCAAGATGGTGCGTTCATCACTAGTCATCAATAAATCGTCAGAACTATCACCGCAATAAATGGTCAAAGTGATATTTTTTCCCACTTTTGAGGTTGATAGTGCGGTAATCTTTGATCTCTTCCAAGATTTTTTATCGTTCAATTTGATACCTTTTTTATCAGTTGTGAGACTCAAGCCTCCACCGGATAGTTTTACTTCGGTTTCCGAATTGGAGAGACTGATGCTTGAAAGTATGTCCGCCATGACCTGTGATGCAGGGACTTACACAAAAAGGAAGCCCCTGCATATCGGAATTATTCTACCTATAACCGGTCTCACATTCCGGGCCGTCTAGGACCACCACGTGATTGGGTTTGACCACCCGGTCTTGAGCCGGGTCTCGATTGAGGAGGATTTCCTCTCCTACCTCCTCCGCTTGATTCACCGAATCGAGCAGATGCTCCACCCTTCGGCATTTGAGGTGCGTCCTCCATTTGGTCTCGACGACGCTCGAATAAATTTCTCAACAGGATTCCTTGCTCGACCTTTACCTTTCGGCCGATTATCATCGAATCGATCATCGGTTCGAATTCCTTCAATGTTTCCAAATCCTCACAACTTCGCATGCGTTTGTTGATCTTTTTATATCTACGGCCTTTTCTCATCATCGCAAACATCGATAGTGGGAAAATTAGCAATGGGATTAAAAATTCACTTGTGACCAGATTGATTAGGAATGAAATCGAAATCTCATAGCCATCTGGGTCATAATTATCTTTGAATCCTTCACCTGGAACATAGTAAACACCCGATACCGAATCGGAATAGATATTGAATGGTGTGCTGTTTTCGTCATCAGAAGCCGAACCACGTTCATTTTCGAAATCATTTGGGAATCCATCGCCATCGATATCGTTATCCAATACATCAGGGATATGGTCACCGTCCAAATCATTAGGGCTCGACTTCGGATCGAACGGGTCGTACTCAATATCGCCACTCGAAGCATCCATCTCATTATCGTTGGTGATACCATCGCCATCGATATCGGGGTCGAGAACGTCAGGCATGCCATCGCCATCAATATCTGAACAGCCATCTTGGAACTTGGTACTATTCCCTGGAATTGATGGGCAATCATCGGATAAATAGTGACCTAATTGGTCAGAGAATCCGTCCCCATCGCCATCGGACCATACATCAGGATCATCAGGCCAAATATCGGCATTATCGCCGACACCATCGTCGTCGCTATCCATCGATTCACTCGGGTCGAAATCATCCCAATCCTCATTGGTTGGGACTCCATCGTTATCGTGATCATTCGGGAATAAATCCGCTTCATCACCTATACCGTCCTTATCATGATCCATGGTTTCGTTCCTATCATCAGGGAATGCATCAACTTGGTCAGCGACGCCGTCTTCATCACGATCAGGGCAACCTAAGAGAGGTGCATCTGCTAAGCCCCAAAGATTTGGACATTGGTCGCCTGGGTTTGAATAGCCATCGCCATCTGAATCTTCACAGCCATTTTTATCTCTCCAAGAAACGCCAGCTATACCTGCGCAATCATCGGCAACATTCCCGATTCCATCACCATCGGTATCTTGGGTTTCGTTAGCATCGTGAGGGAATGCATCATATTCATTCGAAACATCATCATCGTCAGAATCTAGACAACCGTCGATTGCTACGTTATCGTTATTTTCAGAATCGGGGCATTGATCCACAAGATTAGAAATTCCATCGTTATCATCATCTACCTCATCCGGGGCACAACCTCTTTCATCAACATCTAATTTTTCCTTCAGAGGAGTTGTCAAACATTGGTCAGCATTATTGCCAGTCATGTTATCCCCATAACCATCGCCATCATAATCAGTGGTTTGAGTGATGTCGTTAGGGAATACATCGGTTCCATCGAGTAGTTGTCCTGGGCGGAAATCCATCACACCATCACCATCCCAATCACCACTAGCAGCACCCGAACTAGCATTGTACGGATAAGGGTCATATTGGTCACTTATTCCATCTTGATCACTATCGGTACAAGCTTTTCGGTCGATCCAAGAATTTCCAGCTGAAGTTTGACAATCGTCAAAACTATTTGGCACATTGTCGCCATCATCATCTTCACAGCCGTAAAATACGGTTGTACTTCCATCGTCTTGGATGCGGTACCTGCTATAACCTTCGGTTGAAGGACATTGGTCAGGGTCATTCCCTGCACTATTATCGCCCCATCCATCACCATCAGAATCCTGATATTGAGAATTGTCATTAGGGAATGCATCTGGATTCACCCCATTTTGGTTATCGCCGTGGCCGTCGCCATCAGAATCTAGATATTGAGTCTCATCCGATGGAAAAGCATCGGAATTATTTCCTGTTGGGCTATCACCATAACCATCACCATCAGAATCTAGATGCTGAGTTTCATCCAATGGAAATGCATCAGCATTATTCCCTGTTGGACTATCTCCATATCCATCTCCATCCGTATCGGAATGTTGGCTTGGGTCAGAGGGGAATTCGTCAGAATTATTTCCCGTTGGGCTATCACCATAACCATCACCATCAGAATCCATATGCTGAGTTTCATCCAATGGGAAAGCATCGGCTTGCCAACCGGTTGGGTTATCTCCATATCCATCATTATCAGAATCGTCGGTTTGGCTCGGTTGAGTTGGGAAGTCATCAGAATTATTTCCCGTTGCGCTATCTCCTCTACCATCACCATCGGTATCTTTCCATTGGGTTTCATCCAATGGGAATTGGTCTCCGGCATTTCCGGTTGGGTTATCGCCGTGACCGTCGTCATCAGAATCGTCGGTTTGGGTAGGGTCTGAAGGGAAAGCATCAGGATTGGTTCCACTCTGCTCATCGCCTCTTCCGTCACCGTCGGAATCTCTCCATTGAGTTCTATCGTTTTGGAAGTCATCGGATCTATCGGCTACGCCATCACCGTCAAGATCTCGGCAGCCGCGATCAGAAGTAGTGGTTAAATTTGACCATTCATATGGGCAATTATCACCATTATCACCAATGGTGTCATTATCGCTATCCTTTACTTCGTTAGAATCATTATCATTGAAATCATTCAAGTAACTAGTGCCATCTCCATCAAGATCGATACACCCGAACACATCTACGAAACTAGTTCCACTACTAATTGGACAAAAATCGGGTAAATTTCCTGCATTATTATCGCCAAATCCATCGCCATCTCTGTCGACCCATTGAGTTGAATCGCCAGAGAATTTATCATCGATATTTGACCAACCATCACCATCGGTATCCAAACAGCCATAGCTATTGTTTTGGTCTGATGTTCCAAATGTATATTTGCAAGTATCATAAGGTGAGGAGGCTCCGATATTGGCTAATGTTGAATCGTCAAATCCATCATTATCAAAATCATAAATATATTGATCGGGCGTATTTCCTGTTGCGTTATCGCCAAGTCCGTCACCATCTACGTCTGTCCATTGAGTAGAGTCGCGCCAAAATGCATCGTTCAAATCTGACCAGCCATCGCTGTCTTGGTCAGGGCAACCGCGCCGATCTTCGGTTGAATCACCCCAATAATACTGGCAATTGTCGCCGAGCATTCCGGTATTTGAGCTGCCATATCCGTCAGAATCAGTATCGTCCTTTTGAGTTGGATCATAAAGAAAGTCATCCTCGGAATCAGGTACAGCATCATTATCAGTATCTGATAAACCAAGAATATATTCAGGGGCACTCATATAATTAAATTGGACCATATCAACTAATCCATCTCCATCAATATCTCCTAAGGCTGTTACTTTTGTGTTTCGTCTTCCGCCGCCCTTCCAAGTTTCAGAACCGATATTGCTAGAAGAATCAATTTCATGAACAGAGCCCTTTGATCCGGTTGAACGTGTAATAACCAATTCTTGCTCTCCATCTAAATCTAAATCATAGGGCTGTATTTCGACCAGACGGTCGGTATAACCCATCCCCTTAACACTTGATGTAGAATAGGAAGGACCTAAAATTACCCGGCCATTGTACCCCATTTTCGTTATTATGTCCATGGTTCCATCTCCATCTACATCTGCTATATTACAAAACCCTGAAGTTCCAACGCTAATCACCCAAGGATTCGCGGAATAATTTGCGGCGAGGAAAATCCCACTCCCTGTTGTCGTCCTATTATAAATTTGGATTTCGTTCGCCATACATCGAACAATGTCATTTTTACCATCATTGTTCATATCTTTCATTTTAACATCTTGAGTATATCCAGTTGTTGAATTACCAGGTTTGGATTCCCAATATTGGGAGAAAGCACCGGAGGAGTAATAGCTAACTGTAAGTTTTGTATCACGAACGCCACCGGTATAACCATCGATAAGCACACCGGTGTT
>PSPR01000041.1:0-9925 GCA_004195515.1 Methanobacteriota archaeon | reverse complement strand
ATCGAATAGGTGCCATCGCTTCCCCTCAAATATGCTTTTGCCGCGGTTTGATGAGCAACAATCAAATCTAAATCATCATCTCGGTCGACATCTATTAAATTTAAACCATAGGCGCCTCCTGTAAATTCGATTGCCGGTTCTGCCGATTCTTCAATTCCGGCACTCGTCTGTTCAAATATGTGAACACCTCCGTAGTCCAACGCGATTACATCTAAATCACCATCATTATCATAATCAGAAATTAATCCATCTCCCATTCCAGTATACACTGAACCATTGATAAATGTCAAATTCCCAGCGATCGTTTTGGTCAAGGTTGCACTCCCCGCTCGATAAATTTCTATGGGCGAAGCATCGGATTGATAAATTAAATCAGGTAAGCCATTTCCAGTTAAATCCCCAACTGCGTAATCATCATAACCATCATAATCTAAGGTTTTGAACAAATTGAATGAAGGAGTTGAATTTGCCCATCCTAAACCGGCATGCAGGTAAATATGAGATTCTCCTTGGGAATTTCTATCGCTTGCACCAAGCAAAAGATCTCCTAAATTATCATTGTTAATGTCAACGATTCTAATATTTGAGGTATGGCATTTAGATGGGCAAATATCTTGCACATTTGTAGAGCCTGAACCAATTGCTACATATGGGGTGGTTGCATCCAATCTATTATTGAACACATATGTTTTTCCGCTGAAAGTTGATGCGACCAATTCAGGATATGAATCTCCATTCAAATCTGCTGCAGCGAGCCCTAATACCATTGAATTTGAGCTTGAAGTGGCGAAGGTAAATGAAGTGGGGATTGTTCCAGCAGATGATTTAAAACCATAAATAAAATATGAATCTGAATCTGAATGCCCATCAAGCCTTCTTGAACCGATAATCACATCAAGGTACCCATCCGCATCCCAATCGGTCAAGATTGCCGCACCAACCCCCTTGCTACTAGAAGTAGATTGACTCCATATTTTGGTAAATATGAGATTTTTAGTGGAGGCATCGTTTTCCATCAATATTACATTATCGTTTGTGGTTCCACCGTTACGGTCAGCAGCCACCAAAATCTCTGGGTAGTTATCACCATCGACATCCCCGATTGAAATGTCTTGCCAATCCTTAGCAGAACCTGCGTTGAGAGATAGGGTGGAACTCGAGTCTAGAGCCCCACTCTCCATTTCAAAAACTTTTACCTCATTGGCGGTACCAATAACAATATCTAAATCGCCATCGAGGTCTAAATCTGCTGCCTTGATAGCATAGATGAATCCACCTCCATTGCCCAAATCAGTTCCTTGGCCGTGAGTTGAATCCTTCGGGTCCAAAAACGTCCCTCTATCATTCCAAGAAATATAGAGGTCAGATTCATCACCTATTATCAGATCTAGATCACCATCGTTGTCCATGTCTGCTAATTCTATTGCTGAAACGCCTTCCATTGGATAATTGCTTCCATCATCTTCGAACCACGCTGGAGTGAATAAATCGCTAAAAGTTGGTGAAATAGAGGCTTGGCGAGGGAAAGCACCAGTCGAATTTGATCCAGAGTTGCGGTCAAAAGGCGCATTGTCAATTGAATTGTTCAACCCATCACCGTCATAATCGGTCACACTTGGGATGTAGGATGTCTTCGGCTCCCACCAGTCTCCGGTCACCAAATGTTCGCCACCGTTTGAATAGTTTCCAACTGTTGTTGGCGCAGAAGTCCAACCTTCAACCTTTTCTTGCTGGAAATCTTCTATTGTTTCAGCACTGCTTTTGTCGTAGTCTACCAAGGCGATACCGAGGTTTGCTAAACTTGAAAGTAGCATCAATAATACCATTCCTTGAGCCAGAGTTTTAGCCTTGGCGCCTTGGTGGCCGAGTGTATTCGTGTTCAACGCGTGTTGTGTCATCGTTCTTGGATGAATCCTCTCCAATATAAATCAATCACCTACAACCGGCCCTACGGGCCGTAACCTCATAACAAAATATCTGGGGCGGTTGATTGAGCAAATTCTCGCAGATTGTGGACGATTTCTGTTAGAATCCACTCGGCCTCAAGTGGGTCCATTCTACAA
This sequence comes from Methanobacteriota archaeon, assembly GCA_004195515.1. Taxonomy (GTDB): domain Archaea; phylum Thermoplasmatota; class Poseidoniia; order Poseidoniales; family Poseidoniaceae; genus MGIIa-K1. Next base: position 7,862 of record PSPR01000041.1, on the reverse strand, counting down.
GATATCCTTTGGTTTCCAAACATGAATACCAAACCGTCTTCTGTATTGTCGAGATCTTTGAAATCTGCCATCATAAAACTTCGGGATGGCAATTTGATGAACCAAAGCAAATGTGGTCCCAAATGGATCATTCTCTCATCAAAATGTACATCGTGTCTCGACTCCAAAACAGAGAATTTAGTCGCTGCAATATACCATCCAATGAATACTATTGCAAATGGAACAAATAAGGTAGCAGCAGTCATCCAATCAGCGCTTAATATACCGATTTGTTGAATGAAAGGAATGCCTGCAGTTAATGCTACAATCAATGAAACAATACAAATAACAGTCCACTTCGTATCCGCCTTTGAAGGTAGTTGAAATTGAACGATTTTGCCGACCTTTGAGAATCGAACAAAGGTGGTAATATCGTCTTTTCTTAGCGGCCACCGGTTAGGGAATAATCTAAGTTGGTCGAGGATATTTAGCCCGTGTTCGTCCGATTCAACCACTCTACCAGTATGCTCTTCTAATTGGATTCCAATCGCGGCTGCAAGTGCTTCAGCACATTCTAAAATTACCATTTCTTTAAGTGCTCTGATGATTTCATGAGCCTCACCGTTCATCCACATAGATATACTGAAACCTTCGCCATCTGAACTTGTTGAAATCTTACCTAAATGGACCACAGGCCAATGCCCTCTCTCCACTTCTAAGGCACTAACTCTTTCGATTGTAAGGCCGGTTGGTCCACCGATAATCCGTAATCCATCGGCCTCGATTATGATCTCTTCTTGGCCGTAGGTCAGATAAGGAATCACTGGGTTCAAATGCAATATATCACCTCAATTTTCACTAGACAAGTTTAGTTTTTCTTCGAGATTCATCAATTCGACATTGAGTTCGATCTTAGCCTCGTCTTCCAGTTCTTCATTTTCGAGTTCAACCCTTACTTGTTCGGCCCGGTTGCGATATACGTTTCGTTCCGCTTCGAGTTCTACCGCTCGGGCCTTTTCTTCGACTTTCGCCTTTGCGACCCTGCGCTTTTTTGCCCCTTCTTCACGACTTTCAGCGTTTTCCTCTTGGTCGTATTTGATCTGCATGTGTGGATATGGTATGGATATATTTTCCTCATCAAATCGCTTGAGGATTTTACTGAGTATTTGGTCTCTCGCGAGCCATTCATCCGAATAATCATCGACCCAGGAATTGATTCTGAACGACAAAGCCGAATCTAACATATGGGTGAATAATATTACCGGGGCCGGTTCCGATAAAATATGTTCATTTTGGTCGAGAATCTCCCGAAGGACCGATTTGACGTGAGATGGGTTTTCACCATAGTCGACGGTGATATCGAGTTTGAGGTTGACACGGCGAGGTGAATTGGATGGTCCACCTTTTGCATAATTGGTTACGATGGTATTAGCTATGGTCTTATTTGGGATAATTACCATAGTCTCTGAAAATGTTCGAATTTTTGTAGATAGGAAACCTATTTCTGCTACTGTACCTATCACGGTATCGACTTGGATTTTATCGCCGATCTCGTAAGGTTTGTCGACCATCAATTGAACCGAGGTCAAAAAGTTGGAAGCCGATTCTTGAACCGCCATTCCAATAACCAAGGAGAAAATTGTTAACGATGCTAATGCTGCGGTGATATCTACATTGAGATTTGCTAAAATTAATAAGATCGCAGAACCCCAAATAATTACCTTACAGAAACCGACGATAACCGTCGATGCTTCCGAAATGCCTAATTCGGTTCTTTCATCGATAGTTTCCAGAGTTGCTGGCAAAAATGCAGATACCGATTTAGATAGGAATCTTCCAGAGAGTAACATTATTACCAAAACCGCGAGAGTAGCGAATGTTGTTGCAATAACTGAATTTTCATCCATCGACCAGACGATTGTAAAATATACACCGGTTAAGAAAACTGCATAATTGAGAACTGGAGTGAGCAACTTCATCAATTCATCGTCCCATTCGACCTCTGTTTTACCAACAAACATCTTTGCAGGGGTCCAAATAGTATAGCGGACAGATAGGGCCAATAATGCTGATAATAAGATGCCAGCAATTAACTGCTGCCAAGTATCTAATGCCTTCAGCACCTCGGCCACAGGTTCAAGCGCACTCCACATAACCTGATGGCGGGGGTTTAGTTCTCATCAAACCTTCGCCGAATCATCTGTCCATTCTGTTACTGGTTCTTCTTTGGTATCTCTTCCTTTTAAGGTGACTCGGGTAAAGTTCAGAATTAGTATCAATCCAATCACATATATTGCGATTGTAGCATAATCTGCAGGGTGGTCGAAATTGGTCCAATACATCATTGGGTCTTGGTTGGTGATAATCTTAGATTTGAGGGCTGCAGCATCTTCGTCGCCGATTTCAGCACTAGTTTTGATCATGAATACCGGTTGCATATCATCCATAATTGGAGGGGTTTGTTGTTGGGTCCTCGGTCTTGTGTCAATGTAAAACATCGAAGTTGATTCACCAGCGATTATTGCACCACTTACCTTTTCCACCTTGATTAATACATCACTTCCGAAGTAAATTGGCAGCGCACCGGGCGTTGCATCAAGTAAAGAATCTGTATTGAGTAATTTTGCTTGAATCGGTCGTGACAATACCGGCATCGTTGCTGTACATTCATTTACAGGAATTCCTTTTAACACACTTTCGCCCTCGCATTTAAGGCCGACTACACCATAACCTGATAGGTCGATTTTATCGCCGTCTCCAGTAATGAAACCACCGGTAGCTCCGGCTCTACTTTCAGGTGTGATCAAACCAAAAGTCGCATTTTCCTTAACATCGTCTCGCCAAGATAACTGGTCGTTCCCATCCTCAAATAACATCTCACCTTTGTCGCACGTATCGACTTCACCGGTGCAGATGGTGTAGATTGTACCATCTCCGTTTGAAACTCCGCCAGAGCCGAAATAGGTCTTATTCGATTCAAGGCTGGTCCAGCCGACACTCATATTGGACGAGTCGCCTGAATTAAGATATGCTACGACCGGGTCGTGCCATCCTAATAACCAATTATTCACCGATTGAGTAAGGTACGGTCCTGTTCCAAACACATCTTCCAAAAACCCTGGGATTAATGTTCCGAATAATGGGCCCATCAAAAGGTAACGCAGAGCGCTAGCAGCATCATCATCGATTCCGTATAATTCTGCCACAAGCGAAGTATTCCACTCGACAGCAGGCGCTCTCTCAAGCGTATCCATGTTAACGGGGGGTGTCTTGCCAGACAATTCTCCGTAGAGGAAGAAAGCTACACCTTGTTGAGTGGTTAAACCATGAGGTCCAAACAGTAAGTTAGCCGATTGTTCAGGAGTTAATGCGATTGGATCTTTACCAGCAGAACCTGTAAATGCAGTGCCCCAAGCACCACCCATATTGAGAGAGTTATCGAGATAACCACCGTTGATTGGGTCTTCGCCACCAAAGGATCTGTTGACGAATTCACTTGCGGTAATGTAACCCTCTCCGCCTACAAGAATGAGTGGCAAACCTTCACTATCGCTAATCCAAGAGTCTGACCAATTGAAAAAGGTTTGATATTGGGTTTGGTTGAGATTGTAAAACTCTAATGCTTCAGTTGGATCCATCTCCAAAAATGTTGCCAATCCAAAAGAGGTTCCAGAATCGCTAACTGCTAAAATACCGGTTGGTTCGCTGGTTTCATCGCCACCAAACAATAGATTCATTGCAATGTCGTTGTCGATTTCCAAGCCCAAGAGATTCATAACTCTCTGACTTGCATCTACTGAATCACCGGTGGTGTCTGTACTCCAATCTTCGTCAGCACCACCGTAATCGAGCATCAATTTACCCATGCCACCATACAAGGTCCAATCACGCGCTAAAGTAATATTTGCATCGGTCGGATGAGCGAAGCCCCATATGTTGGCTCTCCTCATCGTAACCGAATTTGCACTATCGTAGAGCAATTCATCGAGGCTCCCTGGCTCCCCCATCGAAGCATACACTAGAGGGCCAAGGTTATTGAGAAGTCCTAAATCTTCGCCGTCGGGTCCGGTAGCGTTTTCAAAGGTGTATCGGAGATTAACTTCTTCCCAAAGCGGCTCAAAGCCAGTAGCATTGAAGTAAGAAATATTTTCATCCAAGAAATTTTCGCCGTACACCGGGTTGAATGCATCAAACATCCCATCCATGATGATCAATTCAGCGGTCATTTGGAAGAATGCTTCGCCATCGCCTCTTAAGCTGTTGATGTGATACTTGAGATAATTGCTAGTATTATGACCGGCTTGGAATTGATCGATTTGAATACCAAGAATTCCAGAGGTAAAGCCAGTTTTGGTGATATCCATCACCGCACCGATTGCGGTATGGGTTGCTCCGATTACCTGAGGTGTGAATGCAATATTGATATTCGTCATTTCGGTATCACAGGAATATTCAGTATCTTCTGCGCATTCATAAATTGTAAATTGGCGATAGGTAATCGACCCATTTTCTGCATCGTGGCTGATGATTTCCCTTTCGCTGGTAACATCGTAAGTAACCGGGCCAACCTGTTGATAAATTGGCTCCCCACCGGCAATTACCTCTTCAAGATTGGTTATATCCCATGCATAAAAATTTCTTGGACTGGTACTGCTCTCCCAATCCGCATTAGCAAATTTACAAGATGAGTCCGAGCAGATGTCATCCAATGGCTTGGTTGCAGTAGCTTCTTCTACCGCTGATACCACACCACCGGTTGCCATTGGTGCTAATACTGCTACATTCAATATGATGAGCATTAGGCCGGCGCCAAACATTCCTTTGTCGATAAGAGAGGTTCCCATATGTTTGGAGCCTAACCATTAGGTGTTGAACGTTTTGGAACATTTCAAGGTGCAAAATGCGATTTATTCTGTTCCAGAAATCGACCCGTCTTGTTCTAACCGGTATAGTCTAATGGTGCTGGTCGCACCAGAAATGGCGAGAGGTGAGCCGGAAATAGAAACGATTCTCTCGCCTTTTTTGATAATCCCTTGATCTGCTAATTTGTGAATCGCCCTTTGCATAGTAACCGAGCCTCTTTTATCTTCGTCTACAATGACACTTGCAACTCCTGGCAAGAGCCTCATTCGGCGTGCTGCTCTAACTCGGTTGGTAACAGCGATAACCTCGAGGTCAGGCCGGTATCCAGCCACTAATCTTGGCGCATTACCATGTTCGGTCGCGACCAAAATATGTCTCGCACTTGATGCATTGGCCAATTCTACCCCCGCATGTGCAACCGCTCTTGTCGAGCGGAATTTCGATAGTGCGCCCGGTTTGCCACCAGAACTTTCCAACCCTTGTTCGGTTGCGATGGCAATCTTCACCATCGTTTCGACCGCAGCGATCGGATGATCGCCAGAAGCGGTTTCACCAGAAAGCATCACCGCGGTCCCGCCATGTCGAATCGCGGTCGAAACATCGCTAACCTCGGCTCTGGTCGGCCGTGGATTATAGGTCATCGATTCCAGCATTTGAGTTGCGACGATGACCACCATGCCGCGCATTAGCGCGGCATCGATAATATTTTGCTGTGCTAAAGGCACTTGTTCAAGTGGAATCTCGACCCCAAGATCTCCTCGGGCAACCATGACCGCATCAGCGGCTTCGAGAATGGAATGAAGGTTGAGTAAGGCGGCTGGATGCTCGATTTTAGCGATTATTGGCGTGTGTTTTCCAGCCGCTTTAATCGCTTCACGAGCTGGCCTAATATCTTCAGCAGTTCTTACATAAGAAACCGCTATCCAATCTGCTCCGGCTTCTAAAGCATGAGCTAATGCTGCTTTATCCTTGGGTCCAATCGCTGGAAGGTCGACCATCGTACCAGGGACATTGATGCCTTTTCGACTGGTCAGTGGCCCACCGTCTTCGACGATACAATCGACAAAAGAATTCGGTTCACCGCTGGAATTTTTCACGGTCAGCCGAATGATTCCATCGGCGAGCAAAACCGAATCACCATTTTTTAATTCAGCTGATAAACCACCATATTCAACCGGAAATTCCGGACCATCATGAGATTTCAAACCACATATTAATCGAATTTCGTCGCCATTATTTAGTAGACGAACCCCTTTGAAGTTTCCCAATCGTAATTTTGGTCCTGGAAGATCTGCTAAAATACAGGTTTTAATATTAGATTTACTCTCCAAATTCCTGATGCGTTCATAGAGTTCGGTTTTATCCTCAGGCTCACCGTGTGAATAATTGAGACGAAAAACATCGGCTCCAGCATTGAGCAAGGCTTGAAGATTTTCTTCGCTCCAACTTGCCGGCCCGATGGTTGCAACCACTCGAGTTCTTCTCATCACGTGAAGACTGAAAGCGATGAGTCAAAAGATGTCCGATTACATTTACTCACAAAATTGGTTGATTGGCCAACCATTCTAAATCCGAGATATATAATTGACGAATATCATCCAAACCCAAAACCAACATCGCTAATCTCTCTAAACCCATTCCCCAAGCACATACCGGGTGCTTAATGCCAAGGGGTTCGGTAACCTCTGGCCTGAAAATACCTGCACCGCCTAATTCGAGCCACTTACCACGCCATTTAACCTCGATTTCGAGGCTTGGCTCTGTGTATGGGAAATAGGCTGGTCTAACCCTGACCTCTGGATAACCCATTTTTGCATAAAATGTTTTGAGTGTGGTCACAAGCATTCCAAGATTTGCACCCGGTTGGAATTCCGGCAGGTGAGTTCGGTCTATACTCTCCTTGCGAAAAACTCGATCGATGGCGAAAACTCGGCACGGTTCGTTCGGATTTTTTGCCAAATATTGTATTGTATTTACCGTGGTATGAGTTCTCAGCAAACCCTTTTCGCTGATATCGGTATCATATTGTCCACCCCACCCAGTCGATTCGGTATTTCCACCGTGCTCGTGAATACTCTTCCATTGTTTGAGCATTGCAGGGTCCAACTTGATAGATTTAGGATTATCGAGATAAAAAGTATCTTGCATCTCTCTAGCGGGGTGATCTTGCGGGATGAATAGTGCATCCATATTCCATCCTGCGCTCTGGACATAATCATCAACTAATTCCGAGAAGCCCATCTCTAAGAAAATTGACCGAATTCTCTCGATAAGAGCTTGCATTGGATGGCTTCGGCCTGAGGTTGGCATTGCGGCTTCGAGTTCGACATCATATGGTCGGAACTCTGCTTCTTTCCACTCATCGGTTTGAAGTAACTCAGGGGTAATCTCCGCAATTCTAAGCGCTTCTTTCAATTGGGATGGAGGGATATTTTTCCCACTAAGAGTAGTTCTCCAAGCAAGGGCTTTTGTTACCACCGTTTCAATCAAATCCTTACGCTTTTCAAAATGCTCAACCAAATCTGAATCCATATCTAATTCATTGATGAAATCAGTTCTTCGTTTAATTTCAATGTCAATTTGTTCAGGATTATTCGCAACCAGTTTTCCGCCTTGAATTTCAACACCTAACCCTTTGAGCAAGCCGACACCTGGTCCGGCTTCGTGACGCTCAAAGTTTTTCGACAATTCTTGCATTGTCGCACTATCCGAGGAATTGATCCAAGCCCAAATCCTTGCTTCTAGCAAACCATTTTCTTTGGCTTTTTCACCTTCTTTTCCTAATTGAATAAGGGTGAGTGAACTCTCTTTTATCCTTACCAGTCCAGCATTGGATAAGCCATGACCTGCAGTTACAGGAATTGCTTGGTCGTCCCAATCACAAGCCGATAAAACTTGTTCCAATGACCACTCGCCATCCCGGCCCTGTAAGGCGCCGAGCATTCGGCGTTCGGGGTTGGTCAGGTCGGCCATGATAACTCGAGAGCGGAATAGTTCTTGAATGCCATGGACATATAATA
>PSPR01000040.1 GCA_004195515.1 Methanobacteriota archaeon | reverse complement strand
CGGAATAGAACCTGATGCTGATTATAATCGTACTGTATTGACCATCGCAGGAAAGCCTGAAGCTGTAATGGAAGCCGCATTCTGCGTCATTAAAAAAGCCTCTGAATCCATCGATATGCGAAATCAAAAAGGCGAGCACCCACGCATTGGCGCGGTCGATGTTTGTCCTTTCGTTCCATTGGAAGGCATGACGATGGAAGATTGTTCTGATTTGGCAAAAAAATTGGCAAAGAGAGTAAGTGAAGAATTGGATCTTTGCACATTTTTATACGGTGCAGCAGCAAACACGCCCGATAGAAATCTTTTATCTGATCTTAGACGAGGCCAATATGAAGGCTTCCAAGAGCGATTAGAAAATGGTGGGCCCTACCTACCTGATTTTGGCCCTCGTGAGTGGAATGAAAAAACCGCAAAATTCGGTGCTGTTGTAATTGGAGCAAGAGGGATTTTAGTAGCATATAATGTCAATGTCGACGAAACTGATGCGTCAGCAGCAAGAAAGGCAGGCTCCTTGGTTAGAGCTTCTGGTCGCTTACTCAAGCAAAAAGATGGGAGAAAAACCCGTATTCCTGGAATGTTACCGATGGTTCAAGGGATGGGATTACCGCTAGAGGGTCATGGAATCAGTCAAGTTTCTATGAATTTACGCGATGTTGAATTAACACCCATGCATGTTGCTTTTGAGGCTGTAAAATCGATCGTTAACGATCACGGAGTTCAAACCTGCGGATCTGAATTGGTCGGCTTGGTACCTCTTGCTGCAATGTTAGAGTCTGGTCGATGGTACGCGCGGTCAGACTGTGAGGATGAACAAGAATTGGTTCAGGCAGCAATCAAAGGATTGGGATTATCCCATATATCACCATTTATTCCTGAAAATAGAATTATTGAATGGGCATTATTACAGGAGGATTTAGAATGAAAATACCATGGATGGATATGACATTAAGAGAGTTTCAATCAGCTTTAGCATCTTCTTCACCGACCCCCGGTGGAGGAACCGCTGCCGCTATTGCACTAGGTCAAGCCGCGGCCTTGACTATAATGGTTGGAGATTTAACGATTGGAAAAGAGAAATGGCAATCCGGTTGGGAGATAGCGAATGAAGCGGTTGCACTTTCAATTAGATTGATGACCAGAGCAGGAAATCTCGCCGATGAAGACAGCGATTCTTTTGATGCGGTTATGGCTTCATTCAAATTAGCTAAGGGGACAGACCAAGAAAAGGACATTCGAAGGCAGGCGATAAGGGCAGCAACCCTTGGTGCCGCAGAGGTTCCTTTTGAAACCGCAAAACTTAGTCTGGAATTATTGAAATTATTACCAGACCTAGCAATGTTTGGCAATTCAAATGCCGTATCCGATGTTGGAGTTGCTGGGTTATTGGCTAGCGCTGCTTGTAAGGGTGCAATCTTCAATGTGAAAATCAATTTGAGTAGTTTACCGGAATCCATGGGCGCAGAATTGCGTCAAAATACCCCTGCTATTTTGGATGAATGCAGAGAAGTGTCGCGTAATTTGATGAAGATCGTCAACGATTTAACGAACTAAACTGCCAGTCGAAATATCACCATCAATTGTGAGTAATCGGACTATGCCGTTATCGTCATCAGCCGCAAGCATCATTCCTTCACTCATGATGCCTCGAAGTTTACGAGGCTTGAGATTTGCGACGAATACCACCGATTTGCCAACCATTTCACTAGCTTGGTAGTATTCTTTCAGGCCAGCACAAATCGTTCGACCATCAGCGGTTCCATCATCGAGTTTTACCACATATAATTTATCTGCATTAGCGTGGTCTTCGACACTAATTATTTTTCCAACCCGTAATTCAACTTCCATAAAAGTTTCAAAATTCAAGTACGTTATTCCTTCCGGCATTTTTTTCTCCTCCTTTGTGCTCTTCTTTCCACCCTTCACTCCGTGTGTTGGGTCATTATTTGTTGATTCTGTACTAACCAATGCTTGCTCATCGGCAAGAATTTCTTCAAGATCCAATCTTGTGAATAAAGGGGTTGGCTCAATAGGATTCCATTTCATGGGTATATTCCAATCGATTGCTTGTGCCCACTCGGATTGGGATACCTCTCCTTTTTCACCAAGTGCTACCCAAAGCCTCTGGGCACTAAATGGCAAAAAGGGTTGTGTTGTGATTGCGAGGAATCTAGCAATTCTCCAGCCGAAGGATAATTTAGCCAAACTCTCTTTGGCTTCATTCGATTGTGAGTCCTTGAGATGTTTCCACGGTGTTGCACTTTGAAGCATTTGGTTACCCAATTGAGACGCGGTCATAACAAAGCGTAAAGCCTCTTTGAAGCGATGACGGGAGAGACTCAAAGTGATATCCGCATGGATTTGTTCGAGTTTTTCCATCTCGAGTTCACATAATGAATTATCCTCAAATTGACCCAAAGGTTGGGGGCCAGTTAGCCTTTGACCAAGGGTTAAAACCCGATGGACAAAATTTCCATAAGCACCGATAAGTTCACTATTGATCTTTTCAACAAAATCTGGCCAATTAAAATCTGTATCATGGTTTTCCGGCATATTTATCGCTAAATAATAGCGAAGGGTATCCGGGTCAAACCTTTCCAAAAAAGATGGTAACCAAACCGCATGTTTACGGGACTTTGAAAATTGTCCACCTGCTAACATCAGATATTCCATTGCTGGAACATTTGCTTCCAATGCTAAATCTCCAGGTCCTGGTAAGCGGATAGGATCGGTTGAATCTAGACCTTTATTCGCGTGATTTAACCCCATGATAATGGCTGGCCAAATAACTGTGTGGAATGGGATATTGTCTTTTCCGAGAAAATATAGATGGCGAGGCACAGTTCCATCTGCCCCTATTTTCCACCATTTTTCCCAATCGCTCGATCCTCCATATCGTTCTGCCCATAGGCGAGCACAAGAATAGTAGCCCTGAACAGCCTCAAACCAAACATAAATACATTTTCCATGCCATTGCTCACCCTCAAGGGGTAAAGGAATGCCCCATTGAAGATCTCTTGTGACCGCTCTCGACCTTAGCCCCATCTCCAACCATTGCTTGGTCATAGCACGAACATTGGATTTCCAAACCTTTTGTCGTTCACTTGCGTGTTGTTCTAAAGTGGATTGGAATAGGTCCAAACGATAAAAGAAATGTTCGGTATCTCTAATCTCAATTTTTGCTCCGGGATTCATTTTCGAACTGGGATTTTTTAATTCATGAGCTTCGTAAGTAATTCCACACTCATCACACTGGTCACCCCTTGCACCATCTTCACCACAATGAGGACACTCTCCTTCCACATATCTGTCAGGGAGGAACCTACCGCCATCATCACGAATTTCGTAATATTGTTGCATGGTTTTTTTCTCAAATAATCCGGCTTCCATTAATGATTGAAAGTTTTCAATTACATATTTATGATGTTCAGGGTCACTTGTGCGATTGAAAAGGGAACCACCAAATTCAATGCCGCGTGGATCTTGGTTTGGTTCCCAAGTACAACCTAAATTGAGCAAAGCTTGATTGTTGATTGCATGATACTTGTCAACGACATCCTGAGGGCTGACCCCGTTTGTCTCCGCTGTCACAGTAATCGGAGTTCCGTGTTCATCGGACCCAGATACCATCAATACCCTATTGCCAAGAGCGCGCTCGAAACGTGCTTGAATATCCGGTGGGAGGTAGCAACCAGCGACGTGACCTAAGTGGAGCGGCCCATTTGCGTAAGGCCACGCGACACAGATCAGCACATGTTCACCACTCATGGTATCGTCCACTAGTCTCCCGAATAGCCCACAGTACATGAGTGCTGTGTAGAGATTCTCTCATGATAAGCCATAAGAACATGGAGCCCTGACAACCAATCGAGCCGAATGGCGGAGGAGTTCTACGAACCCTATGGCAGACTATACAATGCTAATCATCTATGCGTCTGTTGCATTAGGCGTATCTTTCCTTTGTTCAATCTTGGAAGCGGTCCTTCTTTCGATGTCGGTTTCACATGTTAGTGTTCTGGAAAAGGAAGGACACGGGCACGGTTTACGCTGGGCCTCGTTAAAACAAGATGATTCTATAAAACCCCTTACTGCAATTCTAACCCTCAATACCATAGCCCATACTATGGGAGCAGCAGGAGTTGGTGCAGAGGTAGCAAAGGTCTGGGGTGATGATGCTTTGACTATTGCATCAGTAATCTTAACATTGGCAGTTTTATTCTTTTCAGAAATCATTCCAAAGACTTTAGGTGCGGCATATTGGCGGGGCCTATCAGGAATTTCCGGCATAATTTTAGCAGGCTTAACCAAGGTTATGAGTCCATTATTCGCACCATTATTGTGGTTCAAACGCCTCTTACCAAAAGCAAACCAAACAATCGTAACCCGCGACGAATTAGCCGTTTTGGCCGATATAGGTGAAGAGGAAGGAACTTTAGAGGAAGATGAAGAAACTGTGATTCATAATTTGCTTAGACTTCGCGAAATTCCTGTAGCAGATATAATGACTCCACGAACCGTCATTAGCGCCTTTGATAAAACCTGGTCGGTCAAGCAAGTCCTCGATGAGCAAAAAATTCTAAGATTTGGAAGAATGCCAATCTTTGGTGACTCGATGGATGACTTAGCCGGTTTTGTCATAAGATCAGATATTTTAATGGCTGCATCAAGAGATGAATGGGATTGTATTCTCATCGATATCAAGAAGCCATTATTGACCATCAAAGCTACCGAGAGTGTAGATCTTGCTTTGGAACGATTTTTAGAATCAAGACAACAAATCTTGGCAGTAATCGATGATTTTGGTGGCACAGCAGGCATCGTCACTATGGAGGACGTAATCGAAACCTTACTTGGTGAAGAGATCGTAGATGAATTAGATGAGCACGAAGACATGCGTGAATTAGCGCGTGAACAAGCTATTGCTAACGGAGATGAATAGTTCTACTCAATTGTAAAGCGAGTCAGGATTGCCTCTATGACCATTATTTTCACGCTTTTTCTTTATTCGTTCAATAGCAATTTTTATATCGGTTTGAGTGACCTTTGAACGTCCTTCTCTAATGGCGATCATACCTGATTCAACACAGGTAGCTTTTAGTTCAGCACCACTGAATCCAACTGTGGATTCAACGGTTTTTCCTAGGTTGATTTTGGTTGTACTCATACGCTCAAAATGAATTGACAGAATGGATTTCCTTCCTTTTTCATCCGGCAGAGGTATCTCGATAATTCTGTCAAATCGGCCAGGTCGCAACAGAGCATCATCCAAAATATCTGGCCGGTTTGTTGCAGCGATTATTTTTACATCTTCAAGGGCATCAAACCCGTCCAATTCAGCCAATAATTGCATTAGAGTTCTTTGAACTTCTCGATCTCCACTAGTGGAAGAGTCAAGCCTTTTAGCACCGATCGCATCTATTTCATCAAGGAAAATTATACATGGTGCTTTTTCTTTGGCCAATGAGAATAATTCCCTGACCATTCGACCGCCTTCCCCAATATATTTCTGAGCCAATTCACTTCCAACCATGCGGATAAAAGATGCTTTGGTTTGACTTGCGACCGCTTTAGCGATCATGGTTTTTCCGCAACCAGGTGGGCCTACTAATAAAACTCCTTTTGGTGGATCGATTCCAATTTTTCTGAATAGTTCTGGTTTTTCGAGTGGAAGTTCAATCGCTTCACGCAATAATGTAATCTGTTCATCAAGTCCACCGATCGAATCATAATCAATATCTGGTCGTTCAATCACCTCAGCACCAGAAACCATGGGATCCCAAGCATCGGTTAAAATTTCAATTACCGCTAACGTATCTTGATTTAGTGCAACTCTGGCCCCTGGTTTCAATTTATCTGAATCGAGCCTTTGGTTGATTGAAACTTGGAATACTGTACCATTGGATGAGCGGACAATTCCTCTTTCAGCATCGAGGATATCTTGGATTGTCCCGATTATCAACGGCGGTGTTTTTAGAATTCTAATCTCTTCATCAAGCCTACTTGCTTTTTTCTTAACATTGACTAAGTCATTTTCCAGATGAACCCGTTCTGAGAGCAATCTCTGGGCTTCATCGTGTAAGCGTTTATAATCTGATTCAAGGTTTTTGAATTCCTCATCGCTCGGACTATGCGGGGCCTGATTGGATTCGACCTCGGTGCTCATCTGTTGTGCCTGCACACCGGTCATTGATGAAGCCTGCGCGTACCGGAATCCGAAAGAGCAAATTACGAAGCCTTATTGACGACCATCACACCAGCGACTCCGGGGTAGTTGAGATGGGTGATTGCGAACTATGCGGTGCAATGAATGTCGGATGCAAATCAGTGACGATGGGAAGAGCACAAGTTCAGGCTTGCACACGCTGTATTGACAAGATGGGGCTCGAGCCAAAAAAGGTTGCTCCAGGCTTGGAACAAGCCCGTGGGAGAGCTGCTCCGACTTCCGGTGGCTACGGCGGCTTAGGTCGAAAAGGCAAGGACATAATGGTCAAACGCGAGAAGGAATTATCTCCTGATTTTGGCAAATTGGTTGCCAAAGCAAGAACTGCAAAGGGCTGGGATAAAACCCAACTCGCACGGAAAATGGCTGAAAAAGTCAATATCATTTCAAATGTCGAATCAGGGAAAAGACCGACCGACGCTGTGATTCGCAAACTCGAACGCGCCCTTGATATTTCCTTGATGGTCGAAAGAACTGCAGATGAAAACCGGCAGGTCGGAAATTCAACAGGACGTGGGTTTACCCTTGGTGACTTTTTACTCGGAAATAAGGACTGATTTAAATGTCAAAGGACATCTCTGTCCATGCTATTTGGTTAGCACAAGACGACCCCAAAAAAAATACTGCTGTCAAATTATCACGCCGTGGAGACTTGAAATTACATGAAAAGTTCACCCGTTTACCAAGACGAGGAATTATCCTCGAACCATTATGCGGTAAGGTCTTAGGACCCGAGGACCATTCATTATTGTTAGAAGAAAACGGTTCTTTGGTAGGGCTTGATTGTTCCTGGGCCCACATTGAAGACTCTGTCAAACAAGTTATGGCCAAAACAAAACTAAAAGGGCGAATGTTGCCATTATTATTGGCTGCAAATCCAGTCAACTGGGGAAAACCTGGTAAAATGACTACTGCTGAAGCATTAGCTGCGTCATTATATCTCATTGGAAAAGAGGATCAAGGGCGAAAACTCTTGGCTGCTTTTTCTTGGGGCGACCAATTTTGGATTCTCAATAAAGAGCCTCTTGAGGCCTATGCTGAGGCTAAATCATCGGCAGAACTTGTAGAATTACAATTTCAGTTCTTTAATATTGAGAGGTGAGCAAGATGGTAAAACGCCCTCTTCATACTCTTGAATCTAGCGGATTCAAAAATAAGATGGATGAATTGGCCGATGAGGTGATAATTACACTTCATTGTGACCAAAAGGTGGTGGTAAAATTACTAGGAACTCCACAGGATTTGGAGGACCTCGCAATAGGCCATATAGCTAGTGAAGATAGAGGGAGCATCACTTCTATTTCGGTGATAGGTACTGAAGTAATGTTGGAGGGCGAAATCAAATCCCGCCCAAGTGATGACTTGCTTACCGCGGCTTGTGGTACTTGCACTACAGGTGAAATAAACATTCCAAACAATATGGTAAGCAATATTGTTAATACAATTGTCAAACCTAATGAATTTGTGGAAAAGATGTCTCATAACCAACCCATATTCGATGCATGCGGTGGTGTTCATGCTGCAGCGATATTTAATTCTAAAGGCCAATTAATGTTTATTAGAGAAGATATTGGTCGCCATAATGCTCTTGATAAAGTAATAGGGGCTGCGATAAAATCTAATTTTGATATTAAAAAATCAGTTTTGGTTCTTTCTGGAAGAATGGGGTGGGAGTTGGTAGCAAAGGCTTTGCGAATGGGTATTGAATTGATAATAAGCGTCGGTGCTATTTCATCCGGAGCAGAAAGGCTTGCCCGCGCAAGTGGCATGACTCTGGTCGGCTTTGCAAGTAAAGAAATTCCATATGCGGTTGGTCCTACCTTCCGCATTATTGACAAACCCCCAAGGGGGGGCAAGAAAACATGAAGGCGAGGAAAAATGCTTATGCAACAACCCCGCCTGATAATAATCGGCTGAAATTATCAAAACCAAAATTGGTAGCCGCCGGAATTGGCGCAGTGAAATCAAATACACCTACTTCTAAATGGGTTATTTGCTCTCTATCCGAACCAGGTAAATCACTTGGGGAGGAGGAGTGATAGTGGCAGATATTGGCTACTATGAACTGTTGAAGTCAAATTCAAAGTTCAGAAAATTTTGGTTTGCCGCAGTTATTTCCATGTTTGGAGAGTGGTTCAACACAATCGCTCTCTTCACTTTGATTATCATCCATACCGGTTCAGAAGAACTTCTCGGTATTTTGATAACCGTTCGTATGTTTGGGTTTGCTATTATGCAACCAATTATCGGATTACTCGCTGATCGCTGGTCAAGAAAATGGATAATGATCGCTTCAAATATAATTCAAATCCCATTGGCTTTGACCTTTATTTTAGTAAATGGGCCTGAAGATATTTATTGGCTAATTGGAATTAGTGGCCTGATGGCTTTTCTCCATAGTGTTTACATGACTGCAGAAAGAGCGGCCCTTCCAAACATCGTATCAGAAGAGGAATTGACTACTGCTAATGCATTGGATGCTGCATCGTGGTCTACCGCTTTGGCAATCGGTGCTGCTTTAGGTGGCTTGGTAGTATCAAAATATGGAGTGGATGTTGCTTTCGTCATCGATTCGGTTACATTCTTGATATCGACTATCATTTTACTGCCTATAATAATCCCTCAAACTGTAAGTAAAGAAATGCAGGGTCCATTATTTTCTACAGCCTTCTTCAATATTAAGGCAGGGTTTAAACGAATTTTTAGTGAATCGAGAGTAATGAGAATTATTTTCGCAAAATCTACTTGGAATATTGCTGGTGGCGGTTTATCAGCTGTTTTCTTGGTATTAGCAGGGGCTAAATTATCCCCTACCCAAATCGCAAGTGGAATTGGATTATTTTTCATGGCTAGAGGTATCGGTACTGGTGTAGGTCCGATAATTGCAAGAAAATATTTCACAAATGAAGAAAAATGGTCAGGTTTGATTGGAATTCTTGTCGCAATATCCGGCTTATTTTATCTATTTGTTGGCTTAACAATTTACATTAATTTGTGGTTAACCGTGCTACTAGTCGTGATCGCACACGCCGCAAGCGGAGCGAATTGGGTATTATCAACTATTTTAACCCAAAAATGGGTGGAGGATGAAATGAGAGGAAGGGTGTTTAGTATGGACATGTTATTGATGGCGTTGGCATTCTCTATCAGCACTTATTTTGCAGGTTGGTTATTAGAAAATGGAATTTTGGATATCCGATTAGGTATGATAACATTCTCGTTAGGAATGATTCTCGCGGGAATTATTTTCACAATTTGGCAGCCTCAAAAAACAAGCATTTCATAGGCAATCAATAAGGAGGAGTTTCGTCAGCAATACTCACATGGCTGATATGGGTGAAGCGATGCGTGCCAATATCGGCCTCGGCATTCCAACCGATTTACCCCCCCATCCAGGGTTCTGTGATAGTGTAGATCACGCACCTGCTCGAAGACAAATACTCACTCAGGCAGAAAAAAAACTAGCATTAGGTAATGCCTTACGCTATTTTCCCACGGAACTCCATGAAAAATTGGCGAGTGAATTCGCCTTAGAATTACAAACATATGGCCGTATATGGATGATGCGATATCGCCCGACTGAGTACGAAATCAAAGCTTATCCTATCAGCGCTTACCCTGCAAAATCAAAACAAGCAGCAGCAATAATGTTGATGATTCATAATAATCTCGATAAGGCGGTTGCACAATTCCCACACGAATTGATCACCTATGGTGGAAACGGTGCAGTATTCCAAAACTGGGCTCAATATCGAATGGTGATGAAATATCTTTGTGAGATGGAAGATGACCAAACATTGACGATCTATTCTGGTCATCCAATGGGGCTCTATCCTTCCTCGGAAGATGCACCTAGAGTCGTCATCACCAATGGAATGGTAATTCCAAACTATTCAAGCCAAGAAGATTATGACCGCATGAATGCACTTGGAGTTAGCCAATACGGGCAGATGACCGCTGGATCCTACATGTATATCGGACCTCAAGGAATCGTTCATGGCACTACAATCACCTTGCTAAACGCTGGCCGACTATTTGCCGGGACAGATGATTCCCTCGCTGGAATTACCTTCGTCACCTCCGGTCTTGGTGGAATGTCTGGCGCTCAAGCCAAAGCAGCCGTAATCGCCGGTGCCGCGTGCATCGTTAGTGAGATCAATCCTCATGCTGCTCATAAACGACATCAGCAAGGCTGGTTATCATGCATTGCTGACTCTACCGACCATGCGATCGATAGAATGATTGCTGCAAAAACCGCAAAAGAGGCGATTTCAATCGGTCATATCGGCAATGTGGTAGAATTGCTCGAACGCATGGTCGAAAGAAGAATTTCAATTGATTTACTATCCGACCAAACCAGTCTACACAACCCATGGCA
>PSPR01000039.1:11529-22042 GCA_004195515.1 Methanobacteriota archaeon | reverse complement strand
TTGCATTTTATTTCACAATACAAAGGGGGTACAGTAGGTCGATAAAGTCACTAGGGTTTGATTTTATATAATTCTGAACTGATTCATTAAATCAGGCACGAATTAATTCTATTATTGTTGTAAAGGCGGCGGAGCAACCATTCCTTCATACGTTAAGGAATTTTCAGGAGTATCCAATTTATCATAGCGCGAATTTCGTCTTCTTGGCTTGAACCCTGCTTTGATGATCGCCTGTTGTAATTCATCTTCACTAGCCTCTAATTTATCAGTTCCTGAAGCCGAAACCACATTTTCTTCCATCATAGTTGAACCGGCATCATCAGCCCCACCCAAAAGAGCCATCTGGGCAATATCTATTCCCATGGTGGGCCACGAAGCTTGAATGTGATCGATATTGTCAAAGAATAATCTGCTGATTGCAATATGGCGTAAATATTCGGTTGGTCCTGCCCCTAATTCAATGCGATTACGTCCTTTGTTTCTCTTGCCATAGCTATTATTTTCTAATTGAACCGGCCACGCGATGAATGAAGTGAATCCTTGGCCATATTGGCCAAGCGAATCATCTTGGAGTTCTCTGACCCGGCGCATGTGCTCAATTCTATCCTCGTAATCTTCACCAAATCCAAATACATTGGTTGCACTAGTAATCAAACCGATAGATTGAGCCTCTTTCATTACTCGAAGCCAATTGGAAGGTGCGCCTTTTTTGGGTGAAACATCCTTTCGAACTTCATCGACTAACATTTCGGCTCCACCACCGGGTAGACCGTGCATCCCTGCGGATTGGAGTTCTTTGAGAACTTCCAAAGTTGTCAAACCAGTAACATCGGCAATGCCCTCTATTTCGATTGGGCTAAAACAATCCAAATCGATAGTTGGATGTTTCTTTGCTAATGCCTTGAGAAGATCGGTATAATAATCGATTGGAAGTTCGGGGTTAACCCCGCCTTGCATCAGGATTCTCACCCCCTCTATGGCCTCTAATTCCTGTACTCTTTCGCTGATTTCTTCGAAGGTTTGTGTATAGGTCTCAGCATGATTAGGTGGTCGATAAAACGAGCAAAATTGACAATTTATTGTGCAGATATTGGTGTAATTGATATTGCGATCTATGAGGTAAGTTACCTCTTCATCACCATTGATTTGCTTTCTTTTGGTTAGTGCTGCATCTCTCAACATGTGAAATGGCGCATCGCGATATAGGATTACTGCATCCTCTGGACTGAGTCGTCCGGTCGATTTGAGGATAGACTCCCAAGACATTTTGGAAATCACTCTCCAATGATTCCTTCTAATTCCTCGATGGTTTTAGGGCAATTTTTGGATAGTACATCTGGACCATCTTTGGTTACTAGTATATCATCTTCAATTCTAATTCCGATATTTGCATATTTTTCAGGACAATTTACATCAGGTCTCCAAGCACCAAAATATAGCCCTGGCTCTACGGTTAAAACCATTCCTTCCTCCAATAATCTCGGCTCGTTATCCGGGCGATAAACACCAACATCGTGAACATCAAGTCCAATCCAATGACCGGTATTATGCATGTACCAGAACCTCAGTTCTCCATCGGTTGGATCGAGGGCTTCCTCAAGGTTTTGGCTGATGACACCTAAATCTATCAAACCTTGAGCCAGAACACCTCTTGCTATTTCATGGGGTAAATCGTAAGGGTTTCCGATTCGGCAAGCATCGATTGCTGCTAGTTGCGAATCGAGAACTATTTGGTAAATTTCGGCTTGACTGGTGCTGAATTTACCATTAACCGGCCATGATCTTGTGATATCAGAAGCATAACCTTTGTATTCACACCCAGCATCGATGAGTAAAATTTCACCATCTTCACAAATGTCGTCATTGACAGTATAATGGAGGATGGTGGCATTATCGCCACTACCGATAATACATGGATAAGCGATTCCAGAGGTTTTTCCATATTTGAAGAATCCTTCGATGATTCCTTCCAACTGCCATTCGCCGACGCCTGGTTTGGTATTCTTCATCGCTTCGATGTGAGCATGACTTGCTACGACCGCAGAGTAGCGCATCAAATCGATCTCTGCCGCTGATTTTCTTAAACGTAATTCACTAATTCTGCCTGAAGGGTCCTCAACTGATATCGGACCGATACCCAATTTTTGGCGGTCTCGACTTTGAGCGGTAATACAATTGTTTACTATTTCATCAATGGTTGTATCAACCGCCGATTTTACAAGAATTCTTTTTGAAGAATTTATCATATCTATGAGGACAATCTCCAAGTCGTCTTTGGATTCCGCTCTATCGATGGCAAAATTTTCTAGCGCCCCTTCCTTTCCAAGCCGGCGACCTTCCCATATCTCGCTCAATACGTCTTTTGGTTGAACGAAAAGGGTGACTTCCCATGCTCCATTCACCTGCTGAGCTACCATTGTTGAATCGAGGTCGGTCCAACCACATAGATAGATCATATCGCTGCTAGTCCGATATGGATATTCAACATCATTCGACCGTGTAGAGTGAGCAGGATTTGGAATTATCAGCAAATCATCTGGGCGCAACTGATTGAGTAATCTATTCTGTCTTGCTCGGTATTCCTCTAAGGAAATCTGAGCAGGCTCAGGGCCAATCGATGCCAAGATCTCGTCCCACATGATGTTGCCGTGTTGAAACTGATTCTTCAGTCCTTGCCTTGATTTTTATTGCTAGGGTCTTGCCACATTCCGCTATCACTTGCTTCAACTTCATCATTTTCAACGGTAGGTTCGGTGGATTTTTTTTGCCATTTCGGCAAGGTTGATACTGTTTCCGGGGTTTTTCTGAATTGAATAAAATATATAATCAAGATGATGATTGCAATTGCTGAAACCGTACCTATCAAATTGAAACCGCCCTGTTTTTGCTCTACTACCTTGTTTATTATAACCATCAATTGAAGTTCTGATTTCATGTTTTCATCATCGGAAACAATCAAATCAATTTGATAAGTTCCAGGCTCATATTCACTTAGGTCTATCGATTTGTTTTGAGAAATTTCTTCACCATCGATTAGCCAAGAATACTCTAAATTTGCCATGTCGATGTCTGAATCAAGCGAATTAGAAGCATCCAAAATCAATTCGTCACCTTGATTAATTTGGTACTTTCCAACGCCGCCACCATCAAGATGATTAATTGACATGTGGGCAACTGGGGCCTTATTATGAATTGTCAAATTCGCATAGGTAGTATCTCTTCGTCCAACCATATCTGTAACGTCAAGACGAATTTGCCATTGACCGGAGGTTGTAATAGATTCATTCAAAGTTAAATGAGCACCTTGAGCCTGTTGAACTCCAGCGGCTCTAAAATCGCCATTGGGATCGGTTAAATACCAAGTATATTGCAAATTAGACCAAACTCCGTCCGAACTACTTGAACCATCGAATGAAATCATCTGTGATTCATTAGATTCGCTCAAGCCATTGATTACTGCAATGGGGTCGGTTTGGTCGACATATACTCGCAAATAAATTTTTGGTGAAGTTCGTAATGTTGCATCGATGAGGGAATAATTGAATTCCCAATTTCCATCACTCAAATTAAATGAATCTGCATCGATAGTAAATGTCATCACTTCATCGGTCCAACTCAAATTAACGCTATCAGAAAAGAGTTCACCGTAACAGGCACCTTGAGGGGCGCTACACCAATTAACTTCCAACATTGTTTCATTCAGATCTCCGTCAGCCAAGAAAGCATGGCTGCTTATAACAACCGGTTCATCGATTACAACAACCATTTCGTGTTCTGGGGAAACTATTGGATTATGAGGCCCTTCACCAATGAAGAATACACGGAATATTTTTTTATTTTGCAAACCATCTGGTAGGCTTATTTCAAGCCAGCAAATACAGTTTAATCCTTGAACGTCGATTGATAAAGTCCAAATCCATAGGCTTTCATCTACCGGTGTGACCGTACTGAAAAAATCACCATTTCGAAGAACTGGCCATTCCACATAAGGCTCGGTAATATCGTACAGAACCCAAGATGATGAATTAGCTGGAATAGTTGTTGAACCACTAATATCAATCGAATCGTTGACCCATTGACCGTTACTCGCGGTACTTGTTAATTCTGAATTCACATCATGGTGAGCGAATACGTTCGGACTCATCCCTGCCAGTAAAAGGCCTACAATAATGAGGCTGAAACCTGGCCAAGCCGGCATCATCTACTCCTCAAATGCATTGCATAATTCACCCTGACCAGGGTATGAATTGATATCACGTGGATTGGTATCCCATTTGTATTCGCAATAATTTAAGTGACCATCCCCATCGGTATCGGCCATACGGTCGGCCGGGTCAAATGGATCAAAGTTGAAGTAATACTCCCAACCTGTTGCCATTCCATCATCGTCGTGGTCTTGGTAGTATACTTCAGGTCCATCTTCCCAATCATCGCCGTCAGTATCGTTTCGAATAGGGTTTGTACCATTGACGAATTCTTCATAATTGGTATAATTGACCAAGTTATCATAGAATCTTGCACCATCTGGTGTATCTGGGTCAATGTGACAATCCGAAGATTGTGTGTTATTATATCCTGGACAATATCTTGCAATAAGTCCAGATCTATTCAAACCATCTTGGTCTGGGTCTTCATCCCCATCGTTAACACCATTCAGATTGGAATCGATCATAGCAGGATCTAATACACCACGAGCACCGTGAGCATTTGCGGTCGCATTGTCGACCAAGCCTCGTTCTAGTGCTTCGAGGGAATAAGAAACCTCCCACCCATCAGGAAGTAAATCCCCATCGGTATCGTCATTGACAGGGTTGGTATTCCAACGGTCTGGAGCTTCTGCCCCGTTTGCAAGGGTATCATTGTCGATATCGTATGTATCGTCTTTGAGCGACCCTTCAGATGGATCTAGGGCCCAGCGGCCATTACAACCATCGCAAAGTGGATTGGATGGCATTTGGAAGTTGGTCAAATTCATTTCATGAACCTCGTATTTTGCTTCATAGATGAATCCGCCAAGCCAATTCTTCCAAAGGTAGCCACCAGCGTCCATCACACAATCATTCTCGCATCCAGGTCGATTCCACATATCGGTCGCTACCCAAAGCGAATGGGTTTTGGAATTATCTTCGACCGATTCGACTTGCATTTCCCAGCCGTCTAACATCCCATCTCCATCAGTATCGTTGATCAATGGGTTTGTTGGGTTTTGGAATGGTCTTGGCACGAATAAAACCTCATGGCCATCTATTAATCCATCGTCATCGGTGTCGGAATTATTTGCGTGAGTTAGATAATTATCTGCGCCTAGAATTACTTCTTCACCATCTTCTAGTCCATCGTTATCAGTATCGTACATACATGGACTGGTGAAATATTGTTCACCGTACCATGTGAAGCCATTGAGGGCTTCTGCTTGGTCACCAAGACCATCGCCGTCGGTATCTGCATTGGATGCATTGGACCCAGTATCACAAACTTCAGAATATTCTCTGAAATCCGAAAGGCCGTCTCCATCGGTATCCCACGCTCCAGGGTCAGATGTTACGTGTGTTCGTTGAACACCTCTGTTAACCACAAGGATTTCCCAGCCGATTACCTCGATTCCATCTTTCAGACCATCTCCGTCAGTATCTGGATTTAGGGGGTCGGTAGATCTACCATCGATTATCCCATCACCATCGGAATCTCTAGCATTATACTCCATCAAATTGGTGAACATCTCGTCGAGTTCGACGATTTCTAACCAAACGGTTAGTCGACTGTCGATCGTATCTCCAACCTCAACATTAATCGAATATACAAATCCCTCAACTGGAGAAATGAGGGCAACTGTTTGGCGGTTACCACCAGATAGGGTGATTTGAGCCCGAGCTACGGTTTGATTCGCTACAACCCAATCATCGATTTCAACGTCGATCGCTGAAACTTGAGCCAAATTTTCAAGGGTGGAATAGGTCACACTTCCATCACCATCTGCATCATATCCGTCATGGTCTGGGTCTTCATCGCCATTTGCACCATTACGAGGGTCGAGGCCATTGGTTGCTTCCCAACCATCAGGCATTGAATCCTCATCGGTATCAGCGTGCCATGGGGAGGTGAATTTGCCTTCGCCGAATATTTCGGCAACTTTGTATTCCTCAAGATTATTCATTTGGATTGAGCAATTGTTGAGGGGCTAATGCACCACCTGAAAGTGGGTGCTCTGCGACATTGGAATAGCAGAATTCGAATCCATCAGGCATTCCATCGCCATCGGTATCCCAATCAGATGGTCCATTAAAGAATCCATCATTGTCCATATCTTCTAAGAACCAAGCTAAACCATTCTCCAAAGCGTCTTCAGCGAATGGTGCAGTTCGAGTAATAGGGTCGAGTAAATCTTCACCACAATTTTGGCCTGTTGCAACCATCAATTGTACAGTTGTATTTGAAATTTCGATGATATCATCGAGAAGATCACCATCGGAATCTCTTGCGGTTGGATTTGTTCCGTACCTTTCCTCTTCGAGATTGGCAAGACCATCATTATCGGAATCAAGAACCATGTCGCAAGAATGTTCTCCGTTCGGATTCGCTAATTCGTCCCAATTCGCTCGGCCATCCTCACCATCGAAGCTGTCTTCCAATGCTTCTTCCATAGCCGAGTCTAGCAATAAGCAACCCCAGTTGCCCGAAAGCGGATTAAACATGGTGAAATTTGTACCAGCGACCTCTACGGTGTGGGTATAGATACTCTCCCATCTATCATTGAGTCCGTCATTATCTGTATCTGCTCTGCGAGGATCGGTTCCAAGGTCTTGTTCGACCGAGTTGATTAGACCATCCCGATCTGGGTCACCATTAGGTCCATCATCCGGGTTTGGCCACGCATCGGTTTCTTCCTGCTCCTCGGCACCGTCTGAAGTTGCTGCTGAAGGATCTGTTATTTCATCTTCGGATTCACCAGGATCCAATGGATTGAGCCCGTGTTCTACTTCCCATCCATCAGACATACCATCCTTATCGGTATCTTCATCGAGTGGATCGGTACCAAATTGGGCTTCGAGCGCATCGGGTAAACCATCCATATCGGTATCTTTTGCCTCGCCTGAATTAGAGCCGTCGCCAATCAAATCATCTTCTGCTGCAGAATCGAAATCGCCCAAGCCATCACTGGTTTGGAAAAAACCGGTTGCACCTACAAAAAGTGAACCGAAAATAAGAGTTGAAATTATGGCAGCATATGCCATTTGGTTGTGTGATACAGACATGTTCAGACGCTCCGCACATCAAGTGCAAAGTTCGCCACTTTCGTTTCGGTCATAAACCTTCATGGTGTTTGCTTGGCGAATCAGTCATTAGGCAAGATCGTGCCTACTGGTCAAAATCACTACACTGCGAGTCTCCTGCTCGATTAATTCAACCTTTACTGGCCTACCTTCGCATCTTGTCCATGCCCCCGCCAAATATCCGATGCTAACCGGCCCGAATGGGAGGTTATCAAAAATTAATTTGATCCCCCCATGGGCATCGACACATTCAACTTCATGCGGTGAACTCAAACCCTTGATTCCAAATACAGCATCGACACAATCCAGCCAACTATTGCTATCAACTGCCATAAATAATTCCTCGCCAGCTATAAATAAACGAAATGACGCGATTGCAAGGGCCAAATAACCATCTTCTTTTTTTGGCCATGCCGCTCGTTCATCGCTGGAAATATTTCCGACCAATCCAGCACATGCATCTTCGAGACGCGAAAATAATCCAGCTGGCAATAAACAATGTCGTTGACCATCAATTTTTAAGTCGGCTTCAAACTCAGTTTCCCAAGGCTCACCTTTTTGAATACTCAAAGAATTAGGTGGTGGTCCTGCTGGTACCAATGGGGCATCGGACGGGCTAAAATCCACCAGCACCAAATTGGCGGATTTATCTTCCCAACGCATTCGGTATCGCTTAGCGTGTTGGCGTTCGATCCCTGCCTGTAATAATCCGGATCCAATCGGGGTAAGCGGGGCCGATTCTATTCCAAATGGAGTCGAAAGAGGCTTTCCCCAACCATGTAAACGCCAACGGTTTTTTAGGGCTGCTTGCATTTTTTTCTTTTTGAAAAAGCCATTGACATCAATCTGGCCTGAATTGAGTAACCACTCCTCTTCATCACATGCAGCATTTGCTAATCTACGACCCATAGGTGCATTGATTGCTTCCTCGAAAAATCGCCACCAAGCATCCAAACCATCGACTCTCCATACCGACCAACACAGGCCGCTTTGGTCGATGATATTGCCCTGATTGAAGCTGAATAAATCCATCAAGGCAGCATTTAATTCGTGGTCGAGTTCCACATCTGGTACATCGATTAGTGGCATTTATTTTACCTCAAAATGGATAACCATTAGTCTGTTCTGGATTGAAGCAATAACGTATGGTTTGGAATTCGGATTTGAATTGTGTTACATCCGCTTTTACCGCATCTGGGTCTTCACCCTTAATCAGTACTCGCGCATATAAGGAAGCGACCTCTTCCATCTCACTCACACCCATTCCGACTCGGGTCAATTCTTGAACTCCTAGTCTCAAACCAGATGGCGTGAGTGCTTTTGTATCCCCTGGGAGCATATTCATATTGGTAATGATTCCAGCATCTTCTAGCAATTGTGCTGCTTTGGCCCCAGCACCTGAATCAAGGCTACCATGGCGAGTTAGGACTTGGTGTGAAGCGGTATAACCACGTGACTCTGCTAAAACATCGAAACCTTCAGCAGCTAATGCTCCAGCAAATGCTTGAGCGTTTGCTACAGTATTTTGTGATAATTCCTCGCCATATTGTTTGAACTCTGCCAATGCGATAACCTTCCCCGCCACATGATGTAAATGATAAGACGAACAAGTGCCTGGGAAAACAGAATTATTGAGTCTCCTTTGAAATATTTCATCTTCATTCGATGATAAAACAAATCCTCCTTGTGGACCCGGGAAGGTCTTATGAGATGAACCGGTCATCACATCGGCGCCCTCACGCATTGGATCTTGAAAACAGCCACCTGCAATGAGTCCCAACACGTGAGCGCCATCGTACATTACCGTCGCACCGACCTCGTGAGCGGCATCAGCAAGTTCTTTGAGTGGGGTAGGGAAAAGAAATACTGATTGACCAAATAAAGCAATTTTTGGTTTGACTTCACGAATCATTTCAGCGGCTGCATCGACATCAGGCTCCATACGTTCCTCATCCCAAGGGTAGGTCGAAAGATCGAGATCCCGCAAACCTACCGCTCCCATCCTTGCATGGGATATATGGCCACCATCTGCGGTCGAAACCGCGGTGATTTTGTCACCGGGTTTTGCTAAAGCTTTGAGGGCAGCAATGTTGGAAACTGTACCACTAGTTGATTGAATGTTGGCGAATGGTACATCGAAAACCTGCTTTGTAAGATCAATTCCCAATTCTTCTATAGTGTCAAAGCCTCCACAGCCTTGATAATATCTTTTGTGAGGCAAACCTTCAGCATAGCGCCCGTGTAAATCGCTAGCAACGATTTTTTGGACCATTGGTGAGACGATATTTTCACTCGCAATCATCCCAAGTCCTTCTCGGTAAAGCGTGCCACTGGCTGAAACCGCTTCCATCACAATATCAGCAAAACCGATGTTTTCTTGGCTAGGGTTGCCCTGTCCATTAGAATTGACCATGACCCTTGCTCAAACATACGGCCTTTGACCCTTTTGGGCAAATCACTTTGTCAATAGACTCCAAAATCATCGCCAGGTTTGCGACTTCTAGGCCTTTGAGAAGTAGGCTTTGAGCGCTCTGAGCGAATGGTATTATGGGGGATTCCTCGCTTTGTTAGATTGGAATGCATGATTCCTCTTTTAGGGCTCACTCTGGATTGTTTAGAAATGGTGCCGGTTTTTCGCTGGATCATTTGAGTTCTTCCTCGGTAAGCAACCGGCCCAACCAGCCGTTCCATCGCTGGTATTTCCGCACCTTCTTCTTTTGGCCTCTTCAACCACCAACCGCTGCTTAAACAAACCATCCTAGCATTCTTGCTTCGCCTCATCGCTGTAGCCCTTCTCGCTAATTTTGCTTTAATAGAACGTTCCCCCATTCCGTTCAATCTAATGGTTAGCCAACCAGGTAAACCAACGTCGTAAACGATGCCATTTACAGTCAATAACATACCTGAAAGAAGCAGATGTGACCCGATAGGTAATGACTCACGAGTCAATTTGATTTTATTGCGCTTCAATCTTTTTGCAAATGCTACCATAGCCTTTTGATCTCGATGTTTGATAATACGCCTTTGTTGTTTTTTGAACCTGCGACTGGCCTGATGCAAAAATACCAAACCAAACCCTATCGCAATACCTTCTAGGACGCCTAATTCGGTCGTGGCAGCGATGCCCAAAAATAGCCAAAACGGAGTAAGTATACCCCAAGTAATTACTGTCGAAAGAATTCCATGGCTGAATCGTGGTGTCATTTTATGTTCGACCGAATCGGCTGCTGCTATCAAGAAAT
>PSPR01000039.1:0-11524 GCA_004195515.1 Methanobacteriota archaeon | reverse complement strand
ACCGGAGCATCATCAATCCAACGCCGAGACTTTTTATTTGCGGGGAGCGTAAGTGCAACCTCTAGGTTGTCGATACCCCCGTCTCCTCTTTTGCGCCCAAGAATCATAGCCAATGCTTTTACTCTAGGGTCGTTTGAATCAGATTCTTCCAGTTCACTCAAAACACTCATTGCGCTATGCCACAGTCCGGCGTCTAACAAACAAAGTGCAGCAGCGATTCTTGGCTTTACCATCAATGGTTCTTCTCTAACTAGTCGTAAAGCTATTTCCAATGCTTCATCGTGTAAATTTTGTGCCCGCAATAATCCGACATGAGAAACTCTTGCATTTGTGGTTAATTTATCTTTATGCAAGCCTGAATCTTTGGGTTGAGGTGACCAATCTCTCAGCATCTTCATCAAATCATTAAGATGGTCGATACATGAATTATTCTCCCAATCCCACAAATCATCTTCTGATACACTTCCGTGCCAAGGGTCAAACCATTCACATACAAAAGCCATCAATTCGGGTTCATCATATCCCTCGGGTTGTTGTAAATTATGTAAAGATTCACGGGCTGCATCTAGTCTTCGACACGCGATATGTCCAGCAGCAATTAACAAGCGGGCTTCATCATCGTCTCCACCTGCCTGAGCGAGAACTTTTTTGGCTTCTTCAATGGCGGTTGGCCACAGCCCACGTAAAGCCATCTCAATCATTTTCGCCCTGGATTTTGCTAGACGTACAACCGCTTCGTCCTCATTGATGGTGCGGCTTTGGAACCTGATTAAGGCATCAAGGTCATCTCTTGTAGCAGCATCTTCGATCAAACCCATCATCCAATTGCCACCGCCGGCCATAATCGCACCTTCACGTCTTTCATCGGGGTTTAAATCGAATTTCATTTTTCGTAATTGATTAAATCTAGCAACCGATAATACCCAAGTCAATAAGAAAATAGCTTGACCTACGGCAATGAATATCCATGTCACTAATAGGCGATTAGTTTCATCAAAACCCTTCGATTCAAACCAATCGGTAAATGGCATTATCGAACCAAATTCCTTGTAGCAAACCAAGATCAATAATAGGGCAGTATAACCACTAAATCCTGCAAAGGCAAAGTAAAGAACCCTTGCTTGGGCTTTCTCCTCGGCTCTAATCTCTCGAGGTGTTGCGAGAATCACACCACCTAAACCACCAAAGGCTTGTCCACCTAAGAACAGGTTACGAGTCAATTCGAAAATGAATGCTAAACCGACAATTGCAATGTTTATCGAGAGGTAAGCCGCTAAAACCTCAGGTAGACTTTTGAGTGCTTCCCATTGTGCTAAAAGGGGATTATCGCGGATGAAAAGATAGACTTGATGACCTAAAATTCCACCATAATTGAGAATTTCGTGAGCATTATCCGGTTTATTGAGCATGACGTGGACAACGGTTACAATACCATTGATTGCTGTAAACGGCATCGTGATCAAGAATACAATTAGAATGAATGAGAATGATCGACCCACAAAGCCCAATTTATCCGGGTCGATCGGGTTCGGCCGCCCCAACCATGAACGAAATTTTGAAATCATTAGCATATTCCATGATGCGCCCATGATCCGCCCGTATGCCAGGATTGTCGGGCCCATGAAAACCAATAAAGCAACCGCAAGCGCTAGAGGTTTTTGGCTTTCATCTATTCTAGGCACCAAGAATACATACGATGCCAATGAGCCAAAAACAAGGGCTGCCATCGTACCTGCTCTTCGGAACAAGACGCGCATAAATTTCGGCTTACCACTAGAGACATTGCTACCGAACAATTGCCCATTCAAAGACTCCCATGGCGAAATTAAAATTGGTACTAAAACCAAAACACCCATCAATATTACATTGGGTAAATAGAAGACATTTGGATTGAAAATAAGCTCGCTAATCAATAACAAAACTCCGGTCATCGCCATCATGTATAAGGCGACACCAAAGCCCACAGTCCTCAATTTTAGTAACGCTAGAGCATCCTTCCTTCCTTTGGTGAGACGATGGACTTCATAGAGACCATCATCGACTTCAAAACCAACTTGCAAGCTAGATAATTGTGATGGTATCATCCATTTCCACAGTATTAATGCGGTCAGCGATGCGATACCAAATGGGATGATATGCTCTAATGCTAAAACCGAAGGGTTTTCGATTCGGCCTGCAGAAACGGTAGGAAGTAAAACCAAACATGCAAAGCATGCGAGAATCGACTTCCTCATGAATAGGGGGTATATCTTGTCCTTCTTCACTCCTTCGCCGACCGATGTCGCTCTAGAAAAGAGTCTATTCTGTCAAAAGCAGTGCTCAACGTCGCCTCGTCAGCGAGATAAACCAATCTAAAATGACCTGCACCTTTTTGGCTTGAAAAGCCACTACCATGGACTACCAAAACATGCTCCTCCGCCAATAATTTAAGTACGAAATCCTTGTCATCTAAACTCCATTTTTTATCGGTTAATCGTACGAACATGTAGAATGCACCACCGGGCGCTTCAACCTCTAGTCCGTCGATTTTGGCAATTCGATCTAGGCATAATTGCCGCCTTGATTGAACCTTTGATTTATGAGATATCATCCATCCTCGATCCGATTCTAAGCCGGCTAAATATCCCATCTGTGCCGGTGTTGATGCGCAGAGGCGAGAGCGCAATAGTCGTTCAAGGCCATCTCTTAAATCCGTCATGACATTGGTTGGGTCATGCAAAGCCATATAGCCGATTCTCCAGCCTGGTGCGTAGTATACTTTGGATACACCATTCAAGGAAATTACTGGAACCGAAGATGATAGAGATGAAACCGATTTTTGTTTTCCACTAAAGTCGAGACCATCATAAATTTCGTCAGCGATTATCACGCATTTTGGCCAATTTTTTGCTATGGCTAATAATTTGTTTATTTCATCCTCACCTGCAACATTCCCGGTAGGATTATTTGGATTGATTATTACCAACAGACGCACATCATCATCCATTTTAGAATTGATGTCTTCAAAATCCATCGACCAAACATCATCAGGTTTTAGTGCATATTCGATGGTTTGAGCACCGTACATTTGCGGGTAGGCCATATAGGGTGGATAATGGGGGCCTGGAGCCAAAACCTTTGTCCCCTCTTCCAATATTGCTGCAAATATAATCTGTAATGCCTCAGTAACTCCATGACAAACATATACATCGTTTTCAGAGCAATTCCAACCCTTTGCTGACTCATCTTTTGCGATTGCTTTCCTCAATTGAGGAATGCCATACGAAGGAGAATAACCACTTTCACCTCGGGACAAACTTTCTTTGTAAGCCTCAACCATATGGTGCGGTGTTGCAAGACCTGGATAGGCGATGGGATCGCCGATATTTAATTTGATAATTTCATGGCCTTGAGCTTCAAGGGCCATTGCGGGAACGACGACATCACGAATTGCATATTCGATTGCTGAAGCGCGTTTGCTGACTGGGATCATCTAAATCCCACCCATCTTACAAATTTCATCGAAATGGGGTTTACTGACCGGTTGAACACTCAACCTTTGGCCTCTGGCTAAGAGTGGCATACCTTCCAAAGCAGGATTTTGTTTTAATTCCGATAGACTTACCACCGTCATCACTCGAATTGGCTCGATATCAATCATCGACCAGCGAGGATTCTCTGGTGAGGATTTTTCATCAAAATATTTGCTTTTCGGGTCCCAGGAAGTATGGTCTGGATAACCCTCCTTGCAAACCCGAGCAAGGCCTGCTATGTGGGGAGGCTTGGTATTTGAATGATAAAACAAAACAAGGTCATCGAGTTTCATTTTATCTCTCATGAAATTTCGAGCTTGATAATTTCTAACACCGTCCCAATGGGTTGAACCATCGGATTGAAGCTGACTAAACGGATAAACGTCAGGTTCGGATTTGACCAACCAATAATTCGTCAATTCATCACCACGCATCCCCACGGTCTGGTATCAAGGTTGCCTCGACTACGTCAATTTCACCTCTGGATGCAATTTTTCCTAATCCTAGTTTTCGGGCCATTGCGGATGCTCCACCGGTTGAACCAACGCCCATCTCTTCCAGTAGAACGAAAATTGCAGGTAATAACATAAGTGCACTCGCCGCGGCTATCCAAAGTAAAATAATGATGACTGTGATAAAGGGTTTAATTTCAGGAATCGGAATCTGATAGGCAGTAACAAGTCCAAGAGTCGTCACCGTCGCAGCCTCAAATAACGACATGCCGGTACTCACAGTAGCGGTTCGAATCGCTTCTAAACCGCCGCCTAATTCGCGAATGCGATTCGCGATATGGATAGAGAAATCCACACCAACACCAACCAAAATCGAACCGATCATTACAGTTACCAAGGATAAGGGAACATCCATTTGCCACATAACCAACCATTGCAAGGAGACGGTTGCAATCACTGGGGCGGTTGTACAAATAGAGAAACGTATGTCTTTGAAAACTATCGCTAAAGTCATCAGGGTCAACACTATTGCGAATCCGAGAGAGGACCATTGTGAATCGACGATTAATTGGTTTACCGCGATCGCAATTGCTGCAACACCAGTCAACTCTTCAGAGCTGATGTCACCTTTGTAAGACATATGGGTATAATCGTTTACCGCATCGACAGCGATTTGGGTTTCTGCGACCGCAACGAATGGCATGTCAACATATATCAGTGAACGAGAATAGTCTTCTGAAATGAATAGACCACGGGTTTCATCGGTGAGGCTCGAGTAGAATACATTGAGTAAGAATCTCTGAACCTGAGGGTTGTCGGTTCCATATTTTTCAGGCTCTGTCAATAATTCCCAGAACGTAAGGTCCTCTTCATAGGTACGATTGACGAACGGCTCTAAAAAATCGCGGAGTGGTTCAGGGACCAACGGATTATCGACGATAACATAGGCGGCTTCACCGCTAATATTGAGTCCAAAACCGACTGATTTCATCAGAAAAACAATGCTAACTGCTGTGGTTTGGTCAACGGAATTAAGGTTGGCTTCCAAAGCGGAGATCCCCATCAATTTCTCTGCTGGTTCACTCTCCGAAGGGTCGTCTTGAGCCGCATCACCCGAAATATTTCCATGAACTAAAATCATGCCGACTTGGCCGGCATTGAAATCATTAGAATAACGCTTCATCGCAATTACAGAAGAGTCATCCTCGGGTGCCATTCCTAGCAAGTCAATGTTTTCTTCGACATTTGCCTGCCCCCAATATCCAGATATGAAGATCAACACCATGAAGAAAGCGATTACCGCTTTCGACCAGCGTATTGGAATTTCTACCGCTTTTTCAAAAATTGGTAATGGCGGATGTTTCGGCTTACGTAAATCCAATAATAAGGTTAAATTCGGCACCATTGCCATAGTTAGAATATACACAATAATTATACCGCCAGAAAGGGCGATCCCAACTGTTTCAATCGGTTTCATCGGGGTAAATGTAAGTGAAATAAATCCAATGACCGTCGTCACAGCTGACAGGAATACAGCCTTGCCGGTCGAGGCCATCGATTGACGAATTTTTTCATCTTTCGTACCTGTTTCTTCAGCATAACGATTTGTAATATGCAATCCATAAGAGACTCCCAGGGCCAATAATATCGGCCCAACAATAATCACTGTCATCGTAACTTCATAATCGGCCCAACCCAATAAACCAAGTGTCCAAAACACCGAACATAAGGTCGGTAAACCCGCAATTATTACGACTTTTAATCCTTGGATTGGTCTCCAAGATCCTGTTTGTAGAACATCGGAATGGAAGATGAATAATCCACCTGCTACCAATACGATTGCTAGTGGGAAAATTTGCCAGAATAATTTGAAAGAAAATTCAGTTACTGCATTGGTGATTGGAACCGGTCCTGTCAAGGTCATCGTGATGCCTAGATCATCCCAATTGCACATTGGAGAGCCATCTACATTGTAATCACAAGGCCTCTCTTCGGAAGCGATATCATTCAACATCCCTTGAGTATCTTCGATAATTACTTTTGCTGGCCTAGATTCAGATACACCGATAATGATAACTGCTCGGTCTAGTAATGTATCCTCTTGTTTATAACAACCATTTTCATTGGTATCTTTATTATTTTTCTCCCCGGTACACGGGTTTGTATTTCGAGCTAATTTATCCAATCCCGGTGAAGCACTACCATCATCTTCGTACATCTCGGCGACGATGGTATTGATTGTGGTTTGTGATGGAATAGCATAACCACCGAGAAATTCATCAGTATTGGTTAATAGATTATTGAGTTCCTTGCCCCAATCTTCTGTAATACAGTCTTCATCCCCTGCTGGGCAAGGGGATTTTGCCAATTCGGTAACAACCGCTTCTCGAACCCGAGGTGCGCTTGAATTTACTTCTTTGATTACAGTCGAAAGCGAGAGCACGTAAATCACATCGTCACTCGGGTCTGATAGTTGAGGATTAATCCTATTTTCAACATAGGCCAATTCCTGCAATATCCTTTGATCAGTTATATTTTTATCCGTTGATTCAACGTAGATAATCATCACGTTTGTAGTCCAATCCTCTTCAACTGTTTCAATCGTAGCCTTGACTGGAGATCCCTCTGGAAGGTAGACTTCAAGGTCTCCATTAACATTGAGTGAAGGTTCATCACCAGGTTTGAGGCTGGTGCCATCGACGAAACCGGAATGATATGCAAAGAATGTTGACGCGAGTAAGAATATTAAAATCACGAATACCGGGAATTTGGTTATTACACCGGTCGCACCATATTTTTCCCATTCTCTCTGAAAGGTCTTAGGTGCATCTAGCATTGCGTCCAAGGTTTTTCGAGCATCAAACTCCTTGATGCGACTACTAAGTGCATCTTGCCCAAAACCGAGAATGCCTCCTATTTTATCTTGAAGAGACTCCGGTTTGGAATCGTCTGACTGCGAATTATCGGCTGCCATTGGCCCGTCCCCAAATAGGCTGGGGAACACAACCATTTGAAAGCATGTCCATTACTAGGTTCGGAGAAAGCGGTTTCCAATCACTTCAAAACCACTACGGCCTAGCCCGGTTTGGACCTGTGGCATTTACGCACATAGGGCCGGTGAGACAAATGCCTGCTCCACGCCTTTCAGACAAACGATGGTCAATCGATCTTGAGAAAAAAATTCAAGAAGAACATTACGGTGACCAGGCTGCATATCAAGATAGATATGGTTTTAATCCAAACTCCGGCAAAGAGATCTTTGTAATCGATACACCGCCACCCTATCCTAGTGGCACCTGGCATATTGGCGCTGTTGCACAATATTCGATGATAGATGTCATCGCACGCTCGCAAAGACTACTCGGAAAAGAAGTAAAATTCCCTTGGGGTGTAGACCGCAACGGCATAAATGTCGAATTTACAGTTGAACGGAACACCGGCCGTAAGATGAAAACATATGATCGAGCGGAATTTCTAAAAATGTGTGAGAAAACAATTGAAGAGTTCACTCAATCAATGCGTAATACCGCCAAAAGAGTTGGCTTGTCAATGGATTTCGCCAACGAATATCTTACTGACTCACCCGCTTATCGAATGATTACTCAATCAATCTTTATTGAATTATTTAAAAAAGGAGCAATCGTAGAAGATTTAAGACCAAATCTCTATGATCCAATCGAAGGTACAACCATTGCTGATGCAGAGGTGGAAAGGCAACAACGTAGAACCAAATTGGTTGATGTTAAATGGCATACTGAAGATGGTGAAGAAGTTATTATATCCACAACTAGACCAGAATTGATCTGTGCTTGTGGTATTGTAGTAGTTCATCCAGATGATGAACGATATTCCCATCTGGTCGGAAAGAGAATCAATCTGCCTTATCCGACTAATGGTAGAGAATCCTTTGTTGAAATCTCGACTCACCCATCTGTAAAACGCGATTTTGGTTCTGGTGTTTTGATGGTCTGTTCTTTTGGCGACCAAAACGACGTTGCTGTTTTCCGAGAACTAGGATTAACTCCGTTCCAAGCCATTGATTTAGATGGTTGTATGACCGAGTTAGCAGGTCAATTCGCTGGAATGAAAGTCAAAGATGCCAAAGAAGCTGTTATCGAACATCTCGAAGCGTCTGGGAAAATTCATCAAATAATCGACAAAGAACAAGAGGTCCCGGTTTCAGAGCGTGGAAAGAATCCTGTCGAAATTATCCTTTTGAAGGAGTGGTATGTTCGTCAAACCCATATGCAAGGCCGAATGGAAGAATTGATTGAGGAAATCGAATTCCACCCGCCTCGCAATAAGCAATTTCTTTTGGATTGGATGGATAATATTAGCATCGATTGGCCGATTAGCCGACGCCGTTGGTATCATACTGAAATCCCAATTTGGTATAGTGAAGATCGAACCAAAATTATCGTGCCACCAACTGGAGTCTATGTTCAACCATGGTTTGAGTCACCCCCTGAAGGGAGTGAAGTAATCGATAGAGAAAGCAAAGAAGTTCTCGGGAATTTTATTGATTTAGAAAATTCTCTGGGAGTGATTACCGGCGAGGAGAAAGTATTCGATACTTGGATGGATTCCAGCAATTCAAATTTATTTGTTTCAGGATACCTAAACGACATGAAAACTTTTGAAAAAGCATTCCCTACCGCATTGCGCCCGCAAGGAAAAGAAATCGTACGAACTTGGCTATACTATACATTACTAAAGAGCGCACTGCTATTGGACAAGCCAGGATTCAAACATGTTTGGATCGATGGTTTGGGCATGGACCCGTGGGGTAGAAAAATGAGCAAGTCGCTTGGAAACGGTATCGATGCCGATAGCGTGCTAGAATGTGGCGCTGGTGGCAGAACCGGCTCATGGCAGGTCAGAGGTCCAGAGAAATCGATCAAATTGCGAGCTAATAAAATCGGTAGTGAGTGTTTCCGTTTGTGGAAGGCTTGTGATGCCCAAGTCGGCGATGATTTTCATATTAATCCTGAGGAAATCGAGGCGAAGTACTTCGGTGTTCTAACCAAATTGTTCAATGTAGCACGTTTTGCAAGTCAATTCGATACACCTAGTGACTTGGATACCATGCCTTCAGATTTACCAGTTGAGGATAGGTGGATTCTTGCAGAATTCGCTCATACTATGGAAATTGTAGAGAATGCGTGGAGTGATTTAGACATCTACACTGCAACACAATCTCTCAAGACATTCGGTACTGGAATCCTGCCATCACATTGGCTTGAGATGGCTAAATCTAGACTTTATGACGATGATGAAAAGGCAGCATGGACTGTTCATAGAATCGTGCGTGACTTAATGGCAGGGCTATCTCCAGTTTGTCCTTTCTTCACACATCATATTTCTTCTACTCTCTATGATGAAAGTTCTGTTGATGTAAGGCAATTCCCTGCACGAACTGCCGCAGATGAGTCTTTGCGCAGTCTATCTATGGTAATTGAAAATTTCAATAGTGAAACTTGGAAAACCAAAAAGGATCAAGGAATCTCCCTAAATGCTCCAATTGCTGGAATTGAAGTACCAAGTGAACTTACTGAATTTACCAGCATTCTATCACAAATGCACAAACTCGAGTGAAAATATCTCCCTTTGTCCCAATGGGAGGTTTCAATTATCGCATAGGTATAGCAAAGACCATGGGGAGCAACACTTCACTTAGTTCGACTATACCTTCGTATTACTTGACTGTACTAGTGGCATTCCTTATGACTGCGGTAATTGCTACACCATTTACCAGTTCAGATTTATCAGCAAGTAGAAGTGAAGACACTTCTGGACGTTCAGATTATTGGCAAACCGGTTCTGTTTCACTTATTAATGATGAAGCGGGAGATTTTAGTTCGATTGCAGTTAGTGACAGTGGAGTAATGCACATTGCTCACGTTGACCCAATCAATGGTGAATTACTTTATTCTACAAATACTACCAATACAACTTGGTCTTCAGAAAACTTTACTTTTGGAACAGCGCCGAATGCGTCATTACAAACCAATGTATCGGGGCCAACTTCTATCGCAATAGATTCCCAAGGCGATGTACACATCGCTTACCGAGCAAAGAATTCTCAAAATAGTTCAATATATGATTTATTTCTCATAAAACAGATTCTACCAGCCGGAAGTTGGGCGAAAATAACGGTCTCCAGTGGTAGAGACATGGGGCATCATCTCTCACTTACAATCGATGAAGATGACGTTGCTCATATAGCCTATAGAGACAACACAAATGGTCAATTGAGATATGCATTCAATGAGGGGGCGGCAAACTGTTGGTATTGTTGGAATGATACTGCAGTCACAGACACAAGTGGTACTGTGATTTCGGGAGGGTTTTTCACTTCCATTGCAACCGATTCTAATAATAATACATTTATCGCCCATTGTAATTCATCCTCCAGTACTGCAAGTTTGCAATTGTTCCAACAGACTAATGGCACATCAGAAACCTGGACAGCAGTTTATCCTGATGGCCAAGGTAAGGGATGTAAGCAAACATCCATGGACATTTTCACCCCGGACCCAGCGGTTGGTGGAAGTGATGAAATTCATATATCCTATGCTAGAGATGAAAATTCGGATAATCAATCTGAATTACGTTACACCACAAATAAAAGCGGTAGCTGGAATGGAGAAAATGTTGTTGGTGGTGGCTTAGGTTCAACAACATTGCCGTTGATTCCTTAGGCAATCCCCATATTGCTTATACCGCACAAATAGCGAAATATGCTTTGAAAGACGACGACAGTGGGGCATGGAGTACTGAAATAATTGGACAAGGTTATCAGGCCGAATGGATTTCAATTGCCTTAAATTCGAACGATCTACCGTATGTTTCATACTATAATCCAGGTACTAGTGATTTGTACTACGGGACATTTGTATATGACGGTGAAACCAATCCCGTAGAGATCACTAGATATATTGTATGGCAGTTGGCTTGCTCAAAACTTAACTTCGGGTACCACTTACAAAGTCGTTCACCAATTGTTACTGGATGGGGCATTGGTAGATAATGGTTCAAATATATGGACTCAACCAACAACGGTTACTTCCATGTATTACAGTAACTATACAGGGTGGGCCAATCTTATAGAAGGAGAATGGTATTGTGTTAAGATTTACTTGTATGATGCATCTGGTAACCAACTAGCTATGGATGAAACATGTCATACAATACCGTATTCAGAATCAATAACTAGTCAACTGAATTTTGACGAGGGAGCTGAGCGGTTATGGGCTAACTATTCTGCTGCTGGATTGACAAATGGAAGCCAATATACCGTCTATTTTATTTTAACGAACTCAGAAAATATGACTATCTCAAGTGGTAATCAAACAATTAACCCAGCCGGTTTGACCTGGATGGGGAATTTTGGAAGTTGGCCTTTAAATTTATCATGGATGGATATGGGATCAACATATTGTATGCGATACGAAGTTGGCCATCCTGGACAAAGTAATAACATTTCTTTTGATGAGTCCTGTGTAACAATACCATTCTCCTTCTATAAGATTGGCCCACCCTGTATAGTTACTGTAATAC
>PSPR01000038.1:7479-19205 GCA_004195515.1 Methanobacteriota archaeon | reverse complement strand
TCCCGGGCAGAACTACATGATTGACATCGTAGTTGGAGGAGCAGCTGGAGCAGATTGCGACATCGGCGACCTTGGAGTAAACGGCGCAATGACACTTTGGATTCACGTTCAAGGTGGCGGTTCGAGTTACGAGACAATTTACATCTCATCTACTGACGTCGGTACACTATTGATCTGATTATATCTGCCAACCGTACCAATTTCGATTGGAATACAAATGGCAGGTATGGAGGTTTTGTGATGGCATGGCCATTCGCAAGTAATGATAGGCTGCGCGAGGGAGAGATGGATCTCTCTGAGGAACGCCTGAAGATGATGGCAAATGTTGCTATCGAACAGGTACCGATGCCCGAGGAGGGCACGCTCTCAGAGGAAGACGCCTGGACCATATCGCCCGGCCCGACTAGAGCCAATCTCAACAGCATTGGCTCGATACCTGGCGTAGGCGCCGCAGCGGTTGCTGCTGCACCTACAACCGTCAATACGACTTTTGACTCATCCGGACTCGAGCGACTGATATCCAGTCGCCTCGATATGGTCGAAGATGTTCTTCGAAAGGTTGAAACACACATGACAGAAGTTCCGCAATCTGGCGGTTCTGGATCTGAGGCAAATGCTGAAACCGGTGAAGGTGACTCAATTGTCGCCGCTACTGGTGAAGTAATCTCAGGTACAGGAACCAATAGGATGATGGAACAAGACGCAGCACCATTGCTCGAATTATACGAGGCCCAAGCATTGGCATCAAACCCATTCTTGGTTGCCCCGTCGCATTTTGGCGAAGGTGGAGACGCCTCGGTCGGAGCTCCGACCATCGCCGCATTGCTCTTGGATCATCTATCTGGAATGGCTGCAGTTTCCTTTGCTCAAAAGGCAATAGATTCTGGCATGCTAGATGCAGATGAAGGACAAAATGTTCTTTCAATCGTACGGATGGCAGCACCTGGTGCGGCCGAAAATGCATTGGAAGATCATTTGCCAAACCGGGAACTTCTTACCTTTTCTGCGCTGGTTTCTAATTGGAGAAAATCCAGATCCCTAAGGGGTGAAATCTGAAATGGGCTCCGTTGCAGTTGGAGCGATGGTCGTGGGGACCTCGATGCTTGTCGTATTCGCGTTAGCGATGGCAACATTACAAGAATCGGTAAATGATTCCCTCGCCGAAATCGACGCAGCTGCAACGCCCGTCCCAGATTTTACAATTGAAAATGCAACCAATGTCGCAGGTGCAATTGTTGGTTTTAACATCCTTGATGGTGGAACTGGCTATTCAGCAGGACAAGTTCAAATAAATGGCAGCACAGGAGCAGGAACATTTCTTGCAGACTTAGTAATCATAGGAGGAGTAGTCACAGGATTAAATGTCCTTGACCATGGAAATTCGTATCTCTACCCTACCTCCTACTTCCTTGAGGTTACTGCACCAAATACTGGCTCTAATTTGAATATTTCTACCCGTATTGGCAATATTGTTCATTTGAACTTGACCAATGATGGTAGTGTCGATATCGACACAGACAAAGCCTGGCTGATCACCGATGGTGTTAATCCAGTAAATTTGAGTAATGGCTATCACGGATATATTCCTGATACTATTTTCCCAGGTGAAACCCTACACATGTACTATCATAATGGCTTCCAAGCGACCTCATCGAGACTCTCTGTTTCGATCGGTGGGCTCAATGAGGCCTCAACAATTATCTGAGGTGTTATTTTGGCAGATGGTGGTTCTTCAACGATGATTATTTTGGTCGCTTCATTAATTGTGAGTGGAATGGCTTCGGTCGCCTTACTCAATTCATGGGGCGATATGGCCAAATTAACCGCCGAGCAAAGCGATGGCAGACTAGCCGATGCTGAAACCGATGTTGCTATTGCAGGAGACCGTGCAAACGTACTGTATCAAACAGCAGGAGCCAACGATAATATGACTATTTATTTCCAAAATAAAGGCTCGAGAATTCTCGATACATCTTCGGTTTCGATATTTATCGATGGAAATTCCTATACTGGAAGTGCCACCTTGACTTTGTATCCGAATTCCGGGATTTGGTCGACGGGATCTATGCTTGAGGCCGTCATCGAAGACGCGGCATTTTCATATATATCAGGGGATAGAATTACCGTCACAATAATCGTTCAATCTGATTTGTCTGGCGGCCACTCCGGCTCTGCTTCAGATACCGCGGAGGTGAGACTAGTTGTCTAATCTTGAAAATCCACCTGAACCGGTTGAAGATGGATTCCCATTTGAATTGGAACAAGATTCTCTGGCCAATGCAATGGGACTCAGAATGCCAAACAGAAGCATTTGGACCATTCAAGGCGAGGTTGGAAGCGGTAAATCATTGGTAAGCCAGAGAATGATTTTTGGCTTGTTGGAAAATGGCTCAAAACTGCTAGTAATAACAACTGAATTGACCACAAGAGGCTGGATCGAACAGATGAACTCTGTCGGTTATGGCATTACAAAATATATCTCTAGTGGCCAATTGATGGTATTTTCACGTTATGGTGTCATTGCAGATACAAAATCGGATGTTGGTCTTTTCGATGTTCTTGAATCAGATGCGGTTTCAAAAGCAGATATCGTCGTGTTGGATTCGGCATCATCTTTGATGCCGGAGGGACTCAATGCCGCTGAAAGAGTAATCTTGATGCAGCGGCTTCGAAGAATTTGTGCAGATTCTCGTTCGCTCCTCTTAACAATAGATCCGGCTGAATTGGATGAAAAACTTCTCCAAACCATCCGCTCTTCGAGCGAAGTACTTCTAGATATGAGATTCGGAATGGTCGGTGGGGAAATCAAAAGAAATATCATAGTTACCAGATTCTTACGGGCAGCTGGCCCAGTTCAAGCAAGCGTTGGCTGGCGAGTCGAGCCCTACATGGGCTTCATCGTAGATATTACGGCGGTGAGCTGATAATGGTCGATGAAGAACAGCGCTTTCAAAAAGGCGATCTTGCATCTGTGATGGCCGCTTATCCTCACATTGATCTTTGGGTAAAAGATTTTGAAGCTCAATATGGCAGCCGTCCGATGTATTATGGTCCGTTGGACCGTGGTGCGCGGGATATTTCACCACTCAATCTCATCTATATTACCAAAGAACCGATCTTTGTTCATATCTATCGCCCATTGACCGAAACCGGTGAGGAATCAGGGCATGTAATGTGGTTTGG
This sequence comes from Methanobacteriota archaeon, assembly GCA_004195515.1. Lineage (GTDB taxonomy): Archaea > Thermoplasmatota > Poseidoniia > Poseidoniales > Poseidoniaceae > MGIIa-K1. The sequence goes on along the minus strand of PSPR01000038.1, from coordinate 16,022 downwards.
TCTTGAACCCCAATTGACCGATGAGGAGGAAAACCTTCGTCGATTATTGATAGAAACTTTGCTTCAAGAAGCGACAACTGCCCCCACATTTACTACCGACGAAGAATTCGAAAATATTCTTTCGAGTATGGTCGACCGATATACGGTATTAGATACCGAATTGGTTGGACCTCGTCGCCAAGGGAAATTATGGCAAACTCTTGGAATGGACGATAAGCGAATCGTCGTTACCAAAGATCAACTCGAGCGTCTGCGATATATTGTCGTTCGTGACCTGATTCGGAACGGGCCGTTAGAGACATTACTATCGGATGAAATGCTCGAAGATATACACTCTATCGGTCTAAAACATATTCACATGGACCACAAGGTCTTCGGCATGGTCACATCCAATATTCGATTCCGCGAGCGAGATTTATTAGCTCGGTATTTGCGAGCGATGAGTGAAAGAATTGGCCGGCCGGTTTCGGATAATAAACCAATTATCGACGGCGCTCTTTTAGATGGCTCTCGTATCAATATCATATTCTCAGATGACGTTTCAATGCTTGGGCCGTCATTTACAATTAGGAAATTCGCCGAAGAGACGATTTCTATTACCCAACTTGTCGCTTGGGGTACGATTTCCGCACAATTAGCTGCTTATATCTGGATTTGTTTAGAGTACGGCATGTCGGTTCTAGTATCTGGTGAAACCGCATCTGGAAAGACAACAACTCTAAATGCAATTTTGCCGTTTATCGACCACAATGTCAAGATATATTCTGCAGAAGATACGCCTGAGGTAAAAGTGCGTCACAAAATTTGGCAAAGACTCGTTACCCGTGAATCCAAGAACGAGGAGAGTCGGGTAGAGATGTTCGACTTGCTAAAAGCGGCTTTGCGTTCTCGTCCAAGATATATCATCATCGGAGAAATCAGAGGTGTTGAAGGTGCGACCGCCTTCCAGGCTATGCAGACCGGTCACCCTGTAATTGCAACTTTCCACGCATCGAGTATCGTAAAGATGATCCAGAGATTTACCGGTGATCCAATCAATGTTCCAATCAGATTTTTCGATAACTTGAATTTCGCAATTTTCCAAGAAGTGGTCGAAGCTCCTGGCGGAGGAATCGCAAGAAGAGTTACTGGAATAGACGAAGTTATCGGCTATAACAAACATAGCGACGGTGTCCTAACCCGTGGTATGTTCGAATGGGATCCAGTAAAGGACAAGCATTATTTCAGAGGAATGTTTCAATCTCATTTGCTTGAAAACAAGATTGCTGCCCAAATGGGGCTTGAAAACAAACGCTTGGTTTATGATGAATTGAATAAAAGAGCCGAAGCGATTCAAAGAATGGTCGATCGAGATTTAACCCACTTTGACGATGTATTCGATTTGATTGGAATATACTATAGTAATGGTTGGGACTCATTTTCTGCAGCCATTGACACTTGGGTTAGTGTTGAAAATAGTTGAGTCTGAATTCTGAATAGGAGAAGTGATCAAAAATGAAACGCATGGCGACATGGGAAATCGCTTTGCGTAGATTAGAGATGCCGATTGGTAAATTCGGCCTAATTTATGTTTTACCTTCATTTTTTGCTGGTTTAGTGACCGCCGCATTGATGATTTGGATTACAGGCGGTACAGCAGAAGGGGGGTTATTTGCTGGTGGTTCCGGTTATTTATTGATATTTTTATTACCGCTTTTAACAACAGGTGGGGCGATTTATTTCCCAGTGTTGGAGGTTCAACGCTCAGCACTTGAAATCGAAAAAGAGATGCATATGTTCATCACCAGAATGGGGATTTTATCTCTTGGAGAAATTGGAGCGAGTACCATTTTCGATATTTTGCGGCAAATGAAAGATTATGGTGAGCTAGCCCAAGAGGTTCAACGCATCGAAACCTTGGTTGAGAAATGGCATACTTCCTTGCCCGAAGCCGCTCGTATCGTCAGCCAACAATCGCCGTCGCCACTTTGGGCCGACTTCCTAGACCGCATGGCATTTTCAATTGAAGCAGGGCAACCGATCGATGAATATATGCGGTCGGAACAAGAAAATGTTGCTGAACAATATAATACGATTTACGATACAAGGCTGGAGAAAGTAGATTCGATGAAGGAGGTATATGTCTCCTTGGTATCGGCTGGATTATTTGGATTGGTAATCGCTGGAATTCATTTAGTTCTTTTCGAAATCGGCGATAATTCCGACACGCCTATCGAAATCGCAAACAGAATCCGTTGGTTATTATTGGCCGGATTATTGTTTATAGTTGTTCAAGTAGGTGGATTGATCGCCTTTAGGTCAGCAATTCCCGAAGACCAAACATTTGCCCGTGATGAATTCATCACCCCATTTAGAATATTGTTCAAACAAACTTGGCTTGGATCGGGGATATTAACAGTAATATTGCTGATTGCAACTATTTCGATGCTCACCTTATATTGGGAAGGTTTGGCAACATCGTGGGATAAGTATGGTCTGATATTGATTGCAGTTCCGTTTACGCCGCTGTTGATTCCTGCGACTTTAGCTCGCCGAGAAGAAGATAAAGTCCTTCGAAAGGATGAGGCTTATCCAGACTTTATTCGTGCTTTAGGTGGCACAGCTCAAGCTAGATCTGCAGAACCTAGTGCCACGATCAAAGCACTCAGAGGGATTGACTTTGGAATGCTGGATGGTTCGATCGACCGGCTCGAAAAGCGATTATCGACTCGGATTGATAGTGAGAGATCTTGGGATTATTTCGCAGCCGATACCAATTCTTCGGTCATTTCTCGTTTCAATAGGATCTATATCGAAGGTTCTCAATCATCCGGAAAACCCGCAGCAACAGCCGATATGGTCTCAAAATCGGTCACAAATATTCTCTCCCTCCGCCGTAGGCGGGGATTATCGGCTTCGATGATGAGCGGGGTTTCGCTGGGTTTATTGATAGCAACTGTGGTTTCACTCAATGTGACGATTTCCATCGTTTTACAACTTGGGGAAACAATAGCAGGTGTTGCTACTGGATTGTCTGAAACGACCGACATAGCTTCTATCACCCAATCTGCGGGCGGATTTGCTTTGCCAGTGATGGAAAATCCTGGAGCGGTTGAAGAAAATATTATATTATTCAAAATAATAGTTTCAATTCTGATTTTGGTTCAAGTATTAGCAGTTTCCTTCATCGCAACCCGTCTTAGGGGAGGAGGATTCACCAGCGCATTGGGTCAAATAATCAAATTATTATGGATTGCAGCAATCGCTAGTTTGGTCAGTTCATTCATCTTGGATGGAGCATCCTCGATGTTCACAGCTTGATTTATTTTACTTCACTTGCGATGCGCTTTTTGGTCGCAGCCCAAGAGCAAATCGGGCATTTTTTCAAATCATGATTTCTAGCAGGACAATGTTCTCGACCAAAAAAGATGATTTGTAAATGAAGCCGGTTCCACAAATCTCGAGAAAAGGCCGCTTTGAGATCTTTCTCGGTCTTGGTCACATTTGAGCCATTGGAAAGACCCCAGCGAGCCGCCAATCGATGAATATGAGTGTCTACAGGAAAAGCGGGGACTCCAAAGGCTTGGGCCATGACTACCGATGCGGTTTTGTGACCTACTCCGGGCAAATTCTCCAATTCTTCAAAAGTTTGGGGGACTTTGCCATCATTGTTTTCAACCAGAATCTTTGAGAGGTTATGGATATTTTTAGCCTTGGTTGGTGCCAGGCCAACCTCTCGGATCATAACTCGAATTTCTTCGATGCTAACTTGAGACATCTGTTCGGCATTCGAGCCTTTTGCGAATAATTGAGGTGTGACCTGATTGACTTTTTTATCTGTGGTTTGAGCACTCATCAAAACCGCTATCAGCAGTTGAAAATCATTTTGATGGTCCAAGGGAATTGGGGTTTCAGGATGAAGTCGATCGAGAATTCTTATGATTTTTTGAGATTTTTCAGCACGGTTCATATGAGATCACACAACCATTTCAACGCTGTACTCCTCGCCGGTTCTCCATGCCCACAACCCGCCGAAAATCATTCCACCAAGTGGGATGATATTGCAAAAAAAGATGACCGACACAGAATAGTTGTCAGGGTTTGAACCGGTTGCTAACCAACCGAGATAGCCGATAATCGTCGTAGGAAAAAAGCATAATGTGCCGATTATCAGCGCCCGTAAAAACCTCATCAATCCACCCCGAGCAAGCGCTGGTTCATCTGCTCTGCGCTCAAAGAGTTCAAAACATCCGCACTTTCAAGCCAACCTTTTCTCCCGACCATAACCCCATAATCTATGTCGCCCAAGCCGCTGGTTGAGTGAGCGTCAGGATTGATTACGACTGGGACCCCGAGTTCTTTGGCGCGTTTGCATAGTCGCCAATCAAGATCTAAGCGATAAGGTGAGGCGTTGAGTTCAACCGCTTTGAGTACGCCGTCCGCATTGTATTCTGCCATATGCTCGAGAACTCGATGGAGGTCGACTTCGTAGCCATCTCTTCCTTGGAGAATTCGGCCGGTAGGGTGGCCCAATACCGTGGTTGCCTCGTGGTCCAAACATTTCAGCAGGTCTTCGGTATTTTGTGATTCATCTCGGCTGGCCCATCGACCCATCGCGTGGACAGAGGCAACCACGTAATCGATTTTGGACAGAACATCATCAGGATGGTCAAGTTTTCCATTTTCCAAGATGTCGGATTCAACCCCTGAAAACAATCTGAAATCCACTCCCTGATTTTTCCAATCCTGATTGTAAACTTGCATCTTCTCATGTTGAGATAACAAATCTTCAGCACTCGCTCCATTGGCGACCATCAAGGTCGGTGAATGATCAGCGATTCCGAGCCAAGACCAACCCATTCGTCTGGCAGTATCTGCCATTTCCTCAAGACTAGCCTCTCCATCCGATAGGGTAGTATGATTGTGGAGGCTCCCTTTTACATCGCTCAGTTTTAGAAGATTAGGCAGTTCATTATTTTGAGCGGCCTCGATTTCGCCCATGTCTTCTCGCAACTCTGGAACAACGAAATCCAAGCCGAGATGACCATATATTTCTGCTTCGTCAATCGCTGATAATGAGGTTGCTGCCGCTTCTAATCCAGTTAATTCAGTCTCGGGCATCAAACCAAATTCATTCAATTTGAGACCTTTTTCTTGAGCGATTTTCCTCATGCGGATATTGTGCTCTTTTGAACCGGTAAAATAAGCTAAAGTGAAAGGAAAAACCGATGGAGGGACCAATCTAACTTGGGCATCGATGGTTCCACCGGATTCTAGTTGTTCGTAATCTTGACCGCCGATTGCATCTAATACATTTGCATCTAAATGGCCTAGTGAGAAGCCTTCCTCAAAAATTGAAGTATCAAGAATTACCGATATTTTTGAACCACCTGCCCCCTTGACATCGGCGATTCCTGCCAAGGACAGAATGTTTTGGCTAACTGTATCGATGTCGCTTGGATTTACCGCTGCCACGATATCGAGATCACCAATAGTCTCTCTTCGACGGCGAGCAGATCCGGCTAATTCGGCCTTTTGAATTCCCGGAATTTCATTTATCATGTTGAGAAAAGTATGGCCATATCTCAAACCTATATCCAACCGGCGCCTTGCGCTGAATCGGGCTAGTAAGTCTATTCCATCGAGAATCCGTTGTTGACTTTTAGCCCCGAATCCCTTGAGCGGCGCAACCTCATTTTTTACGCAAACCTCTTGCAGGTCTGCGACTGTCATAACGCCTAATTCATCGGATAATAATTTAATTTTCTTTGGTCCGACTCCAGGTATTCCAAGCATTTCAATCAGGCCCGGCGGTGTTTTTTCGTGCAACTCAACCCACTCCTCGGGCCAATTGCCATCACCTACAGCTTGGGTGATCGCCGAACCGAGTCCTTTTCCGATGCCTTTGAGATCGAATAATTCTCCGCTCGCAACCAATTCCCCCAAATCTTGGGCCAGAGAGCCAATCAATCGACTTCCGTTCTGATATGAGCGAGTGCGAAACATATTTGCTCCATTCAATTCCAAAAGTACTGCCATTTGATGAAGAGCAGTACTCACTTGGTTTCGACTAAAGTAAGGAGGACCATTCGGCCGGGCCTTCGGTAATTTCCACGATGTACCGGCCATGTCTTCGCAACCTGGGCGCCGGTTGAAGAACCCCTGCCTGCTCGGCTCTGCTATGGTCGAAGCCTCAACCATCGAGTTAATGGCTCAGTTGACTTGTTCAATCTCTTTGGTTGCATTCACGTTTATCGCAACCTTTTCTCGTAATGCCAAGTTGGAACTTAAGGTTCAAAATTTCATTATGTTTACTTTGATGCTATCGGCAATTCTTTTGTGGTGGTTACATTTTGCAGGTGGAACTCTTTGGGGTTCGAATTATTTGCCGCTGCCATTATCGGTTGTGTGTGTGATAATCGCATTATCGGCTCGAATGAATATCAAGGGAGAAAATGTTTCATTTGGCGCAAATCCTCACAATATCAGCAAGATTTTGGAAGAGGAATGACTTTCAAATGATCTCGCCTTTTGGCTCATCATCTGAATTTTCGGCTTCATCAGCCATTTTTTGGTCGATAAAGGTCCTCATATAATCCGGTAATTCGCCGTTGACAAATACAACATCTTCAACCGGGTCGAGCTTTTTTAGTGAATAATAGATTTGCATAGCGGTCATCGGAGTCGATGAACAACCCACACAACCACCGTCGAGAGAGAGCATCACCACACCCCCGGAAGTATCGATGACGGTTACCACGCCATCGTGAGCATCGAGGATCTCTTGGACCGGGCCGATTTCGGCCAAAATCTCCTCAGCGCTAATGGACACATTACCTTGGCCATCAACACTATCATTTGAACCATCGCCTTCTTGAAGGAGTGCATTATCGGCTTAGTCATGGGTTTATTTAATCGCTCAGAAATGCTCAATTTCGACGTAACGGGAATGTCATGTGGAAATTGTTCGGGGAAAGTCACCAAATTATTGCAAGCTCTTGCCGGTGTGAAAAAAGTTGATGCAAGTCACGAAAATGATACCGTTAGCGTAACTGGCAAAAACCTCAACGAAGAATTAATTCGCGCAACCATCGATGATGCTGGCTATAAGGTCCAATGAGTCTAATCGCTATACTACGGCCTTTTGCTTAGGGATTACCTTATGAAGGCGACCTCGGTCGCCGGGCCAACAAGGTGGGTCTTATGGAAAACATCGCATTAATTGCTGCCGGCATTGCAGTCTTCGGACTGGTCATAGCTGCTCTACTGTACAAGAAAGTAAACGGAATTAAAATCGACAACCCAAAGGTTGCCGAGATCACAGAAGAGATTCAAAAAGGCGCTATGACCTTTTTGAAGGCTGAATACAAGGTTCTCGCAATTTTCGTAGTCGTCGTCGGTGGATTGCTCGCAGTCCTCAATGACATGAATGCCTCTATTGCATTCTTTGCAGGAGCTATCGCATCGGTACTCGCAGGTCTTGCGGGAATGAGCGCGGCAACCTCGGCCAATGGCCGAACCGCAATGGCAGCAAAGAACGGTGGGCAATCCGCTGCTCTCGCGGTCTCCTATAACGGTGGAGCTGTAATGGGGCTATCGGTAGGTGGCCTCGGTCTTCTCGGTATTTCTCTCATCGCTTATTGGCTCGGTGCTGGAACTGAAAACGCAGACATCTCGGCTGCGGCAGGATTCGGCATGGGTGCTTCATCCATCGCCCTATTCGCTCGTGTCGGTGGCGGTATCTTCACCAAAGCTGCAGATGTCGGTGCAGACCTTGTCGGCAAGCTCGAAGCAGGAATTCCAGAAGACGACCCTCGTAATCCTGGTGTTATCGCCGATAACGTCGGAGATAACGTCGGCGATGTTGCTGGGATGGGTGCGGATATCTTCGAATCATTCGTCGGTTCCATTATCGCGGCGATGATCATCGCAAGCGGTGAAAATAGCGGAATGTCCGCCGATTACGTCATCCTTCCGATTCTCCTCGGATTCATCGGTTATACCGCTTCCATTATCGGTGTCTTCTCTATGTCTATTCTAAAGAATGGAAAAGATGCAGCAGCAGCTCTTCGCAATACTATTCTTTTCGCAGCAGGTGGCTATGGCGCTATCAATCAAGGGTTGATAGATGTAGAGTACGGAGTTATGCACTCTGTTGTCCTAGGTTCATTCGTAGGAATACTCATCGGATTGGTTACAGAATATTATACCGGTATCGAGCCGATCTTTGGCATCAAGCCCAAGGCGGTTCAACACATCGGAGCGATGTCTAATACAGGACCTGCTACCAATGCGATCGCAGGATTGTCGGTCGGAATGATGTCTACTTTCGTCCCCGTTTTACTAATCGCGTCTGGAATCATGGGCGCAAACCATTTCATGGGCGGTGGAACCGCCGGCCTATATGGAATTGCAATGGCGGCTATGGGAATGCTTGCAACAGTAGGCGTCACCATGACAGTCGATGCATATGGCCCAGTAGCAGATAACGCCGGTGGAATCGCTGAGATGTGTGATCTTGGGCCTGAGGTTCGTGAAATCACCGATGCTCTCGACTCTATTGG
>PSPR01000038.1:0-7472 GCA_004195515.1 Methanobacteriota archaeon | reverse complement strand
GCAGCTTATACTACCGCTGTGGGTGGCCTTACTTTGGAATTGACCGACCCGATGGTAGTGGTCGGCCTTCTCATCGGTGGAGGTCTTCCATTCGTTGTCGCGGCAATGACCATGAATTCCGTCGGCAAAGCCGCTGATGAGATGGTCACCGAAATCCGCCGTCAATTCCGCGAGATAGACGGCCTCTTAGAAGGTAAAGAAGGCGTCAAGCCAGAATCCCAAAAGTGTATCGATATTTCCACCAAAGCCGCTCTTCGTGAGATGGTCGGACCAGGTGTTGTAGCGATTCTCGCACCAGTAATGGTCGGTCTAATACTCGGTTCGGTCGCTCTGGGCGGTCTACTCGCAGGTTCTCTTGTAACCGGTGTCTTGATGGCTCTATTCATGTCCAACGCCGGTGGCGCTTGGGACAATGCAAAGAAAGCTATCGAACAAGGTCATATCAAAGGAGCAAAGAAAGGCGATGCATCACACGATGCTGCAGTCATCGGCGATACCATCGGTGATCCATTCAAGGATACCTCTGGACCTTCGTTAAACATCCTCATCAAATTGATGTCTATCGTAGCAGTTGTCTTGGCTGGAACCGGTAATTTAACCACAACTGGGCTTCTTTGATTCTGGTTAAGCAATAGAACGCCTCAAAAAAGACGGCTGGTAGGGGTTAAACATGCGAGCCGTGTTTTTGGCCTTACTGATGTTGAGTTTATCCCTCGCGGGATGCCTGGAATCAACCGATGAATCAACTCCTGAAGATGAACAGTTCAAGGAAAAACCTGGCTGGCAACAAGGTGATTGGTGGCTATACACCTTCTCCACTCCACAGTTTGGTGAAGATAGTGCAAGGCTTGTGGTTGCAAACGTCAGTGAAGAAGATGGCTTATTCATGCTTGGAATTTCCTCACAAAGAGAGGCGCAACGGCATGCGGTAATCAATCACAACCCTTTCTTAGGCCGTATCACAATGGATAATTTATCTGTATATGAGAACGGAGAGCCTCAAAACGTATTCAATTTCCCGTGGGTCATCGGTGATAATTGGGAGTTTACTTTGCTAGGTGAAGATTGGCAAGCCGAAACAATCGGATTTAATGACGGCACCGCAGTCGTTACCGCAATTAGCACAAATGGTCACCGTCTTTCATACAACTTCGATGGTGAGTATGGCTTTATTGAAAAATTCATCTGGTATGATGATGAAGATGAAGTTCAACTCGAGATGACCCTCACTCAATTAGGCGGCGAATTCACCGGCGACATATGGTTCATTCGAGCGACAGATCTCAAAGATGCACTCTATGAAGAAAGCGATGGCGACATCTATGATACCTTTCTCGATAGTGGCCATCCAAGCGGTGTCGATTTCGATTATCTTGTTTGGTACTTAGATGTCGAAATTGCCCAAGGCGGTAGTGGTTCACTCACAATCAAAGACCATGCCGGTAATTCTCCTTTGGCTCGAGCATGGGGTTCAGGAGCAAGAGAATCGGGTGGATTGGGCACTATTCCTAGTCAAACCGATGAATATAGCTTGACGGTCAGTCTAAGAGGTTCTACTTCCTATATTCATCTCAAGGTTGCTGGCGGAATTGAAAACCATTGGGTCTTGTGATCCTTATGCCAACCTTGGTCATGATGCATGGGATGACTGGCAGTTCTCAGATGATGCAATCATTTGCAGAAAAGATTCTTCCTGATGGCTGGAATCTTTTGGTTCCACAAGCAAAGTTTACTCATCCTCGTAGAGGTTTTACTTGGTGGCGCTACGAAAATAAGAAAGATGATCCAAAGCGGAGAATTCTAAGTTCAAAAGAATTAGATGATGTCGATCAAAACCTATTGTATCTGAAGAAATTACTTCCGGATGACAAATTGGTTTTGGGTGGTTTTAGCCAAGGTGGAGCCATGGCCCAGGAACTTCTTCAATTCGATTTAGATGTGATTGGAATAATTGCAATCGCCACTCGAGCGGTCCGACCGCTCGAACTTAAGATGCGGTTGGAAGAAATTTCTGCTGCTAGTTTATTTTGGATGCATGGAGAGCAAGATCATCGGGTTTCACTCGAATCTGGGGCCGAAATTGCCGAATTATTTGAACAAGCAAATTGGGATGTCACTCGGATTCAACACCAAAAAGGTCACATGATTCCAATTGAATTTCACTTTTCAATTAAAAAATGGCTCGAATCTTTAGCAGAATAATTCAATTGAAAATTCGATTTTCCAATTGAACTCCAATCGAATAACCATTTCGAAATCGCCTTTAGGTCGTTTCGCATTAATAATAATGTCAACCCAATAATTCCGCTCGCAAACCACATGGTATGTATTATGATTACATCCGCCGATGTCTTTTCGTGGGAGGGCCCATATATTGGGACCATTCTTGGTAAATTCATGGCAAAGGCTCGCGCACCGGTCCGAATAGATCTCGCAGGTGGATGGTCAGACGCACCGCCGTTTTGTCAACAGGTTGGTGGTGATGTTGTCAATATTGCAATCAACCATTACGGCCATGCCGAAGTACAGATTGATGAGGATGGAAAATTATCTGCATCTTATTCTTGCGACGTACCAATAGGTTCTGGTCTGGGAGCAACCGGTGCGATAAATGTCGCATTGATCGCAGCTATCAAAGGAGCGGAGGGTTCGGAAGAGGCAGCTTATCAATTTGAAAAAATTCTCGGCAACCACGGCGGGCGCCAAGATCAATGGGCATCGAGATACGGCGGAATTCAACATCTGAAATTTATTGGCGAAGAGGTCGAAAGATTCCCCTTAACTCCCGGTCCGCGCTTCATCACTTGGCTCGAACAACATCTGATCATTGCCGATACAGGAATCCGTCACACCTCCGGCGACCTCCATTCAAGCGTTTGGGACCGGTATGAACAAGTCCTCCCTCATTTGATGGAAATTAGACAATCAGGGCGGGACATGGCGATGGCAGTTCAACAAGATGACCGCTACAAGGTCTGTGAAGCGATGAATGCCTATACCGAGGCCGTAGGTTGCTTAGACCCTAGTCTGAATGAGCCATACCAATTACTCGAGAATATCGATGGTATTAGGGCATGGAAAGGCATGGGGGCTGCAGCAGGTGGTTTTGTAGGAATAATTGCAAGAGATCCAGATGCTGTCAAAGAAGCGATTCCATGGGACATTCTCGAATGGTCGATTGACGATGTAGGCTTGACTGTTCAAGGCTAGATTGAAAAGGGTCTGGCCTTGGGGGTAAGTTATGAGCAGAATCATGGCTGATGCCGAAGCGGATACAGATTTCTTGGTTTATTCGACTACTGTTTGCCCTTATTGCGTTGCGGTTAAGCGCTTCTTAACCGCTAAGGGTTTCACATTTACCGAGACCAATTTTGACCACGATCCCAGTGCTAGAGCCGAGGTTGTAGCCGAGACCGGGCATCGAACGGTGCCGGTCATAATCGATATCCGCAAAGACCAACCGGTTTTCATCGGTGGGTTTGATGAAACTCAGCGTTATTTAGCGTAATTTTTCAAAAGCCGTAGGCGATTATTTCAATACCTCTAGCGGTCATGACTCTAAACATGGGCAAGTTGCATTATTGGATTCTTGGCTGGCTCGCCAGTTGTATAACTGCAGCATATCTGAGTTGTGATATTCTTTCCACAGCCTTTGGTTCAGGCTCTTGGATTCATGTTTTAGTGGTTATTCTCGGCGCATTAATATTCGGATTGATGTTCTTATTCGTCCACGATTTAACTCAAACCGAGAATCCGATTCAGCGCCGATTCCCAGTCCTTTATTGGGGACGCTGGATTGCTGTTCATCTTGGTCCACTATTGAGACAATATTGGTTCGCCAATGACTTGGAAGAGAAACCATTCGACCGTGTCACCCGAAATTGGATTTATGCAACTTCCAAAGGCAAGAAAAACACGATTGGTTTCGGCTCACAAGTCGATTTCGATGCGGTTGGAAATTACACGGTGATGCCGGCGATGTTTCGCAAAGAATCCTCGGGCCACGATGGTTATCACAAGGTTATAGGTGAAGCGAGCGGGGTTGAAAACCCAGTCACTCTGAATCATTTCGTCAACATATCTGCAATGTCCTTTGGTTCACTTTCTGCGCGCGCGGTCAGCGCCCTCAACCAAGGCGCAGGAATGGCTGGAATCCTCCACAATACCGGCGAGGGTGGCTTTGCCCCTTATCACCGAATGGGCGGTGATGTAATCTTCCAAATGGGGACTGCAAAATTTGGTTGCCGCGATGATGAGGGTAAATTTTCCGAGAAATCTTTTGCAAAGATTGCTCAAGCAGAAAATGTAAAAATGATCGAATTAAAACTTATGCAAGGGGCCAAACCTGGCAAAGGTGGAATCTTACCAAAAGAAAAAATCACCGCCGAAATCGCCGCGATTAGGGGTGTACCTCTCGGCAAAGATATCCTCTCTCCACCGCGTCATGACGAATTCGATGATGTCAATGGCATGTTCGACTTCATCGATAAATTGCGCAAGATCGCAAAAAAACCGGTTGGAATCAAGATTGTCACCGGTCATATCGAAGAGATAGAAGCACTCGCTCAAGCGATGGCTGACCAACCTGGTCGCGGACCTGATTTTATTTCGGTCGATGGTGGCGAAGGTGGAACCGGTGCAGCACCTTTGGTCTTAGCAAGTCATGCCGGTGTCCCGATGAAACAAGGCATTGCAATGGTCGATTGGGCGTTTAAAGCTCATGGGGTACGCAATAAGGTCCATCTATTCGCTTCAGGGCAAATAGCAACCCCAATCGATGTTGCTGTCGCATTAGCTCTCGGTGCGGACGGGGTCAACATCGCCCGTGGGTTCATGCTCTCTTTGGGTTGTATTCAGGCCTTAGATTGTAATTCAAATCGCTGTCCTACAGGAATTGCGACCCAAGATAAAACATTGGAGCGGGCCCTAGATGTGAACGGTGCAGCATTAAGGGTTGCCAATTATGTAAAAACCCTTGAAAAAGAGGTCTACATGTTAACAAATTCATGCGGCTATACCTGTCCCAGCCAATTTACTGCAGACGATATCATGGTCGTGACCTCGCCAGGTCATCTCGACTATCTTAGCGAATTATACTTGGTATCTGCATCCGAGTCATCCAAAGAACGTGCAAAAGCACGCGAAGCTGGATTGACCGTGGGTGAAATGAAATCTTGATCAAAAGGATATTCCCTTTCTACTGGCAGCGGCGATTATCACTAGGAGAGTAAAAAATGGCTCAAAGCCATAGATATAACTTTCTTCAGGTTCGATGATTGGTTGGTTGACATAAAGAGTAAATGAATCGCCAATTGTACCATCGGTTCGATGATGGGTTAAATCCAGAGTTTGTGCTTCACCATCGTACACCAATCTGGTCCACCCATAGGTGTTGTTTTCTCGATAAGCACTCCACTCCGGTTGTGGTTCATCAAGTTCTTCGTACGCATCTCGGCCGCCGATTCCAATCACTAAATGGACCGGTGCTTCTCCGGCTACTTGGACTACCTCCGCCTTGACTGGATGAGTTCTCTCATAGAAATGGTCGTGTCCTGCTATGACTATATCCACTTGATTTGTTATGAATAATGATTCTAAAGACTCCCTTAGTTCGAATTCAGAACCATGGTAACTATTTGATGAATACATTGGTTTGTGACTATAAACGATCACAAATGGTGTTATATCGCGGTCAATTGTGGAAAAGTCATTTTCCAACCAGGAAAATTGAGCCGATGAGGAGTCATAAGGGTGCTCTGAGGACATGAAAATCATGTGAACGCCGGGGAGGTTTCTGCTATACCAAAAGGGTTCGACTTCGATTTCACCCTCAGAATCGAATCGGTGTTGATATGCTTCAAATTCGATGCCGGGTTCGTTTTCATGGTTGCCAACAGATGTCATCCACGGTATGGTTTGCATACTGTTTTGATTATAATTGAAGTAATCATCCCAAATCGATTGATCACCATTCGCATATGAGATGTCACCCGAGATGGTTACCATCTGGGCATCGGAATCGGCTAAGATTGCATCTGAAACCAAATCTGCTTCACCAGATATGCCATGATCGGCTATAGATATCCACTCAAACCGGTTGGCTTCTGGGTCGATTGTTGTAAAGGAGATTTCCGAAGACCAAGTGTTTCCATCGCCTACTCTGTAACTGACCTCTTCTCCTGGCTCAAGACCTGTCATCGTTGCCAAATGGAACGCCATGTCGTGATTATAACAATAGGATTCTCCGATTGCAGATTGCCCATCCCATTGCACTTCAGCATTCCCTCTTCGTTCAGTTGCCCATAATACATTCATTTCTGAAGGGTTTTCAGTAGTTTGTAGATGAATTTGTTGAGGTTGAGTACTGCCAGTCAAAGTACTAGGACACTCCTGCAATGCCTCAGAAGCACCTTGGCCTTGGACCGCTGGGATCAGAAGCAAAGAGATCAGCAATACAGAAAGTAGACGCACATTCTTCCCAGAGGTAATCCCCTTGTCAATGCTTGTTTTTGTTAGCATCGGTTATTTCGGTCCGAAAGCCTCAAAATAGAAGCGAGGAAGTAGGTGCTGTGGAAGTTGAATCCCAAGGCCAAATGGAGCGCATATTAGGTGCACAAAAGAGCCAAGAATTACTGACCGTGCTCAAGTTATTAGATTGGGACAGCAATATGGTTAATCTTAATCGTTGTGAGTTTGGTTTGAGCAATGATAATTACAAGGTATCCACCACCGGTAAAGATCCACTTTTCTTGAAAGTGTTTGGACCGTTAACTGGCAATATTAATTTGGATGA
Organism: Methanobacteriota archaeon; assembly: GCA_004195515.1. Lineage (GTDB taxonomy): Archaea > Thermoplasmatota > Poseidoniia > Poseidoniales > Poseidoniaceae > MGIIa-K1. Next base: position 679 of record PSPR01000038.1, on the reverse strand, counting down.
ACTCCATCTTCAGAAGTGTAATTTCGGCCCTGAGGTTATCAAAAAATTCGATTGGGGACGACTTGAAGTTTGGGTGACCGGACGCCCTATGGCCCGACAAGATTGTGAGAATTTCGATGTATTGAGCGCTTTCGCGGCTGAATTAGCCTTTATGCATAAGACGACACAGAGGAATCATAACGATTTGAATTTCACAAATATCCTTATTGGTACAAACGAAAAAATAGAGATTCATTTTCTTGATTTTGAGTATGTTGGAAAACTCGACCCAGCCTATGATATTGCGAATTTCTTTTGTGAATGGATGTATGATTGTGGCTCACCACTCTGGTTTGAGCCCGATGTGAGTAAATTCCCTTCACAAAGTCAAGCTCGTTTCTTTATTGCACAATATTTGCAAATTTCCAATCTTCATGCCAAAGAGGTAACATCATTTTTAAATGAGGTTAGGAATAGAATTCCTCTGGTTCACAACTACTGGATAAATTGGGCAAAAAATGGCTTTTCGGGCCAAGTCGATTACGAAAAATACGCTTTGAATCGGCAAAAGCTCTTGAATGTTGATTTACTGTGATGTTTAAACGCCATACTCTTCGATCAAATCGATTGAAATTATTGAAAGAGCCTCTTCATGAGTTGCCTCTAGGTCTATCTGGCATGCAACACCGTTTTCGGTCGC
>PSPR01000037.1 GCA_004195515.1 Methanobacteriota archaeon | reverse complement strand
CTCCACCGGATAATTTGTCGATTTTTCGTTGATTGAACCCTTCCAATCCAACTTCTTTCAGTGCTTTATTTATATCGCCACCGCCGCCAAGGCGTAGATTTTTTTCAACATTTAAGTGAGGGTAAAGGACAGGGGTTTGGAATAACAAACCGATGCCTCTTGCTTCTGCTTTATCGAAAGTGATAATCTTTTTATCTAGAATAATTTGACCCAAATCAAGGGTTTCCAAACCGCAAATACATCTTAGGAGAGTTGTTTTACCACATCCAGAAGGACCGGTGATCGCAACGATTTCTCCATCGTCTAATTCCAAATTAAAATCTTCAAATAATATCTCTCCAAATCCTTTGGTTAATCCTTCACATTTTAACATTAAAACATCCCCTCTTGGTCCGTAGTTCGAAATCTCTCAGCAATCAAGAATAATACAAGGGTAATTCCCATCAATACAGTAGCAGCTGCTGCCGCAGTCGGTTGAATCAAAGGGTCCCATCCGGGTCTAGAACGGAGTTGATCGATCAATACCGGTAAGGTATCCCATTGACCAAACCGAGTCACAACCCAAGATGCACCAAACTCGCCCATCGACATGGCCAATGTGAAAATACCGGCAATAAAGATCGGGCCCTTCATCAATGGGAAATGAATTTTTTTCATGCGCTCAATGGTGCTCAAGCCAAGTACTCTTGCATTTTCATCATAGGCAGGATCTAAACCTCTTAATGCTGCCAATATTATCCTAACTACAAACGGAGTCGTCAACATGATATGAGGTAATGCAGGTAAAATCCACCATTCTTTTAATTCGACAGGGTCGATGATAATAATGCCTAATATTACCCCCAATCCAATCATTACAGAAGAAATTGCAAATGGTAATAATGTTAACAAGTCGACGATTCTAGCATATTTAGAGCCAGTATTTTCAAGTTCTTTGATGTATAATGCTAGAAGGATTCCAAGAGGAAGTGCAACCATCAATGTAATTGAAGCATAACCTAATGAATTCAACATTGCTTCCCAAACACCAGTATTGGAATAATCACCATTCCAAGCTTTTCCCCAAGCTACAAAACTCCATTCTACACCATCGCGTGAGACGATTCTTATCGATGCCAATGCGACGATAATCATTGGTGTGAGTGCGAATAATAACCCTGGTAGTAGAATGAATAAGCCCTTTGTGTTTTTTGTTTGAGCAGATTCTTCATCTGCTCGAGGCAGTTTAGACTGACGTTTATCTTGTAGCCAAGACATTAGCCATAATGACATTAATAATACCGAAAACTGGATCATCGATGAAGCTAAAACCAAGTCATTGCTATATTCGCTATAACCTTCTATTCCTGCCGATGAACCAATGCTTGCCATCACGGTTTCAAGCGAGTTTTCTAAGGGGGTTAGCCATCTTACCAATGCGAAGGATGTGAATGAAAATACAAAGGTCATACAAGCCGCAGCTGCTAGTGAAGGAGTCAATAAAGGGAGCCAAAGAATTCTGAATCTGCCCAAGGCACTTTTCCCGCTTGGTAATAATTTCAATTGGTCCTCCAAATTCCGGTTCAATGTTGAAAGAACCGGCTCGGTAAACCGAATAACCAAAGCCATATTGAACCAAGCATGTGCGATGATCAATGTCCAAAAATGAGTTGATTCATTACTCCTATAGCCAAATCCATTCGGGCCGACGAAGGCTAAGATACCCATCGCAGCAACGATTGCAGGCATCACAAATGGCATGGTGAGGATCGCCCGCATCAATGGTTTTCCTCGCCAAGAATATCTCCCCAATTGCCACGCGATTGGAGTGGCGATGAGCAAGGTAGCAATCGTTGAGATTATTGCTTGAACAAAAGTGAATGCAATCGCTCCTTCGCTCAACTGATATAATCCGAGTGAATCAAACCAAATAAAAGGGTTGGCTCCAGCGATTTGAATCATCCTATTCATAGCGAGTATGAGTGGAATAAATACTAGAATTGAATAAACCGCAATTGCGATTCTACCGGCCCACTTCAACATGGAATCACCCTTGACTCAATGCAGCATTCCACATCGTCAACCAATCTTCCATGTTTACGGCGATGTCTTGACTTGATACTTCAGCACAAACTTGAGGGATTAGAGAATTTGCTCGATATTCATTTTCGATGGGGAGATCATTATTTTCGAGAACAGAATACATAAAATTTTCCGTCGGCATATTTTGGTTGATTTCACCAGAGACTAAATATTCGATAAAGGCGCTTGCTGCTTCTACATTTGCACCTTCTAATACCGATATATATTCGATTTGTAAAAATGAACTGCGATCTATGTCCAATGCTGCAGATTTGGTCCAGCCTTCGCCATAGTGTGCTTCTACTCCAGGGGAATGACAATATGATAATGCGATATTTGCATCGCCGATATAACCATCGGTCAATTCACCATACCCGCCGGTATAATGAGTTTCATAGGCTTCACTCCAACCAGATGTGATGATGATATCATTATCATTCATCGCACTCCACCAATCGGTCCAATCGGTTGTATTATCCTCGTCATTATCGAAATAATCTGTTGTTGCTACCATGAAAGCCCTACCTGGAGAACTGGTCATCGGCGAGGGGATTGCAACCTTTCCTTTCCAATCATCCCCGGTTAGATTCCATAAACTTGTTGGAATTGTAAGGTTCTCGCCATCAACGAACTCGGCATCATAATTCAAACAAATCCAACCTTTGTCGAATGGAACTGCTTTTGAGCCGTTGTAAAACTCCAATGAAGATTGTTCAATATTATACAATTTTGCCGCATGGTCAATCAGCACACCAGAATCTAGTGCTATCTGCAAATAGGTATTGTCTAATCCTAATGCTAAGTCGGCTGTTTGAGAGCCCTTAGATTGCAATATATGGTCCAAAATTGAACCTGCATCATCGAGCTTCACCAAATTGACCCTATAACCAGTATTGTTTTGAAAATCACTCAACATCGAGTCACTCAAACCCGAAACATCGTATGTCACGATGGTAATTTCTATATTTTCGTCTTTAGTATCTTCAATGCAACCTGGCAAAATAGCCGAGAATAGAATTATACAAATCATCATTATTTTATTCATTTTGTTCACATCATTGCACAAATTTGATGCATTCTATCTACTAATTCTAGTGGATTATGAGCCAAGATGTATAGCGAAGGTTCCCAACCAAAGCCTCCTTCATCGAGTATTACGTCAATGCCTTGATGGGATTGCAATTTTCCTTCCGGTGCAAAAGTTAAGTTTAGGTCAAGGTCCTCACAAATGGATTCAACCGCCTCTTTCGATGTAGGTTTAATATTTAAAATTGCAGATTTTGCTTCATCGTAAGACCGTGCGGCTAAGAGCATATTTGCCAAATGGTTCGACGAGTCGAATGCAGGAGTTTCGTGATGTCTTAGTTTATTTTCAACGATGGTGATCTTCCCTGGAAATGCTGCAACTTCTTTTGTTGTGCTAGCATTTTCGAGACAACAAGCTATATTCATTCCAACAGCAGGCATTTTTTCCTTGATTCGATTGATATCTATACGGCTCATTGCCCACTCCAATTGCTTTAGCAAGGCTCTTTGTTCTTGATCAGAATCCAAGTCTTGGCCGGTCAATGATTTATCGAATCTCAGAACTTGACCATGACCGAATGAAATCTCCATAATGAAACGGTGGCGGTTGGGTTGATTATCAGGGCCAATTTGACCAAGTGCCATCGAAATCTCGTGAGCCCAGCCATCGATGGTAGATTCATCTGAAGTTCCATTTAATCTCGGTAATGGGCGGCTCGACATTCTTGATATCGTTGATTGAGTCGAGCCGAGCATGTCGGCAATTTCTGCTTGAGACCAATCCGCTGCCCTCAAATTTCGAGCCAATTGCATATGTAATCGATTAAGCCAAGCCGAGCCATCTACTCCTAACATGGCCGTTGGTTCGGCTGGGTGCTATTCAATGTTCCTAACGGGGAATGCATTTTGCATACGATTGCTGAGATTTTGGTATGGTTTGAGTCGATCCGTCCATTTCATCGCAGCACGACCGGAACTGGAGGGCAGCACCCATATTTCGCTCTCTATGGGTAATGATTTTGGGACTTTTGATTGAATCCCAAATTTCGTTGATTTTAAAGGTGGGTCGAATAGTTGAGCAAATTGCCGCTTTCCAATAAAGGCAATTACTCTTGGATAGATATTTATGCGTGATGCATTGACTGATATGCGATTGTAGAATTCATCACGCTGCTCGATAAAATCCATTCGATTTATCTTACTTGCATCACTACCAGGAACTCTAATCACGTCTGTGAATCCGAAACTCAATTCAGTTACCATTTGGTCATCGCAGACACCCACAAAATGTTCAGGAATCAATTCGGATTCTCGCATCAGGCGCCAGAAAAGATTCGAGGGGTTTGAGAAGTAATGTCCCGAGTCCCACGATGCTTGACTCGGATTATGGCCAACCAGTAAAATATTGATTGGCCCGTCGCAATATTTCTCCACTAAGGCCATATTAGAGCCTGAGCAGCAGAGGGTTCTAAACCCGTCCGTCGCCGCAATCCAATTAGGGACGAAGGATGAACGAAGATGAATTTCTAAATCAAGTATTCGAAAAGGTTCATTCGTACCTCGACAATACTGGGGCAATTGTAGAATTTATCGATCAATCAAGCCTTCGGCGTACCAGTGATTTAAAACTTCCATTGGAGGGTCTAGGTCTAGAGAAAGTTCTAAGCGACCTAGACTATTATCTTTCAAAGTGTGTTAATACCGCTCACCCAGGATTCATGAACCCATTTTGGGGTGGTTTGAATAGTGCGGCTTTCGTTGGAGAAATCATTGCTAGTCTAACCAATACTTCGATGTATACTTTCGAACTTGCACCTTTGGCTACACTTATCGAACAAGCTCTCATTAAGAGAATGAGTGAATTGGTCGGCTATCCCGATGGAAATGGTACTCTTACCACAGGTGGCTCGAACGGAAACATGCTCGGAATGATGTGTGGTAGATACCGTGCTGACCCACTCGGCCAAAGAAGAGGCTTTGATGGTACTAAATTGGCGGTATATGTTTCTGAAGAATCACATTATTCTGTGATGATGTCTGCGAATGTTCTAGGAATTGGTTTTGACAATGTCATAAAAATCCCATGTGATGCTGACGGTCGAATGCGCAGCGAAAAACTGCAGGAGGAAATAGATCGTTCTCGTAGAGAAGGCTTCACTCCGGTCTGTGTGGTCGCAACATCAGGTACTACAGTAAGAGGGGCATTTGACCCGATCAAAAAAATTGCTGATATTTGTTCAGCCGAGGACATCTGGCTTCACGTCGACGCTGCTTGGGGTGGTTCATGTCTATTCAGTTCAAATCATAGGTCCTTGATGGAGGGGATTGAACTTGCAGATTCAGTTTGTTGGGATGCTCATAAAATGATGGGGATTCCAATGATCTGTTCGGCGTTCTTAATCAAGGATCCGAAAATTCTCAGGAAGATTTGTTCCCACACAAATATCGGCCATTATCTATTCCAAGATGAGGCAGAAAACGTTGATCTTGGCCGCACCAGTCTTCAATGTGGCCGTCGAAATGATGCGCTGAAACTCTTCTTTGCTTGGAGGGAAATCGGTGATGCTGGTTGGGCAAAAATTGTTGATGACTATATGGATTTGGCTGCATATTTTGAAAAACAAATTATTTCCCATCCCAATTTAGAATTGGCCTCTTCCAGACAATGGACCAATTTATGTTTACGATACACAAATACAGAAGTAGATTTGGATCAACTGAATACCGAAGTCCGTAAGCGTATTATGAGGAGAGGTAAATTTATGATATCTAAGTCCACTCTGAACGGACAAACTATACTGAGGCCAGTCATATCAAATCCAATGGTTAGCAGAGCCTCTTTGGATGAATTGATTGGCGAAATCAATTCAACGGCAGATGATATCATTCGTGGAATACCACAAAGATGACCGCCTTCGATTTTAGTCTGATGGTCGCTATCAGTGCCGGTGTTTTACCTTTTATTGGCTGTGATTTACTCAAGATGGCGTTGCTTGCTGGAGGAACAACTCACCTGTTTAGATACCAGTGAGGTTCATGAGTCGATGGCGTTTGCCCATCTATATGAGCGAAGCGAAACCGGTGCGAACCACCCTCTATGAGCAGCATGTAGCTCTTGGTGCAAATATCGTAGATTTCCATGGCTTCGAATTACCTATTTGGTATTCTAGCATAACTGAAGAGCACCTTAAATGCCGCTCGGAAGCAGGTTTATTCGATGTATCTCACATGGGTACTTTCCGTTTTTCAGGTGAAGGCGTTAGAGATTGGCTAGAGAGTATTGCCACTCAAAGAATATCTAGTGTCCCACCTAGCCGCTGTGCATATACTCATTTTTTAGACCACCAAGGATTTTTGATTGACGATATGATTCTCGCGGTAGTTAGCGATACCGAAATACTTGGCGTACCCAATGCAAGCATGGTCTCTATTATGTGGAATTGGTTTTCAAAACTATTACCTACTGATGGCTCGATCAAACTGGAAGACCTCAGTTCAAATACGAGTATATTAGCTCTTCAAGGACCACTTGCTAAACAAATTTGTGAAAAAGCATTGGGTCATTCAAACCATGTTGGAAGATTCAAATGGGCTGAAATCCAAGATAATGATTTAGGTATTTCTGGCTGGATTCAGGGTACTGGTTATACCGGGGAATCAGGTTATGAGATTTTCATTCCAAATTCAGATGCTCCAACCTTGTGGAATGAATTGATCCAAGCTGGCGCAACCCCAATTGGCTTGGGTGCTCGTGATACTCTAAGATTAGAGAAAGGATTTTTACTTTCAGGGGTGGATTTCGCATCACCCTCTTTGAATGATAATACAGATCTACACAGAGATTCTTTTGAAACCAATGTTCCATTCGGCCTTGATTTAGATCACGAATTCATAGGAAAATCAAGGCTAATCTCTCATAATGATGATTGCGAACGCTGGTGGGGTGTTCTACAATTGGAAAAGGGGCCATTACCGAGGGGTGGAAAAATTGTTGAGGATTTGGCAGGAAATAAAATTGGGATTTTAACCTCAGGTGCGCCCTCACCATCGATGGACCGAGTTGGAATTGGCATGGGATATTTGTCCAATGTCCAACCCGGAGATGAAGTCATGATAGTCGCAAGTCCAAGAAAGAAGATACGAGCATTGGTAAAACAACCGCCCTTTGTCTGATTACGCCCCATAGGGGCGTTGAGTTGATGAAGGGTGGCTTCCACCACCGTCCTATGCGCCGCGGTCTTGTTTTCGGTATTTTGCTCTGCCTCTTGCTTTCGTACATTCCAGCGATCCCAGATGATATTGAAATAGAAATCATCGATCAAGTCATTCCTGAGCCATCACCAAATCTTATCCCTGAAGAGGATATGACTCTCGCTCAAGTCGATGCCTTGAACGCGGTTGGTTGGGGCAGAGGAGCATCATCAAATTGGTCCTCAGTGGGCGGTTCTGCGGATGATGATCGAATTTATGAAATGACCTTTGATTCCCAAGGAAACATCATCGTGTGTGGAATGATTTACCAGGTCAGCCAATTTGGTGGAATCCAAGTTCATACCGAGGGAGAAGGTGATATTTTGATGGCCAAACTCGATACTGCTGGAGTTTGGCAATGGGCAGTATCGGCGGGTACTGCGCTGTATTATGACCAATGCTGGGGAGTAACCGTCGATTCAAACGACAATGTCTATGGTACCGGTTATTTCCGTGGGTCGGTCACATTTGGCAATACCACTCTAACCACAACCGGTTATGATGGTTGGGTCGCCCGGGTGAACTCGACAGGTGATTTCGATTGGGCGATCAAATTTGGTGGATTTGACGTTGATATTGGCTGGGCGATAGCCGCCGATAATTATGACAATTTATATGTCTCGGGATATTATCAAAACTTTACAGAATTCGATTCTACTCAACTTAATGCTGAGGGCATGTCTGAAAACTATCGATTTTTCTTAGCATATTACAACACCAGTTCTGAACTCTGGGTATGGGCAAAAGACTCCTATGGGTCAGGAGTGGCTGCTCCATATGCATTGGTTCACGAGCCTAGCACAAACGATGTGTACGTAGCAGGATACAATACTGGCAGCGAGAGTTTCAATGGTCAATTCACCTCAAATCCACAGTCCACTTGGGCAGGAATTCTGCTAAAATATAATGATGCTGGAGGTTTACGCTGGGGCCGAAATATCGCTGGACCTCAATGTCCATTAAGCAGTAATTGTGGTGTTTGGTTCAATAGCATGGCTCTGCATCCGAATGGTGGCGTGGTAGTTGGTGGAAATTTTTTACTCTATTACAAAGATACAACCGGTGCAACTCAGACGGGGGTCGGTTCTTGGGATCCTTTAGTTGCCTATTATAACCAAAGCGGTGTACAACAATGGATTTTCAGCGCTGGCTCAAATCAAGATGATACAATCTATGCCATCTCGGTTAACCTCAAAGGCGAAGTTCAATTCGGTGGGAAATTTCACACCGCCATTCAATTTCCAAATTATGTATTGAACAAGTCGAGTTCAACCATGGAGTATGATGCCTATATCGTTTCGGTGAATGAAACTGGAAAATTCCAGTGGGCTACCGCATTCGGTGGTGCAGGCAATGATACGGTTCGGGCATTGCTTACTTTGAGCGATGGTTCGATAATAGCAGGTGGTGATTTTTCTGGAACGGTTAACTTTGGAAATATTCCAAAATCTGCAACAAATCAAGATGTATTTGTTTGGAAGTTTGTTCACGATATGGACGATGATGGCATATTGGATTATGTCGATAATTGCTTAAAAATAGCAAATTCCAACCAATCCAATTACGATGGGGATCTTCGAGGAGATGCTTGTGAAACCGATGATGATAACGATGGCTTACACGATGTTTTGGATGATTGCCAATATGGTATGATGAATTGGAATCAATCCAATATAAGTTTGGACCATGACCAAGATGGTTGCCGCGATATTGATGAGGATTTTGATGATGATGCGGATGGATATAATGATTCAGAGGATAATTGTCCCTCAGGAATCATTGATTGGGTCCCCGATGCAATCAATGATTTGGACCAAGATGGTTGTAGAGACGAAGACGAAGATCTCGATGATGACAATGATTCAATTTTGGATGTGGATGATAATTGCCAATATTTAGCTAATTTCAATCAATCGAATTACGATGAGGATAGTCAAGGGGATATTTGTGATCCCGATGATGATGGTGACACCGTGGTCGATTCACTAGATGATTGTCCAATGGGAAGTCGTAACTGGACCTCTGCAGTTCAAACCGATAAAGATGGCGATGGCTGTGAAGATGAGGGTAGCAATGAGGACCTCGACGATGATAACGATGGTATCTTGGATATTGATGACCAATGTCCTCGTGGCGAAACCGATTGGAATTCGAGTTCAAATACAGATCGAGATGGAGATGGTTGTCGAAATGATAACGAGGATAACGATAACGATAATGATTCATTGATAAATGAAGTCGACCTTTGTCCGAATGGAATTTCAAATTGGAGAAAAAATCAAACCAACGATAATGATGGCGATGGCTGTTTAGATGCGCGTGAAGATAACGATGATGACAATGATAATTTTTCGGATGCGATCGATTTTTGTCCAAACCAAGAAGGCACAGCAACCCTTGGAGGCATGCGAGGCTGTCCTGATTTCGATTCAGATGGCTGGGCCGATGCAGCAGATTCATTCTTCCAAGACCCTACTCAATGGAACGATGGTGACGCTGATGGATTTGGTGATAATCCAAGTGGAAATAATCCCGATGCCTGCCCGTTCTTTTTTGGAAATTCAAGCGCTGACCGAAGCGGTTGTGTCGATAGTGATGGAGATGGTTACTCAGACCCGGATTTGGTTTGGTTAGCACTTCATGGAGCTGATGCATTTATCGATGAGCCGACTCAATGGTCTGACCTAGATGGCGATGGCTATGGCGATAATTTCGAAGGATTAAATGTTGATTTTTGCACCGATGATGCTGGTACTTCGACAATAGACCGCTATGGTTGCCCAGATTTTGATGGTGATGGATACTCCGACCCCGACGCTTTTTGGACCAATTCACGCTGGGATAGTGACGTCGGTGTGGGACCGGATATGTTCTTCGATAATCCAACTCAATGGTTCGATACCGATGGTGATCTCTTTGGAGATAATTGGGGGATTGAGGAGTGGAATGGGAGTAGGGACAGCGAATGGCCTGGTATGTTCATCGAAGGTGCATATCAAGCGGATATGTGTCCAATCGAAGCGCCAAACGGCTTGTTCGATGATGAAATCAATTATCCCGGTTGCCTATTAACTGGCGAATCAGATGGCGGAAAAGATCCAGCGACTGTAGATACCTCAAAAGGCGAATCCAATGGATTCGGTACAATGACTATTATTGGAATAATTGGTGGTTTGGTGGTTTTGGCATTGGTTGGAGTAGTAGTCATATTGCTAAAGAAAAAACCAGCACCAAAAAAGAAAGAAGTAACACCTTCAGTTACTATTGAGGAAGTAGATAATACTGATCAAAATACTGTCGAATCTTGGGAGGAATTACCTACTGGTGATTATATCGATCCCGATGAATCGGGGACGAATTGGTTCAAAGCAGATAATGGTGACCATTGGTTCCAAAATGCCGATGGCACTTGGTCAAAGTGGACCGACTAGATTATCGATAATTGCCAATAATTTTGCTTTTTCTTCAGTGGTGTCCTTGACATTTTTAATTTTCATTCCATGTGCCTTTATGAATGCTGCTGAGATACTTTTTTCATCGCCATAATTTGCTGTTAATCCAAGTCCTTCTTTGAGGCAAAACCTTCCCATTGGAGTATTTGAATTGACTATTGAAGGAATACCGAAAGCAGCAGCGTCGAACATCTTAACCGGCAGTGCACCATCGAGGATATTTCCTCTTTTTGTAGAATACATTGCGTACATTACCGAAATTTCAGACATCAATTTTACGAGATCCTCTTCATCGAAAGGACCACGATAATCAAGGTCTGGATTTCTAACCAATAACTCCTCGACCAAATGACCATCACCAGCAATAATTAATTTGAATCCAGATTGTTTTGTCGCACGTATCATATAGCCCATTGAATCCAAGTCTCTGATTCTACCAAAATAACCCACCACTTTTTCTTTGATTACCGAATTTGAAACAGGTTCTCTTCTATTCAAAATAATAGTTGATGAGAATTCTCTAATTGCTAACCATTCTTGCAATCCAGGTGATGAAACGATTATATCATCACAATTATTTCCAAGGGAAAA